>CAXMNC010000001.1:0-1602 GCA_964194625.1 Acidiferrobacterales bacterium
ATCCAAGAATTCGCTCCTGATGGCACGTTCCTGACGAGCTTCGGGCGGCGGGGGAGCGGCCCAGGCGAGTTCGAGTACCCGATGGCCGTGGCCGTAACCGCGGACGGCACGGTGTTCGTTACTGACTTTGGCAACAACCGCATACAAAAGTGGCGGCAGCCGTGAGGTGCTGGACCAGGTTTAATCCCCTGTGCCGAACAGCGCGTCGATGATGGGGCAATCGGGGACACTTCCTCCCTCGCACTGTGCGGCCATGTCTTTGAGGACCTTCTCCAGTCGCCTGAGATCGGCGATCTTCCTCCGGATTTCCGCGAGGTGATCGAGTGTTAGAGCCTTTACCTCGTCACAGGTGTAACCATCTCCGTCGACCATTCGCAACAGGCCCCGGACTTCCTCGAGCGGGAACCCCAGCTCTCGGCTGCGACGAACGAAGGTGAGCCGCTTTAGGTGGTCCTCATCATAGAGGCGTCCGGCTCCGCATCTTGGATGTAGTGGTTCAGGAGGCCCAGGTAACTAATCGGCAAGCTTGGGGCATCGCAATGAATTGGTAGTCCCCCAGAAAGCGCCACTTCGTCGAGAGGACCAGGATCAAGACGATGATGCCCATGGCGAGCCCCATGGCGACGGGATCGCCTTTGAATCCAGTTGTCCAGATCGACACGGCGATCCAACTCACAACGGCACCTAGCAATAGGAGATGCGAGAGTTAACTTGCAAGCGGCACTGCCCGGCATTAATGAGTTTCGATCGATTCCGTGATATAGAAGAGTCATGAACTTCGGCATGAAGCGACATCCCATCTTGTCCCGGGCCTTTAAGGGTCTAGCGGTCGCCATCGCGTCTTTTGTTGGGTTCGGCACAGTGGCGGCGCTTTGGGAGAACCCGCTGTTCATACGAATGACCCCGGCGGGCGATTTCGAGATTGCGCTCCTAACGCTTCTTTCCATCCTGCTCGGGGTGTACGTGGGAATCCGTAGGCCTTTCTGCCCGGCGAAAACGGCGACGACGAGCGGATTCGTGGGGTTTATCGGGATCGCCTGCCCTGTCTGCAACAAGATCCTCCTGCTGTTGTTCGGCGGCGAACTGCTATTGACCTATTTTGAGCCAGTTCGCATCTACGTTGCTGGCGCCGGCGTGGTTTTGGCCGCAGTCGCTGTTGCGTACGAATGGTCTCTTATTAAGAGGCAATCGGCCGAGGTGGCAGCGTAACAGGTCAGAACCCGATGAGCTGCTCAGACTCCTAAATTCGAGATGAGTTCGGACTGGCCTTCCGGATTGCGGAACACAGGAAAGCACGTTTCATAAGACTGAGTGGTAACTTTGACCTCTCGCAAAGCCTATTGCTGTCGATCCACAATCGCCTGTACCGAAATTCATTTGATACCACTGCCCAGACCTCAGGGTACGTAAGCAAAACCTATACAGAACCGACCCAAAAAATCATGGCTCACCGCAGGGGAAAGAGTCCTTGATAGGCACGGCGAAAACGGTTGCGGGCCGTAATCCGTCACCATGATGTACTCATTGCGGCGCGCCCGCGTGCCACCGGGATTGCGGTAGATCAACGCGCACCGCGAAAAATCCTCGCTCACCTCCGGCCAG
>CAXMNC010000002.1:0-6593 GCA_964194625.1 Acidiferrobacterales bacterium
AGTGGTCATCGCCATTGACGGCCAGCAGGGCGTCGAAATGGCCCGCTCGGAAACGCCCGATTTGATTTTGATGGACATGAGTCTCCCGGTGCTCGACGGCTGGGAGGCGACACGGCAGCTCAAGGGCGCGCCCGAGACCCAAGCCATCCCTATCATCGCGCTCACCGCGCACGCGATGGCCGGCGATCGCGAGAAGGCGGTAGAGGCAGGTTGTAACGACTACGATACCAAGCCTATCGAGCTACCGCGGCTGTTAGAGAAGATCGAAGCCCTCTTGGTTAGAGCATCATCCGGATGAAACAAAAGGGGTCGGCCGGCGGGCCGCGCAAGCTCGATACGCCCGGGAAAGTTCAAGACGCTGACCGGGAAGTATCGGACGAGACTACTGATTCCCGTGCCAGCCTGCGCCATGCGCTGCGCACGCCGCTCAACCACATAATCGGATACAGCGAGTTGCTGTTGGAAGAGGCGAAAGAGCGTGGCCTGGAAGACTTGATCTCGGATCTTCGAAACATTCACACCGCTGGCAATGAGCTGTTGGCACTCATCAATGACATTTTCGATCCCGAACGAGTTCAAAGAGCCGACTGGACGCTCGACCTCTCGAGCCCACTTCGCGATAGCGGACCGACCGATGACGAGGTGGAAACCGAGTCCACATCGACGGCTGAAACGGCCCAAGGTCATCTCCTCGTTGTGGACGACAACGCAAACAATCGTGACATCGTGTCCCGTCTTCTGCAACGGCAAGGCTACAGTGTAGTCACGGCGGAGAATGGTGCTCAGGCGCTAGAACTCATCAAGGGCGAAACAGTTGATTTGGTGCTGCTTGACGTGATGATGCCGGTCATGGATGGCATCGAGGCGTGCCGGCGGCTAAAAGATGATCCCGATACCCGTCTCATCCCGGTGATCATCATGACGGCACTGGGACAGGTGGAGCACCGCGTCAGGGGCATCGAGGCCGGGGCCGACGATTTCCTCACCAAGCCTGTTAACCGTAACGAACTGCTGGCGCGCATCCAGACCTCGTTGCGCCTTAAGCAAACAGTCGAGCACAAGATGGATAAGCTCAAAGGTGCGCAAGAATACCTCGCCCGATTCGTACCCCAATCAGTCATACGCATGCTTGAGGAGAATCCCGAGGCGCCCGAGCTCGAGAAGACTGATCAGGACATGTCAGCGCTCTTCGTCGATGTCAGTGGGTACACCCGGCTCAGCGAAGACATGCGCCAGACGGCCGACTTCATCGTCGAGAAGTACTTCTCTCGTTTCTTGGATAGCATCCACGGTAATGAGGGAGACATCACCGAGACAAGCGGTGATGGCTTGATGGTCGTCTTTCCCGATCAGGACCCAAACGAGCACCCCAAGAAAGCGGTGCGGGCGGCGCTCGAGATTCTGCAAAAAACTGGCGAACTCAATGACCAACTAAAGGGTATTTTCGAGCCCATCGCGGTGCATATGGGAATCAATTCAGGCATTGCTTTAATTGGGCCCACAAAATACGAGGGCACGAGCAGTACACGCTGGACTTACACGGCGCTCGGGCCGGCAGTGAACCTCGCCGCTCGCATTGCCGGGGTCGCTGAAGGCGGCATGATCCTGGTCGGCCCAGAAACGGCGCGGCGAATCGAGGGGTATTTCGGCACCAAAGAGATTGGCAAAAAACAACTAAAAAACGTCAAACACGAGGTGATGATCTATCAGGTCCTTGGAGAAGCGGACCGTCAGCCGTAAATAACCGGTTTTGCATCTTGGCTGTTGAATCTTCGGCCAGAAGGGCTATCTGATACTCTCGGATAGCTTTCATGTCGACCCGCAGAAAGCCGCCTTCATTGACGCGCTGCTTGCTCAAAGTCGTTGTAAGGGTTAATCCCCTACGAACGATCGCGTGATCCCGCGCGGCGCGCGCTACCTATACCTAGCAATGCCGCCTAACCGTGTCCACTAATAGCCGAAACCAGCCGTTCGTGAATATCCGGAGACGACCCCAAGCAGCCACTCGCAAATTCGTAGGCGCGTGGTTTTGCATCAAAATTCCTATGGCTGCTTTCGCCTACAAGCGGACCTTCGGTCAATCAGGAAGCTGTCGTCGCGACAGGCTCAAAACGGCCAAAAGCAGACGGTATTTTGGAGCTGATCCGTGAAGCGCATAATTCGATCGGGTCTGTGCCCGATATAGAAGCCGGCCGATCCGGGGATAAGCTGTGAAAAGCCCTGCGCTCCAGTTCGCTAGCGTCATTGGGTTGCTTGCGCATCCTGCTGTTCCCCGTGAACGAGTTCCTTGTAGGATACCGGCGCAACGTCGACAGCTTGCTGAGGCGAGTTAACTTTTCTAAGATATAGGGGGGGGTACGGATAAGGTTTGATATCTCGAGATGGAGCCTTTGGTTAAGCCGTACATGAGAACTGGATGACACTTTTGAATATACGAAGCTGGAGGTAGCCATGAGCCCGACCCAAGCAATCAAAGCAGCGTTCGTCATTGTATTGGCAAGCTTTCTCATCTCCTGCGGCGGTAAGGACACTGTCAGGGTCAAGAGCGATCTGCACATAAAGGGTGCACCGGATTGGGTCAATAAAGGGACCCAGGCCCTTAAAGATAAGAGCGGGCAGCGGTTTTATGGCGTCGGCTTTGCACCTGATCTAGGTGACATCTCGTTACAGAAGAGCACGGCCGACAATCGAGCGAGAGCCGAAGTCGCGCGCATTCTGAGTTCGTATATGGAAATCGTCTCGAACGATTTTGTGTCATCGAGCGGGACCGAGAACGAGAAGATCAACGAGCAAAAAGTCTCACGCGAGATCAAGAACTTAACCGAGATGAATCTCGCCGGCGTCAGGATCATCGGTCGTTGGCGTAACAAGAAGGACCTAATGATGTATTCGCTTGCCGAGCTCGATATGAAGCATGTAAAGCAGGTCGTCAACACCTACCGCACAATGAATGAAGACTTTCGCGGCTACATGGATCGGAACGCGGATACTACCTTTGACAAAGTCTCCGAGGGACAGTAAATGAAGGTAAACGCGACACGCGTATTCGGCGCTGCGCTTTTGTCGTGTCTGTTAGTGACCGCCGGCTGCGGAACCTCGGTAAAGCGCATAGACAGTGAGGAGGTCAAGGATCTTAGCGGTGCCTGGAATGACACCGATTCGCGTCTGGTTTCGGCAGAAATGGTCGAAGATGCGCTGTCTCGCCCCTGGCTACGTGAGTTTACGCGTCACAATGGTTCGCAGCCCACGGTCATCGTCGGCGAGGTGCGCAATCTCAGCCACGAGCATATTAATATGATCACGTTCGTGGCAGACATTGAACGCGCGATGATCAATTCGAGGAAAGTGCAGTTCGTCGCATCGCGTATCGAACGCCGCCCTGTGCGTGAGGAACGCAAGGATCAGGACCTGCATGCAAGCGAGGCGACGCGTAAACCGATGGGTCAGGAGCTAGGCGCCGACTTCATGCTGCAGGGAACCATTAGCACCATCGTCGACGTCGCGGGTAAAAAGCAGGTCCGCTACTATCAGGTTGACATATCGTTGATCAACCTGGCCGACAACCGCAAGGTATGGGCTGGACAGAAAAAAATTAAGAAACTGATCAAGCGCAGTCAGTTGAGATTTTGATGCGCAGGCCCGGGTGTATTACCAGCCGTTTTGCCCTCTATTTCTGGCGAACTCACTTCGTACGCGACGTGGCCATCGCCCGGTGGCAGTTGTCAGTATCCTTCTGTTGGTGTCCGCCTGCGCCAGCAGCACCGCAGGCCGTTTCGAGGTTGAACGCCGCCTAGCGGCCGACCGACCCAGCTACGCGCTGCAGGCTCTTAAGGCGCAGAACCGAGGTTGGGCACGGCGCGATAAGGTGTTGTACCTGCTCAACAAGGCGATGTTGTTGCGTATCAACAGTGACTTTAAGGCCAGTAACCATGCCTTTGAGCAGGCCAAACGCCGCATGGCAAAGCTTCAAGGCGTCAGTCTCACCGAAGGCACCGGTTCACTGATCGTCAACGATAATATAAAAAAATATGTCGGCGAGGAATTCGAACAGGTTCTGCTACACGTTTATAAAGCACTCAACTACCTCGAAATGGGCGAGGCGGACGCGGCACGTGTGGAAGCGTTGCAGGTCGACATCAAATTACGCCAATACGCGAAGCGCATCGCTAAGACAAAATATATCGAAGACGCTTTCGCACGCTATATAGCTGGCTTGATCTATGAGGACCACGGCGAGTGGAGCGATGCGATGATCGAGTATCGCAGGGCGTATGAAGCATACGAGCAGTACCGTAAGCACTATGCCGTGGACGTACCGCGCTCGCTACAGCGCGACCTCGTTCGTTTGGCCGATAGACTCGGTCTCTATAATGAAGTGCAACAGTATAAACAACGATTTGGTCTCGACGACTGGTCTTACGTCGGTGATGTCGAGTCTGAGGGAGAGCTCATATTCGTTTTGCATAACGGCCTAGCGCCGGTCAAGCGCGAGGATGAAGTGGTCGTATCTACGCCGCACGTGTTGGTCAAAGTGGCGCTGCCTTATTACCAACCTCGTTCGACGCCAGCCGTGGGAGCACGTATAACGGTGAACGGGGAAGAGCGGACCATGGAACTGGTCGAGGACGTGAGTGCCATCGCTATATGGACGTTGAAAATGAAAATGCCCATGATTCGAGCCCGGGCAATTGCGCGTGCTGGGATTAAAGGCGCCGTCGCCAGCGAGCTGAAGCGCCAGGACGAGTGGCTGTTGGGCTTGTTGGTCGAGGTTGCGGGCGTGCTCTCCGAGCGCGCCGATACACGCAGTTGGTTTACCTTGCCACACAATATCTATATGGGGCGGATGCGATTGCCGCCGGGAGATTACACAGTGACTCTCGAGCTACTCGGACGAAATCACGCGGTGATCGACGCTGAAGACTTTCAGCGTGTGACGATCCGGCCGGCGCGAAAGACATTTGTTTCACACCACTGGATCGTACCCAAGCACTTATTGGATGGAGCACGGCCGTGAGGCGCTGCATCAGCACAGCTCTTATTGCTGTCATGCTCGTAAGCGCATGCGCGATGACTTCGACGACGCCAGAATGGGTAGCCGGCACAAGCACTCAGTATAAGAGTGCACAGTTCTTGGTCGGGCGGGGGCAGGGTAACACCGAGGAGCAAGCCGTCGATCGAGCACGCGCCGAACTGGCGAAAATTTTTCAGGTATGGGTTAGCGACGAGAGCATCGATAGGCAGACGATAGTCAGCAGCACAAGCGGCGGAGATCAGCAGCGCGACGCACGGTCGGAAGTAACCCGCACCATCGCTAGCTCGACAGATCAGATCGTCGAGGGTATCGAGATCAAGGAAGTTTGGCAGCACCCGCAGACGAAGGTGTATTACGCGCTCGCAGTGTTGTCGCGTGCACAGGCGGCGCGCCGACTCGCGCAGCGTATCGATCAGCTCGATCGCGAAACCGGTGAGTACGTGAATCAGGCTAGTCGCGAAGACGACCTGTTGAGAAAACTGGGCGCGCTGAATCGCGCCATCGGTACGCAGTTTGAACGCCAAACCGTGCAGGACACACTAACTATTATTGATCGCTCTGGGCAAGGTATCCCGCCGCGGTGGCAGATTCGTCAGCTACAACAGCGACTCGAGGCATCGTTGCGAGAAGTACGCGTCACGTCCAGAGCGGGCGATGATCCACTTGGCGGATTGCAGACGGCGCTGTCGGCGGGATTGGCGGCGGCCGGCGTTACAGTCGCCCGGGACAATCGACCAGACTATGTGGTCGAGGGCGAGCTGCAACTGGATGACCTGGGTCAACGAGACGGCTGGCAGTGGTTGCGAGGTACACTCGAAGTCACTCTTTCGGAACACCGCAATCAACGCGTCCGGGGCACCAAGCGCTGGGTTATCAAGGTCTCTGCGCAAGAACGGCCGGTCGCCGAGCGCCGCGCTATGGACCGGGTTGCGGCCATTCTCAGGGAGGAACTGCGCGATGCTATCGTCGGGTTCGGCGGCGGCGAGAATACCGTGAATCAGTGAGCGGCACGACCGCTCGGTGCCAACGTCTTGCCACCTTGGTGCTGTTGTCGTAGCGAGCGAACGGGCAATCGGGGCAGCACCGGACGTTCGGGAGCCTAGTATTAGGCTACGCCGTATGTCCGCAGTTGGCCGGTTGCTGCCTTTCACTAATGCAATCTTTTGGTTCAGCGAACGGCCGCTTGTAGGCGAAAGCGGCCGTTCAAAGATGGTCTGACTGAGCAAATGAACTCCTTTGACGAAGGTCGACTTTTGGCCGTAAGCAGCCGTTCGCAAATGCCCGGAAACGACCCATAGCGGACACTCGCGGCGGTCATCGAAACCCCGATGGAAGAAACTTCCGAAAAGCCATCGAAATCCTGGATTCTCGGCTTTGACCGCCCACAAATTTCTTGGTTGTCATTCCTTTATCTTTGTGGTGATATTTCTCTACACTAACAATAAGTGTAGTTGGCACTATGGAGCATATGAGTGGCTGGCGGCTTTGCAAAAGACGGTGCAGTACAGGACCAGATCGATGCGACAATCGAGGACGCTGTCAATCGCGCGCGTGACCAGCT
>CAXMNC010000003.1:0-3487 GCA_964194625.1 Acidiferrobacterales bacterium
TGTTACCAATTCCGGGTCGCCGAGCGTTCCAATGCATGGCCATATCATTCCTATATTCAACCAGTGATGAGCAATCGAGCTACCACAGCGCGAACAAAATGACCGGCCGCAGTTTTCTGACGATTGATACAAGGTCGGCTGTTCCTTCGGCCGGGATATGTTTTCAGCCGAGAACCCCAAGCTTTGTAGTTCTCTTACCGAGCAAAAGCCAAAAGTATCTCCAGTGGCACTAGAAGGTCATCCAAGTGACTCGGGGTGGAGTCATTGACATTGGTGGCGAGTGTGCAGGTGTATCTAAGTAAGGTAACCCTATCAAACTAGTAGCCGCCGCACTGGCGGTAATAAGCCCAATCTTTTTTGGCGAGCTGGCGCGCGCGGCAGCCCGATACTATTTTAGGCTGGTCTTGACTCATTATGTATGGGCGGTTTCATAATCGCGTCTTCCGCTATTTGTGCTAGTGTGACCGCACTTTACTTGGCCGGCATTCCGGTGTTAGATGCTGTGACGTCCTTCGTATCGAGTTACGCGTATGTCGTCCGTGATCCTACATCATTATCCCCAGTCGCCGGTGTCGGAAAAGGTGCGTGTGGTTCTGGGGATCAAACAACTGGATTGGCGTTCGGTTGAGATCCCGCGTCTGCCGCCCAAGCCCGATCTGATGCCGCTGACCGGCGGCTATCGGAGGACGCCAGTCATGCAGATCGGCGCCGATGTCTATTGCGATAGCCAGTGTATTATCCGCGAGCTCGAGCGGCGCTTCCCTGAGCCGACGTTGTATCCCGGTGGTGGTGCCGGCATGGTATGGGGAGTGAGTCGCTGGACCGATGGACCGCTGTTTACGTTAATAGTTTCGTTAGTCTTCGGCGCGCAGGCGGATGAGCTACCTAAGGAATTCGCCGATGACAGAGGCCGACTTTATTTCGGCCCTGATTACGATCTGCAGGCCATGAAACGACAGTTGCCACAGACATTGGCGCAACTGCGCGCACAACTAGGTTGGATAGAGCAACGTCTTGCTACTGGTCGGACATTTATTCTCGGTAGCGAACCCAGTCTTCCCGATGCGCTTTGTTATTATCTTGTTTGGTTTATCCGCGGGCGCTACGCTGGCGGCCCTGAGTTTCTGAGTCAGTTCCCTAATCTGGTGGCCTGGGAGCAACGCGTAGGTGGTATTGGCCACGGACAGCCAAGCGACATGACGGCCGACGAGGCATTGGCCATCGCTAAGGCCGCTACCTCAGAAACCGAAACACACACAGATCCCGGTGATCCTGAGGACTTGGCCCCTGGGCTACAGGTGGCGGTGGCGCCAGCGGGGATAGGCGGCGACCCGGTCGTGACTGGAGAGATCGTTAGTGTGAGTGCAGAAGAGATTGCCATTCGCCGCAACGACGATCGCGTTGGCGATGTCGTCGTACACTTTCCACGTGTCGGCTACCAAGTTTCTTTGAACAGCGGATAGGTTTCATCGTGCCCGACGTCAACGCGACAAGCGTGCTTGTTGTCTATGATCGCCCCGAAGAATTTAGGGATATATTGGAATCCCGTTTTTGCGATATAGTTTTTAACTACGCGACAAGCCCCGGTGACGTGGAAGGGGCCTTGGCCGCCGCCAATCCTGAAATCGTCTTCTCGATCAAGCATCTGGGTTTCCCCGGCCCCGCCCACAGACCGATCATTTCGCATCCCAGTGTGAAATGGTTGCAGGTAGGCGGTTCGGGCTATGAGGATTTTCTCGGTTGGGATGCATCGCGCATCACGTTGACCAGCTGTGCCGGTGTATTGAGTCGTTTTCTGGCCGAGACCGTCACCGGTGCGCTGCTGATGCTTAATGGCAATTTTCTCACCTATGTTAAGCAACAGAAGGAGAGGGTTTGGCGGCAACACGGTTTTCAACCGTTGTGTGGGCAAACGTTACTTATAGTAGGTGTCGGCGCGGTGGGTGGCTGTGTGGCAGACAACGCTAAGGCTCTAGGCATGCGAGTCGTAGGGACACGTCGTTCAAAGACTCCGCGCGCATCCGTGGATGAAATGCACGCCCCCGAGGCATTACCCGACCTCTTGGGGAGGGCGGACGTGGTGAGTTTGCACGTTCGTCTCAACGACGCAACGACCCATTTGATAGATAGGCAGGCGATCGCGAATATGAAAGCGGACTCCATATTAATCAATACCGCGCGCGGGCCGGTGGTGGCAGAATCGGCATTGATCGACGGGCTGCGTTCGGGCCATTTGCGTGCTGCTTATCTCGATGTCTTCGATACGGAGCCGCTGCCGGCCGACAGCCCATTATGGCACATTGACAATTTGTTCATTACGCCGCACATGGCCGATTCCGTCAGCGACTGGCCGAGACGCTTTGCTATCTTTTTTGCGGACAATCTCGATCGCTGGCTAGCTGACAAACCCTTGTTGAACGTCGTCGAAGGTTGATAGGTCGCGTTGATGGAACAAACACTTCCCAAAAAGGCGTTACCGGTTTGGGATATCTATCGTGCGATGGGAGAGAGTAAGCGCAAACACTTTAGTTATCTGGAAGAGCTGGAAAAGAAATACAAGCATGGCGGCACTCGTACCGTAGCCGAGAACATTTATCTAGAGGGCCTGCTGAAGCAACATGGTAGGCAGGTCGTCAAATTTCGCGAAGCGATTAAGCAACTACAGCACGATCATGCGGACGCCCACCAGGCATTGATCGAACACATCACAATGCTTAATGCGCAACACAACGACCCTAGCTACTGATCTATCCTTGGTTTGATGAGTCGGCGACATCGCTGGGCGGTAGCTGTAGATAGTATCCCTGCGTGTCTAGTTGCTGGCGCACCTGCTCTGGATCGGCCCGGGCCAGCGTCCGATCCGGAGTCAACTCAAGCGTCATCACCAAATCCAGTTGTCCTAGGAGGTTTAAAAGGTCTGGTGGTACCCGCGAAAAGTTACCTTCTTCTTGGACATAAAGATAGGCATCGGTCTTTTTGTTCGACCTATAGATTGCGCATTGCATGATCAGTGAAATTATAAACCAAGCTATTCAGTTTGATGTTTGGGAAAGGAAGGACTCTGCGCGCCCACATTAGACCAATCTGCGCGCATGATTATGGGGGCCAATGATATCACCATGAGGCTACCCATGAGCATGACCGGCATCGGTCCCAGCGCACCCGCCGTAATACCACTCATGGGCGCAGCCGCAAAGGCGCCAGATATGTACAGGCGCTGAGCACCTAGCGGTGTGCACGGTGCGATCCTGAGTGCGTCGATTTGCTCTATGAAAGAATTTGCCCTAGGTTCCGGTCTAGTATTTAGTGTCGAGCAGCGTCTGCTCTGCACACAAAATAAGCAATGAACCCGCAATCCACACCGGAGGTGTTTTATGAAGAAGAAGCAACTTGTGATTACGGCCATTGGTGCGTTGATGGTGGCTGGCACCGCGTTCGCGCAAGCACCGTTTGGGGGGGCTGATGATGTCGCCTATTCGAAGGCACT
>CAXMNC010000004.1:0-18940 GCA_964194625.1 Acidiferrobacterales bacterium
GTGCGAAAGGCCGAGAATATGGCACGACCATTGCGAGCAACAAGCACAACGAGCAGTGTCAACACCAATGCTAGCGAACGGTAAAAAACTATTTGCCATTCATTCGCCGATTCGATAAGGCGCACAATAATTCCAGCCGTGCTCCAAAACACACCAGCCAACAACACCAAGCCGACACCCTTTAGGTGCGCGTGCTCTTTAGGAGTAACGCTGTCGTTAGCAACGGTAGCCATGGGTGGTGACAACTATGCAAAAAATCTATAGGGCAATTGACCGACCCGCCTGAGTTGGGCGCGAAAGTTTGGAATGGGCCTGCATCACGCTTGCCAGCTGGGTCTGTATTTCAGGCGCGAATGGGACAGCGCAAGGTTGTGTAGTATCAACGTGCAGCAACATCAGCTCGGCCGTCGCCAACAAACGTCCCTTGTCAGCATGGTTCATCGTGTGAAATAGGCGCACACGTTTAGCGTCTGCGGTAAGGACCTGGGTGCTGACCGCCAAAGCTTGGCCCTCCCCGACTTCATGTAGGTAACTTATATGCGCCTCCAATGTATAGAGAGAATGGCCTGTACGCCGGCGATAAACCTCATCCACGCCGATTAAGTCGAGAAACGCATCAGTGGTATGGCCAAAAACCAAGACATAGTACGCCTCACTCATGTGGCCGTTATAATCCACCCACTCTGGCTTTACCCGCGTGTGGTACAAGACCGGCGCTTCCGTCAGTGGTACTGGGTTGTTTTCCTGATCACTCACTTGTAGACCGGAACCGCTGGGCATACGGATGACCGCATCGGCTACTACTACACCTTGACCTCGCGGTAGCCACTTGCGCTAATTGTTCAGGGTTTCGGTGTTACCGTCGACACTAAGGGCCTGTCCAGAAATCTTTGCGCCAGCATCGGAACAAGTGAACAAGATCATGTTGGCGATGTCCTCCGGGGCGATGAAGGTGCGCAGTGAATTCTGTTTCTCGTAACTTTTGCGCAGACTAACGGGGTCGGTCCCACGTACTTGCGCCTCTGCTGCGATCACCTGTTGCATACGTTCACCTTCGATAGAACCTGGACAGATAGCATTAACGCGAATTCCAGATGGTCCTAACTCCATCGCTAATGACTTGGTCAGTCCCACCACTGCCCATTTGGACGCCGCATATGGTGTTCGTAACGGGTAACCCATAATGCCGGCTGCCGATGAAATATTGATAATCGAACCGCCCCCCGCCTGCTTCAACAACGGTACCGCTCGGCGAATACAATAGAATTGGCCGCTGAGATTCACCGCGATTGTATGGTTCCACGCATCTGGGGTTACATCCTCAACCGGTCCCGTCGGGCCGGCAATGCCAGCGTTATTGATAAGTACGTCCAATCCACCAAGTTCTCGCAAAGCCTCATCGAATAACCGATCCACGGCGGTTAGGTCGGAAACATCGGCGACGGTGGCGCTCAGACTTGGCTCCATGGACTGGAACACGCTCAGGGTATCGGCAGAGATGTCGCACACATGCACCCGTGCGTGCGCGGCAATGAAGGCTTGCGCCACCGCCCTGCCGATACCACTCGCAGCCGCGGTAACAACTACACGTTTATCGCGCAAACCGTTCAACATTTAACTGATACTGCTGCGCGCTTATGACCAGATTCATTCGACATCGGCACCATCTTTAGAGTGCTTGCTTCCTCGTCGGACCTCATCGTCGATTAGGGTCTGACCGGCACCAACCCCATATTGTCGCAACGCCTGCATGATGGCGATCAAACAATTGTCGCGTAGCCGTTCCAGCTCCTTGACCGTCCGGCCAGCCGCTTGGTTGTCAGTGCCTTGTACCATGCGATCGATAAGTTGTTCGGTCAGTTCGGGGGCCTTTAATCTGGTCCACGGCAACTTTAGCGCTGGCCCGAATTGCTCGAGCATGTGGCGCATGCCAGCATCGCCACCCGCCATGTGAAACGTTAGACAGGTGCCCATGATCGCCCATCGCAATCCGGGACCATAGGCAATGGCCGCATCGAGCTCTTCAGTCGTCGCTACGCCATCGTTGACCAAGTGTAGCGCCTCTCGCCATAGTGCTTCCTGCAATCGATCGGAGAGATACCCTTCAATCTCCTTGCGCACACGCAAAGCGTGCATCCCAAGGTCGGTGTAAGTGGCCATAGCATGCTCGATGGTATCGCTAGACGTGTTTTTGCCGCCCACGACTTCTACCAAAGGAAGCAGGTACACCGGATTAAACGGGTGTCCAATGACAATGCGCTCGGGATGCCTACAGGCCGACTGGATACGACTGGGCAACAGACCCGATGAGCTCGAGGCTATAATGACGTTTGCCGGCGCGGCGGCATCTATCTGTGCGTGTAGCTTGCGCTTCAGGTCTTCACGTTCAGGCGCACTTTCCTGAATGAAGTCGGCTGATCTTGCAATGTCCTCGATCGTCTTTACAAAACGGAGATTTGATTTCTTGGCGTTCGGAAATGTCCCAAGCTTGGCAAGCGCTGGCCACGCCGTATCCACCGCCGATCGCAGCTTGGCTTCGGCATTCGCACCCGGATCCCAGGCTACAACATCGAGACCACGCGCCAAACAACGCACCGTCCAGCCGGCGCCGATCACACCGGTGCCGACGATACCCATACACTGCATCGCCGCTCCCCTATTCGCGGTTAGGAATCACCGAATGCCTGCTTTAACGGCTCAACGCCCTTGGCAGAAATGAAATACTCGCCCTTTGTGTAGCACTGTTTCTTCTCACTCCATTTCCAGTCTTCCGGGCGCCAGTTCAACAGCCACGCGTCATGATTACCGGTGATGTGTCGCAGACTTTGCGTGAGCGCAGTGGTTGCTTTGCTTAAGTCATTGGACTCAGAAAAACCCGCCACTGACATCAACTCTTGCAGCGTTGCGCGACCGAAATGTCCATCGTAATTGCTACAGAACACACGTAGCGCGTCTCGCATGGGCTCCGGCTGAGCCCGAATGAGCTTTGTCGCTTCTTCCACGCTAAGCGGATAGGACTCTTCCCGGTCAGCGCGCCATTCCGTCTTGGCTGATGGCGTCCTTAGGGTTGCGATCTGTTCCTCTGCCAACGCCAGAACTTCGTCCTGGGCCTCCGGGCTCAGTGCGCGCAAAAATGCCTCATCTATGACAATACCTATCATGGAAAATACCTCCGATGCGCGTCGATCAATAACCTAGTGTTAGGCACGCTTTGTTAGGCCGAACTTCTTGCGTGTTTCCTCGGGGGTAAGCACGCGCGCACCCATCAATTCGACGATTTTACGTGCTTTCTCGACCAGCTGAGCATTGCTGGCAAACACTCCTTTCTCGAGATAGAGGTTGTCCTCCAAGCCTACCCGTACATTGCCACCTAACAACACCGCCAACGCTACAAACGGCATCTCGTTACGCCCGAGCGCGAATGCCGTCCAGTTAGCACCGGCTGGCAATTGGTCGACAAATGTCTTCAACACCCCGGCATCTGGCGGTGCGCCCCAGGGGATACCATGACAGAGCTGGTACAATGGCGGGTCATCGAGAAGTCCTTCTTTATATAGGCGCGTAGTAAACCACAACTGTCCGGTGTCAAAGATCTCGAGCTCCGGCTTAACGCCCAACTCCTGGATGCGCTTGGCGCCTGCACGCAACATATCCGGCGTCGACACATACAGCATGTTGCTATCGCTGAAGTTCAACGAACCACAATCAAGCGAACAGATCTCGGGCAATAGCTGTTCGACATGCGGTAAACGTTCTAGCGGTCCGACCAGATCGGTATCCGGACCAAAGTCCATGGGGTTGTCGTCGGGCCCTATCTGAAGGTCGCCACCCATACCCGAGGTAAGGTTTATGACGATATCCGTGTCGGATTCGCGGATGCGCTCGACAACTTCTCGATAGAGTGCAGGATCGCGCACACCCTTGCCGGTTTCGGGATCACGCACGTGGCAATGAGCAATGCCCGCACCGGCCTTACCGGCTTCGATCGCCGCTTCCGCAATCTGCTTGGGCGTAATCGGAATCGCAGGATGTTTGCCGACCGTATCGCCGGCTCCGGTCACCGCACACGTAATAATAACTTCGATATTCATCTCGCCCCTCGCTGTGTGTTTCTACGACTGCGTGCCGGTCCTGAGTACGTCGGACCGGTCATCATATCACACGCTTTTTTTCGAGTGTCAGTTGCGCTGCCGCTGCGCACGCTTGCGTCTTCGCCCAACCCCACGGTCGGACTGGTCCTCATTCGTCGGCTTTTGCTGTGGCAATTCGATTGCTTTCTCCAGGTTCGGGTACGCTGCCGTTTTGTGCGGTATCGCCATTGCGTCGACGAAGTGTTCCTGAAAACGCGGCTCCACCGCAGTCTCGACCTTGTGGATGTCTCGCACCACCCGTTCTATCTCCGGTCGTGCCTTTCGATCTAATAACGCGATCCGCGCTCCCGTGCCAGCCGCATTCCCAGCCGCGTCGACGTGCTTCAAATCACAATCCGGTATAAGGCCCAGCACCATGGCATACATGACATCGATGTGACTACCAAAGGCACCCGCTAGGCGAATACGATCGACACTATCGACCCCTAGCTGGTCCATCAGTAGCCGGGCACCAGCGTACAGAGCGGCTTTAGCCAACTGGATTGCACGTACGTCGTTCTGGGTGATGCGGAGCTTAACTTTACCATCGTGTAGCACGTACGAGAATGTGCGGCGGTCGGCAACAATACGTGCGCTGCGTTTCGTTAGCTCCCCGTTTATCACCCCATCCCGGCTAAGTATCCCTGCGAGATACATCTCAGCAATCGCCTCGACAATGCCAGAGCCGCAAATACCAGAAATGCCAACTGCACTCACCGCGTTGTCAAACCCGGGTTCATTCGACCAAAGATCGCAACCGATTACCTTAAATCGTGGCTCGAGACTGGTTCGATCGATACGCACCCGTTCCACTGCCCCCGGTGCCGCGCGTTGCCCACTACTTATTTGCGCTCCTTCGAAGGCCGGGCCAGTCGGACTAGAGGCTGCCAACAACCGTTCACGATTGCCTAGGACGATTTCGGCGTTCGTGCCTATATCTACGATTAGCGTAATCTCATCGCGCAGATAGGGTGCCTCGGACAAGACCACCCCAGCCGTGTCTGCCCCAACATGACCGGCAATACATGGTAAGACGTAGATACGCGCGTTTGGGTGGACCTCCAAGTCCAGTTCCGTCGCCCAAAGCGTAATCGAGTGGTCGCTGGCCAACGCGAACGGTGCACCGCCAAGCTCGATCGGACTAATACCTAGCAATAGGTGCTGCATGATGGGATTCCCGACAAATGTGAGTTCCAAGATGTCGGCGGCAGCGATATCCGCCTCGGCGGCGACGCTCGCCACCAAATCATTGATGGCTGAACGCACTACACGGGTCATCTCCTTCTCGCCGCCTGGATTCATCATCAAGTAGGACACGCGACTCATCAGGTCTTCGCCAAACCGAATCTGTGGATTCATGACACCAGCCGCGGCAACAACTTCCCCGCTCGCAAGATCACATAGGTGCGCCGCTATGGTGGTTGAGCCCACGTCTACCGCAAGCCCATAGATCTTATCCCGGAATTCTGGCCAGACGGCGATGATCTGACTGCCATCGTGAACCGCTACCGTGACCTTCCACCCGCCGCCACGTAAGGCCTCTTGAAGGTGTTGCAGAACCCGCACGTCACAGCGCAAATCGGTAAGTTGCCACTCGAACTCCAACGCTTCTTGCACGCGTTGCAAGTCGCCGGCAGGGTTCTGCATGTTAGGTTGTTGTACTTCTATGTAGTGCAGGCGCACCACAGGGTCGAGTTCAATAGTATGGACCTCGACTCGTTTGCGGACCACTTGTCGGTGCACTTGACTATCGGGGGGCACATCGATCACGACATCGCCGAGTACTTGCGTGGAACAGCTAAGACGACGGCCCTCGTCAAGA
Organism: Acidiferrobacterales bacterium; assembly: GCA_964194625.1. Taxonomy (GTDB): domain Bacteria; phylum Pseudomonadota; class Gammaproteobacteria; order Acidiferrobacterales; family SPGG2; genus SPGG2. Next base: position 5,953 of record CAXMNC010000004.1, read on the forward strand.
CCATTAGCGGCCGCGTAAACACGTTCCACATCGCTGAATGGTGACAGGTGTGAGGCGCGTGACGTGACCCCGTGTTTCGCGAACTCGCCTTCGCTCAACAAAATCTGACAGCGCCCACAAATACCGCGGCCGCCACAAACCGAATCGATATCCACACCTAGGGCACGCGCCGCCTGCAACAAAGGTGTACCGACCGGAAAATGGTCGCGTCGACCCGAGGGGGTAAATACAACGAGAGCTGTCTTAGGCGCCACGACGTCGGCCACCGCGTCGACGCCGAGTGCCGTCAGCCTCCGCCGCAGTAGGTTCACGAAAACGTTTGATCCAGCGCCGGCACTCCGGGTCTTGACCGAGCATGACATCGGCCCCCATGATCGCTTGGATCACCGTAGTATGTAGTGGGCTGGTAATAGCCGAGGTCATGCCCGCGCCCGCCGCCATACTTAAGAACGCCGCATTCAAACCATTGCGATTGGGCAGCCCGAAACTGATATTCGATGCGCCGCAGACGGTGTTAACGTGAAGTTCATTACGTAATCGTTGAACGATATGAAACACCTGTTTGCCGGCAGCTCCCATAGCACCGATCGGCATCACCAAGGGATCCACGACGACATCGTGTGCCGGGATACCATAATCAGCCGCGCGCTCAACAATTTTTTTTGCAACTGCGAATCGAACATCTGGGTCTTCAGAGATGCCAGTCTCATCATTAGAAATAGCAACCACAGCTGCACCATGTTTCTTTACCAACGGCAATACCAATTCCAGACGCTCTTCTTCGCCGGTTACCGAATTAACCAATGCCTTACCCTTATACACCGAAAGTCCAGCTTCAAGGGCCGCCACGATGGAAGAGTCGATTGAGAGTGGTACGTCAGTAATCGATTGCACGAGCTGCACCGCCTCGGCTAGCATTTTCGGTTCATCTGCGAGCGGTATACCGGCATTCACATCGAGCATGTGCGCCCCCGCTGTCACTTGCGCCAACGCATCTGACTCGACGCGGCTATAATCACCGGCTGCCATTTCCGCCGCTAAGACCTTCCGACCCGTTGGGTTGATGCGCTCGCCGATAATGACAAATGGCCGTCCAAATCCGATTGCCACTTCTTTGATGGCGGAACTAATTATTGTATCGGTCATAGCGTTGCCTTTTTTATGCCCAAGTTCTTATCCCGATTGGGATACCATGGTACCCGCCCCTCGAGCACGCCCGAGGCATCAATAATCTCCGCCACAGCCTCCTCCTGACGATAAGCCATGACGTGAACACCGCTAATACCTTCGATCTCACGAATCTGCTGGATTATTTCCATGCAGACCTTTCTGCCCTCGAGCTTTTGTTTTTTTGCGCCAGCCAGGCGGTCGACGATCTCATCGGGAATATGTACACCAGGCACATTGGCTCGAATCCAACGTGCTGCATTAGCCGAAGCCAGCGGTCCAACCCCGATCAAGATAAAGCAGCGCTTGTGCAAATCCATATGACGTACGCGATTCATGAATTCTTTGAGCCGCGGAATATCGAAGCAATACTGCGTTTGCAGAAACTGGGCGCCAGCGGCAATCTTTTTCGCCAACCGCATCGGTCTAAGATCATAGGGGGGAGCAAACGGATTGCTAGCGGCACCAAGAAACACGCGCGGCGGACTGGTCAATTTTCGCCCGGTTAGGAATTGTGACTCATCGCGCATTAAACGAATCATTTCTAACAATGACATGCAGTCGAGATCAAACACCGGCTTAGCCTCAGGTTGGTCGCCCACCTGCACACCATCGCCGGTCAGACACAATATGCTTGCGACACCTATGGCAGCGGCGCCCAGTACATCGCCTTGAATGGCCAGACGGTTACGGTCTCGACAAGAAATCTGCATAACTGTTCCATAGCCAACGCGCGTCAACAGTGAACACACGCCTACACTCGACATGTGGCAGTTCGCTCCGGATCCATCCGTAGCGTTAATCGCATCGACGAAGCCGTCGAATACACTTGCTCGTACGTAAACTTCTTCGGGATCCGCTGAATCCGGCGGCGACAACTCAGCCGTCACCGCAAATTTACCCGCACGTAATACCCTTTCCAGGCGTCCGCCTGATGAGTGCCCGGGCAATACCGGTAACGGATCTCCTGGGTTTTGTGGTTCGTCTTCGAGTTTCATATTAAGGACTCACTGGTGGCCTTCTCTTTCACCACCCGTAGCCACGACGATGTCCCCCGCAGTTGTGCATTCACGGGCGGTTGAACTATCTGGATATTTGCCCCTTGGCGCATACGTTGCTTGCCCTCCCAGGCCGCGACCCACACGCACTGCATGCTCGGTATCAGCTCGCAGTTACCGTCCTGTCGCACACCACCACAAGGACCGTTACGCAATTGCTTGGGACAATTCATTGGGCAAGACATACCCGTGGAACTGAGCACGCATTGGCCACACATCTGGCAGTCAAAAAGAAATCCTTTGACTGCACGCTCTACCGCCGCCACAGGTTTTTCCAGCCGTGCATAGCCTATCGTTTTGAAAATTGGGTGGAGTCTTGTGATGATTGACTCGAAGTGATCATAAATCGCTTCAAGCAAGCGAGCCCGACGTACCGACCAACGGCGTACCGCATACATGCGTGCTAGTCTCCGGCTGGCTATTATACTTTTCGTGCACCGCCCGATTTGATCAAACACTCTAAATCTTCATCAGAGTATTCGGTCTCGAGGCGTACCGCTTCTGTCTCGGCTTCTTTCTTAAGGTCCTCACTACACTGACGCGGTTCACGCCGCCAATCTGCAAGATAGGCCTCGCTACTACCCTTCCCGGCACGCATGGCGGCACGGTCAATCGCGACTTGGAACCGCTGTGATAACCGCACCTTAGCACTATCGCGTCCCCGTTTAGCGATTACCTGAGCGGGAATATCACGCCAGAATACTGTAATTAGCTTGGCCACGTGGGAGCTTACCATTTAGATCAACGAGGGCCCGCGCCAAATCACCATAGCCACACAAACGATATTCGAACTCAAGGCCAAGATATTTGGCAGCTTTCCGGGCCTTAGCAACCAGTCGTGGTTCCTCGATTTGTGCCAGATAGACCAACTTCCGGTAGTTGCCGAAGTAATCGGACATCAACTGAGGATGGCGGTCTAACCCTAAGCCACGATATATCAGGCGATCAAAATGCTGCGCGAGGAAATCCGTGAGGTAGAAGGTCCCCGGTTCTGCGTCGGAGAGTTCGGCGAACGTCTTAGCACCCGCAAAGAATTCATAACAATGCGCACCAGGAATCCGTTCAACGCCCTCTTCCTTTAACACTTGATCGAGTTGGCCACCGGTACCGCAATCTGCGTAGGCGACAAAAATACGCGAGAAGCGACCACGCGCGGCGCGGATCTTGTCGCGGACCCCATCAGGAATCTTGTCGGGTGTGTTGTGCCACTCTGCCGGCAAACACTGTACCGTCATGTGCTGCCATTGATTGGCGCGAATCAAAGCTACGATCTCGCGCGCCAACGCCCCGCAAGCGATGATCAGAACACCAGAACACTTCAACACTAAGTCCCAACCTCTTGTGAGCGTGCTTCCCCCGTACCGCCGGCCCGGCGTTCAGCTATTAGCGCTTTGGCGGTCTCAACCGCCACCGCGGCGTCGCGGCAATAGGCGTCGGCGCCGACCGCCTTGCTGAATTCTTCGTTTAGGGGCGCACCACCGACCAACACAATGTAATCGTCGCGAATACCTTGTTCAACCATGGTATCAATTACGACTTTCATGTATGGCATAGTCGTAGTAAGCAGGGCTGACATACCCAAGATGTCGGGCTTGTGCTCTTCTAACGCTTGCAGGTAGTTTTCCACTGGATTATTGACTCCGAGATTGATGACCTCGAATCCAGCGCCCTCCATCATCATGGCTACTAGGTTCTTCCCGATGTCGTGGATATCGCCTTTAACCGTACCAATCACCATCTTGCCGACAGGAGGTGCACCCGTTTCGGCGAGTAGTGGACGCAGGATAGCCATTCCACCTTTCATGGCATTGGCCGACATCAACACCTCAGGAACAAACAGTATGCCATCACGAAAATCGATGCCGACAATGCGCATACCCTCGACGAGAGCATCACTTAGAACTTTATCGGGCGCCCATCCTCGATCGAGTAGTATGTGGGTACCTTCTTCGATTTCCTCCTTGAGCCCGTCGTACAGATCGTCATGCATCTGTTCGGCAAGTTCATCATCGGACAGTGATGAGAGATCGATATCCTCCCCGTTGCCTTCACCTTTCTCGACATCGGACATAGCTGCCCCCTGTTACCTCTGTTGGCGCCACCCCGACAGCAGCGCTCTGTTCGAAGGGTAGCCGAAGGTTAGTCGGCAGTATAGATAGCTGCTGATCTCGCGGCGACGCGGGATTGCGGGAAAACGACACTTATGCGCCCTTTTTGGCATCAGTAGACGGCACCGTGGGAGACTGATAATACGAGGACACGGTCACCCCCCCAGTTCCTCACCCGCTTGTCGGGGGAGGTTAGGAGGGGGTGGCATTCACATCCACGACGACCCGGCCCCGTACCTGCCCTTTGAGGATTGAATCTGCCAGCCGCGGTATCTCGCTAAGGCCGATCTTGTGCGTCATCTTAGAAAGGTGATCGGGCGCCAAATCGGCTGCCAGTCGCGACCACGCGCGCTTGCGTCGTTTCGCCTCACACATCACAGAATCTATGCCGAGCAAGGCAACGCCACGGAGGATAAAAGGAAACACCGTCGTCTCAAGCGCAGTGCCGCCGACAAGGCCACAGGCAGCAACCGTCCCACCGTATTGCATTTGACTCAATACCGTCGCAAGTGTCTGCCCGCCGACCGTATCGATCGCGCCGGCCCAAGTCTCCTTTTCCAAAGGATTGGCCTCGCGCCCCAAGTCGTGACGGTCGATAAATTCGCTCGCTCCCAAAGTCTCAAGATAATCACGAAGCTCGGCACGACCGGTGGATGCAGTGATGGTGTAACCCAACTTAGCAAGCAGGGCCACCGCTATGCTGCCGACGCCGCCGGCTGCCCCGGTAACGACCACCGGCCCGTCGCCAGGTTTTAGCCCGCGATCCTCGAGCGCCATCACTGACAACATAGCGGTGAATCCGGCCGTACCAATCGCCATCGCTTGTTCTAGATCTAGCCCCCGCGGCAGGCGTGTAAGCCACTCCGAATTAACGCGCGCCTTTTGCGCGAATCCACCCCAATGACTTTCGCCAACACCCCATCCAGTAAGCACAACCTCATCGCCTACTTTAAAATTCTTGCTATCGGATTTTGCAACCACACCAGCAAAATCGATCCCGGGAACCATCGGGAACTTACGCACGACCTTGCCTTTGCCGGTGACCGCCAAACCATCCTTATAATTCAGACTGGAATAGGCAACATCCACCAGCACATCACCTTCGGGCAATGCGTCGAGGGTCAGATTCTGAAAGGCGTAACGCGTATCCTTGTCTTGCTGCGTCAACACCAAGGCTTTAAATGTCTCTTGTGTCACGAAACTCCTCCTACGTCGACAACACCAACCATAAGACTAGGCGCTTACAGGGTTCTCCATACGAGTCGAACGCTGGGTTACAACATCCATCGTGGACTGGTTGATTATCACAACACCGTATTCGCGAGCGGCATCTTCGAGCCAGCGCCAAGCGTAATCGCTGAAACTTCGGTGAACATAGACATCATAGGTGGGTATCTCGTTGATCTGATGCAACAGCATGTGGCAACGTGCAAGGCTGCTCTGGGCGCAATCACCCGCATTGAATACGCGCGGGTGTAAATCAAGACTACAACCTTTCATTAAAACTTCGCGCGCGTGGATACCGGTGAGTCCGATAATGGCTCGGCTATCACTGACATCAGACACTGCGAAATGTTGTCCTGCCAGCGCATCGTTGATCCTCTTAATTAGCTCTGTTTCCTGTCCGTCCGGTGTGACGACCAACCACTCGTCAGGGCCAAGCCAAAACACCGTTATGTTCCCACCGACAATGGCCGTATTGGAATCCAATGGCACACCCACTCCCAACACACCTTGGACACCCTCGACAAACTCATGATCAGCGCTATTCCCACGAAGCGCAAGCTGTCCCCTAAAAGGTCGTTCACACAAAGATACACCAGCCGCACCTGGGTCATCGACGCCGAGCGCCTCCAAATGGAGATGCGCCAGCGCACTTTGACGCAGATAGTCCTTAGCCATTGATTCGAACTCCTTCCGGGTCATAAAACTGGGGCGCACTAATCTTGGCCGGCACGACTTTGTCCTCGAGTGGCACTTGCACCGTTTCACCGTGACGGCTACGGCCACGTTTTATGAGTGCCAGCGCTATCGAACACTCAAGATAAGCACTGTAGTAACCCGACGTCACATGTCCAATCATGGCCATTGGTGGCTTGTCGTCGGCCTTCTCCACAATCTGACTCCCTTCTGGCAGAACTTCTCGCCTGTCTAACGGCAAGAGGCCAACCAATTGCTTACGATCTTCGCGCTGCGTATCCGGGCGTGAGAGTGAACGTTTACCGATAAAATCCTTGCGCTTACTAACCATTGACTCCAGACCGAGGTCGATCGGCGTTACCGTGCCATCGGTCTCCTGCCCGGCAATGATAAATCCCTTCTCAGCCCGCAACACATGCATGGCCTCGGTGCCAAACGGGGTAATCCCGTATTGCTCGCCCACTGTCATCAGCGTATTCCAAAGGGCCAGGCCATAGCGCAACGGCACATTGATTTCAAACGATACCTCGCCGGTAAATGAGATACGAAACACGCGCGCCGGGATACCTGCCACCGTACCTTCACGAAAACTCATAAACGGAAAGTTATCAGGGCCAACGTCTATATCGCTGGTCAATTTTGCTACCAACTTGCGCGCAAACGGCCCAGCTACAGATGCGGTTGCCCAGTGTTCGGTCACCGAATTGCAATATACCTTCAATTCAGGCCATTCGGTCTGCAGCCACTCCTCTAACCACGCGAGCACGCGAGCCGCATTACCGCTCGTTGTAGTCATCCGATAGTGATTCTCGCCCAGCCGCGCCGTCACGCCATCATCGAACACCATGCCGTCTTCACCGCACATGATGCCGTAGCGGCAGCGGCCGATGGCGAGCTTCTTCCAACCATTCGTATAAATGCGGTTTAAGAGCTCAGCGGTATCCGGCCCTTGGATGTCGATTTTTCCCAGCGTGCTTGCGTCTAGAATACCGATCGCGTTGCGAGTCGCCAGGCATTCCCGGTTCACGGCATCCTGCATCGATTCACCCGCCAGCGGGTAGTACCAGGGTCGCCGCCACTGCCCCACGTCCTCGAACTCAGCGCCTTTCGACTCGTGCCATTGATGCATGGGGGTGCGGCGAATTGGATCAGCGAGTTCGCCGACATCGCGGCCCGCCAGCACCCCAAACGTGACTGGCGTGTACGGTGGCCGGAAGGTCGTGGTCCCGACCTCGGGGATGTCGCTGCCCAACACCTGTCCGAAGATAGCCAGCGCATTAACATTGCTTGTCTTGCCCTGGTCGGTTCCCATCCCCATGGTGGTATAACGCTTCAAGTGTTCTACCGAGCGATAACCTTCGCGTGCCGCCAATACCACGTCTGCGGCAGTAACGTCATTTTGAAAATCGACAAAGTGCTTGTCTGTATGTTCGCCTGCTTTCGCTGGTACCAGCCATAGGGGATGTACCGGCGTTTCTTCTATTTCCTGCGTCACCGGTGCCTTCGGTGCCCTACCCTTTTTCTTGCAGCCGGCATCAGCCGCCGCCGCGAGCCCTGCCTCATGTCCCTCGGTAAGACAGGCAGCAAAGCTAAACGTGCCATTAGCAGTACCGACTGAACGTTCTGCTTGGAAAGAGTCGCCGGGTACAAAACAGCTTCTATTGGCATCGTACTTAAGTTTGCTACGTGATTGAGAGAACAGGTGAACGGCAGGACTCCAGCCGGCCGACATGCACACCAAATCACAGGAGATCTTGCGTGCCGTGCCTATCAGACGGTCTGCCGATTCATTGAGCGTCATTACCTCGACCGCGCTGACACGCTTCTTACCCACTGCGGCAGCGATCACGTGCCGGCCGAGAATCTCAATGCCACGATCTCGCACCTTGGTGGGGAGCATACCCGTAGGTTGCGCGCGAACATCGATCACGGCCGCAACCTTAATACCCGCTTCGGCCAGTGTCAGGGCCGCTCCATAGGCACTATCATTGTTGGTGAAGAACACCGCACTGTTACCGGGCTTTACCGCAAACCGGTTTACGTAAGTGCCCGCAGCGGAGGCAAGCATAATGCCCGGTCGATCGTTGTTCTTAAAGACCATCGGCCTTTCGTGAGCACCGGTCGCGAGCACGACTTGTTTCGCTCGTATCTTCCATAGTCGCTGACGCGCTTTGTCTGGTGCGCCCATGGGACCTAGATGATCCTGAATCCGCTCTGCGACGGTAAGAAAATTATGGTCGAAATAGCCGGTTACCGTACTGCGCGGCAATAACGTCACTTCCTTCATGCTTACGAGTTCGGCTACCGCCTGTGCCACCCATTCGTCGGCACTCATCCCATCAATTTGTTCGCGAGCACCCAGCAACCCACCGCCAAACTCGCATTGCTCATCGGCCAGAATGACGCGCGCATCCGACCGTGCGGCTGACAGCGCCGCCGCCAATCCAGTGACGCCACCACCTACCACCAACACATCACAATGTGCGTGCATGTTGTCGTACCGCGCCGGGTCGGGCGCATCCGGTGCCCTACCTAGGCCGGCCGCCCGACGAATAAAGTACTCATAGTACTTCCAAAAGCCCTTGGGCCACATGAAGGTCTTATAATAGAAACCAGCCGGCAGTACACGAGAGAATAAACTGTTGACCGAGCCCAGATCGAACGACAGGCTGGGCCAGCAGTTTTGGCTCGCCGCTACTAGTTCGTCATAGAGCTCAACCTGCGTCGCACGGAGATTGGGATCAGTGGCACCCCCAGTACCGAGTTGCACCAGGGCATTGGGTTCTTCGCTACCCGCACTTAGGATTCCGCGTGGGCGATGATACTTGAAGCTACGGCCAACCAGGTGTACGCCATGTGCGAGCAGGGCTGAAGCAAGCGTATCCCCAACGTAGCCACCGTAGAGGTTACCGTCAAAACTAAATGAAATTGGTCGCGTGCGGTCGATACGCCCGCCAACCGCCAGACGATACGCCTGCTTACTCACGTCTTGCTTCTCCTCGGCGGTTTTTCGTTCATCTTATAGATAGCGTCGATGGCATGCGTCACAGTATCGCGCTCAACATTAAACCAGCGCCGACATCCATGAGCATGAACCCACCGTTCCAAGTGGGCGCCCTTTGGGTTTTTGCGCATAAACAAATAGTCGGCCCATTGATCATCGGTGAGCTTCTCGGGATTCTTCGGACGAACGATATGTGCCTCACCCCCATGACTGAACTCATGTTCATCACGATCGCCGCACCAAGGACATTTTATTAGCAGCATTGCGCTCAACCTTCACTAGTGGGCAACCGCAGCCGCACCATGTTCGTCAATGAGATAAGCGGTTGAAAAACGCTCCAAGTTATAAGGTTCGTTAAGCCTATGTGGCCGGTCCTGCGCGATTGTGTGGGCGAACACCCAGCCAGACCCCGGCGTTGCTTTAAAGCCGCCGGTTCCCCAGCCGCAATTGAAATAAAGGCCCTTTATTGGTGCTTTCGAAATAATGGGACTGGCATCGGGACATACATCGACGATACCGCCCCACTGACGGAGCATCCGTAGGCGCGAGAAGATTGGGAACAGTTCCAACAGCGCGCCAATCTGGTGCTGCACTACCTGAAAACTGCCGCGCTGTGCGTATGAATTGTAACTATCAATGCCAGCTCCGATTACCAACTCACCCTTGTCCGACTGGCTTACATAGACATGGACAGCGGCGGACATAACCACTGCATCTAACACCGGCTTAATGGGCTCAGAGACCAGCGCTTGCAATGGATGGCTCTCTATTGGTAGGCGCAGTCCCACCATATCTGCAAGCACGCTGGAGTGGCCGGCGGCAACGACGCCTATTTTCTTCGCCTCGATAAAACCCCTAGACGTTTGCACACCTTCGACCCCGGCTCCGTTACGCTTTATGCCCGTAACTTCACAGTTCTGAATAATATCCACACCGCGCGCATCTGCCCCACGGGCGAATCCCCAAGCCACCGCGTCATGACGTGCGGTACCGCCACGCCTTTGTAGCGACGCCCCCAACACGGGGTAGCGTGAATGTGGCGACGTGTTCATTATCGGCACCATTGCCTTGACTTGCTCAGTAGTCAGGATTTCCGAATCGATGCCATTCAGACGGATGGCGTTGACACGTCGAGAAAGTTCTCGCAAGTCATGCAAATTATGCGCGAGGTTGAGCACGCCACGCTGACTAAACATGATGTTGTAATTCAACTCCTGGCTTAGACCTTCGTAGAGCTTTAGCGCGTGGTCGTAGATCGCCGCGCTCTCGTCCCGCAGATAGTTGGAGCGAATGATTGTGGTATTACGCCCGGTATTGCCGCCGCCGAGCCATCCCTTCTCCAGCACGGCAACGTTGGTAACACCATGTTCTTTGGCCAAGTAGTAGGCAGTAGCCAATCCGTGACCACCGGCACCGACGATGATGACGTCATATTCCCTTTTCGGTTCTGGGCTACGCCACGCCTGTTGCCAGTTCTGGTGATAGTTAAACGCATTTCTAACCAGGCTCACAATCGAGTACCGGCTCGGCTTATTATTCACAACTTTGCCCCCGCCCAAGAAATGACATGACTAGCATTCAATCACATTAACCGCGAGACCACCGCGAGCTGTTTCCTTGTACTTGGTCTTCATATCCGCCCCAGTCTCGCGCATGGTCTTGATGACCTTGTCCAACGAAACGAAGTGCTTGCCGTCTCCAGGCAACGCCATGCCTGCAGCGTTAATGGCCTTAACTGGTCGCCGAAACGACAATTGTAGGCGGTAATGGGGCTTACAAGAAAGGGGTTACTTGTCAGCATGACCCCACCAGAGTTAGTCGGGGTCAATCAACGGGTCTTCAAGAAATGAAATCGACGCGCACCTGCCATGTGTCTGTCGCCGAATCACTATAGAATACAACGCAGCGCTGGGTAGAGGGCTCGAGCCGATGGCCAAGGGTACACACGACTACCAAGACGATCCGCGTAACCAGGACATCCTCGTCTATGTGAATGGCGAGCTCGTGCCACGCCAGGAGGCGAAGGTATCGGTATTTGATAGCGGTTTCGTTCTTGGTGATGGCATATGGGAAGGCCTGCGTTTGCACAATGGCCAAATTGCGTTTCTTCAAGCACACCTCGACCGCCTTTATGAGGGCGCCAAAGCTATCGATCTCGATATTGGGCTCAGCCGCGACGACCTGACTAGCGCACTCCACCGCACCGCCCAAGCGAATGGCATGTCGAACGGCGTGCATATACGCCTAATGGTTACACGTGGACTTAAAACGACACCCTATCAAGATCCGCGGGTAACCGTTGGTCCGGCTACCATAGTGATCATCCCCGAATACAAGACACCCAATCCAACTGTGCACGAACAGGGTATACGGCTGTTTACCGTACATGTACGACGGGGCGCACCCGATGTTCAAGATCCGAAATTGAATAGTCACTCAAAACTAAACTGCATACTTGCGTGTATTCAAGCGACCAAAGCCGGATTCGATGAAGCGCTCATGCTTGATCCCCACGGATTTGTCGCTACCTGCAACTCGACCCATTTTTTTATCGTGCGAAAGGGCGAGGTGTGGACGTCAACCGGCAAATATTGCCTAAACGGCATCACACGCAACAACATCATCAAGCTTTGTCGGCAACATGGGATAACTGTCAACCCCACGGACTTCAGCCTCACTGAGGTTTACGGTAGCGAAGAAGCCTTTGTCACTGGTACGTTTGCGGGGGTTGTGCCAGTCGTTGATATCGATGGCCGTGTGATCGGCAGCGGCGCACGCGGCCCAACCACGCAGCGCCTACAGGAACTCTATGCCGCTATGATGGACAAAGAGTGTCGAAGTCGGTAGTCCAGCCATGTATATCGCCATGTGGTCTGGTCCGCGGAATATTTCCACCGCGTTTATGCGCGCCTGGGAAAATCGGAATGACGCGGCGGTTTGGGACGAACCTTTTTATGCATACTATCTCGAGGCAACTGGCATCGACCACCCCGGCGCTGATGAAGTGATTGCCAATGGTGAGCCGGACTGGCGCAAGGTTGTCGACAAGGTCACTGGTCCCATACCCGACGGCCGGGCAATCTTCTATCAAAAACACATGACCCATCATTTGCTGCCGGAGATCGATCGTGACTGGTTGGGTCTGGTAACCAATTGCTTCTTAATTCGGGATCCACGGGAGGTCATCGCCTCGTATGCCAGGGTACGCACGAACCTAACTGTCGCCGATATAGGCGTAACCCAGCAAGCTGAAATCTTTGAGTGGGTGCGATCACAGACTGGACAAACACCACTAGTTCTCGATGCGCGTGATGTGCTGCAAGATCCGCGGCGCATGATGATGGGGTTGTGTAGCGCGCTCGATGTTCCGTTTACGGAGCTTATGCTGACCTGGCCGCCGGGACCGCGCGAAAACGATGGGGTGTGGGGCAAGCATTGGTATGCTTCGGTATGGAAATCAACCGGGTTTGCACCCTACAAACCAAAAGCCCACACGCTACCGAAACACCTCGAGTCGTTAGTCGAAGCGTGCGCCCCGCATTACCGCACCCTCTACGAATGTCGCCTCGATCTTTGATCCAGGCCCAAAACAATTGCCCTACTCCACCCACTCGCCGAACGGGCTAAACCCACCCGAAAAACACTTCAGCTTAGTTAGTTAGGGCGGCACAAAAATCCCCACACCGCAATTGCAGTGGACGTCACTGTGGTGGGCTGGCATGATTTATTGT
>CAXMNC010000005.1:0-4256 GCA_964194625.1 Acidiferrobacterales bacterium
TGGCGCATGAGCCCGGATGAGCGATGAAGGGGGAGTAACGTTCTCTGAGGTGTTCTACAAGAGCACCCTGTCATGGGTAACACCCGTAGCAGGCAAAGGGGCTCTGGGCACTCGGCGGTTCTGGGTAAATGGTGAGGCAGTGGTGAGATGATAAAGCCACCAACGAATCTGCAGGAACCATGGGTCCTGGGGCAAGGGTGCAGACAAACCGTGCGGATGAGGGGTGTATGCGAGCTGGCGCTTCAGCTTCGATTCACATGGGAAGGTCTGCATCTGAAAAATGGCATGCAGAGCCGAGGTCAGAACCGGACTCGGGAAATCCGACCGTCCGGGATCGTAGGGGGGCTTGCGGAAACGTGGGTATGGTCAGAGCTAAACGGGCACGTACAGCGGAAACGCCGAAACAGCCAAGCTCAGGCCTGCAGCTGCGCGCGCCGTAGATCTATCCCGACAACCGCATGCTGCGTTTGACGAGGCGGGAGCTGGAAACGGGTCTACGGTCCGGCTAGTGAGGCACTCCCGGAGGAAACGGGGAGAAACGGATAGGCCTGACCTTACGAGGCACCGCGCCAGCTCCCGACCCTACAACGTCGAATATGTGACGAGATCGCGACGGTCAGCGGGTTAGAATCGCCCGGATTCAGGTTCGGCTGAGTTTTTGGACACGACGGCCTTGCTATGCTCATTACCTTCGATAACACTTACGCTCGTCTGCCGAATGCTTTCTTCGAGCCGGTCGAACCCACTCCGGTCTCCGCTCCGGTGATGATTCGGCTGAACCACGACCTGGCCACCGAACTCGGGATCGACATCGCTCGGCTCGATTCGCCGGAGGGTCTCGCCATCCTTTCAGGCAACCAGATCCCGGCCGGCTCTGAACCCCTGGCGATGGCCTACTCCGGGCACCAGTTCGGCGGCTTCTCGCCCCAACTCGGCGACGGTCGCGCGATCCTTCTCGGGGAAGTCGTCGGCATCGACGGCATTCGCCGCGACATACATTTGAAAGGCACCGGCCCGACACCCTTCTCACGCCGCGGGGACGGACGCTCCGCACTGGGTCCCGTGCTCCGTGAATACATTGTCTCGGAAGCCATGGCTGCCCTCGGTGTGCCGACGACCCGCGCCCTTGCCGCCGTCGCAACGGGAGAAACGGTCGTACGCGATGGCATCGTACCTGGCGGAATCTTTACGCGGGTTGCCCAATCCCACATTCGTGTCGGAACGTTTGAGTGGTTCGCGTCTCGACAGGACCACGACAACCTGCGGGCCCTCGCCGACCATGTTATCGCTCGCCATTATCCCGACGCAGCGACGAAGGAGAACCCCTACCGTTCCATGCTGGACAGCGTCATCGAGCGACAGGCGAAACTCATCGCCCGTTGGATGCAACTCGGCTTCATCCACGGCGTGATGAATACCGACAACATGACCGTCTCGGGCGAGACCATCGACTACGGTCCCTGCGCTTTTCTCGACAACTACGATCCGGCGAAAACTTTCAGCTCCATCGATCACCAGGGGCGCTACGCCTTCTCTAATCAGGGGCCGATCGCCTACTGGAACCTGACTCGCTTTGCGGAAACCCTCCTTCCGCTTCTCGATGACGATCCGGAAAAATCCATCGCCCTAGCGGAAGCTTCCCTCGCTCTCTTCCGCGACTTGCATGGAAGCGCCCTCAGAAAACGGCTCACGGCGAAGATCGGCATTGAAGAAGGCGACAACGCCGACTGGACCCTGGTCGAGAGACTACTCGTGGCGATGACAGCGGGCGAGGCCGACTTCACGCTCGTGTTCCGCCATCTCTCCGCCGCTCTCGAAACCGGCAACGACGAACCGGTCGTACGTCTTTTCAATCAGCCCGAAGCGATCGTCCCCTGGCTCAGCGAATTGCGCGCACGCTTAAAAGACGTCGACCGCGGTTTGGCTCTTACCGTGATGCGTCGAGCAAACCCCGTTTTCATTCCCCGCAACCATCGCATCGAAGAAGCGATTACCGCCGGCAACAAGGGTGACTTCGCCCCGTTCGACCGTCTCAATCAGGTCCTGCGACGCCCCTTCACGATACAGCCGGAGTTCAGCGAATATGAATCCGCGCCGCGCCCCGATGAAGTTGTGCAGGAGACCTTCTGCGGAACCTGAATCCCAAACGGCATTTATCGTATGACACTCGCTGACAGGATCATCCAATTCAATAATTCGCTTGATATGAGCCACATCGAGCTGCCTCGAGGCATTCGCGCCATGAATCCCTTCAAGGAAGAAAATGCGAAGCTCATCGCACGCGTTACCGACGAGTTTTACCATAAATATTATGACGACAACAAACCTCGCAACCTGATTCTGGGCATCAACCCGGGTAGGTTCGGGGCAGGCCTGACCGGTGTGCCGTTCTCGGATACGAAACGACTGAGATCCGATTGCGACATCGAGGTGGCCGAGGTCTCGTCGCATGAGCCCTCATCGGTATTTGTTTACGAAGTCGTGCGAGCTTACGGCGGCGTCAAGAGGTTCTATCGACGATTCTTCATCAACTCGGTTTGTCCATTGGGGTTCGTGAAAACCAGCGACAAAGGCCGGGAGGTGAACTTCAATTATTACGATCAACGGGAGTTGCAAGAGGCGGTGACCCCCTTCATCCTCAAGACACTCAAGGCTCAGTTGGCACTGGGTTTGAACTCCGACGTTGTGTGGTGTATGGGAGCTGGCAAAAACTACAAATTCCTGACGAAGTTCAACGACCAGCACAAGCTCTTTGGAAAGATAAAGCCACTGGATCATCCGCGTTACATCGTTCAGTACAAAACAAAGTTGATGGATCGGTATGTCCAGAAGTACCTGGAGTCGTTGGGAGCAGAATAGAGGACTCGTAGTGTACCGAAACTCGAACGTCGGATATTTGGCGAGATGTCAGCACTTTGAGGACATTCCGCCGCACCGTTTCCGGTTGTCATTCGCGGTAAAATGGCACCCATGAAATCGAAATCATGGTGCTCGTATGATCCGTTTATTGGATTGTATCGACGATAGGTCAGTGAACCGAGCACGAACCTGTCCGGCGAGTGTCACGCCGCCCGTCGCTGGTCGTCCAACTCTACGCAAACTCTACGCAACGTCATGGAATCCCTGGACACTGGTGGAAACCCTGGACAAAAAAACAAGGCAACGTTTTAAAAAAGCTTGAAACGCCGCCATGAAGTTTTGCCCTCATAATCCGATAGTCACTGAACCTGCTGCTTTCCGCCCCTGTGTTAACCTCCGTCTTCGATGAACCACGCAAGAGTCGCCTCTTGGCTAGCCGAATGCAGGCATCGAGCCACGGGTCCGGATGGATCCCGCCCTGTCAACTAAGACGATCGAACGGCAAGGACTATCCACCGCGTGGGAGCGGAGGGTCGCCCGGACGGCAACCGTGATCGCCGCAGTGACTCTGCTCGTGGCCGTCGGGTTTGCGGTCGGGCTCACTGGAGTGGGAATCTCCGCGTGGGTGTCGCTACCGTTCTCGGCCCTGGTCGCGTACGCGGTCTACGCCGGCATGACTCGCAGCATCCGGCGCCGCCGCCGGATCCTGGCAGAACCGTTTCCCGCCGAGTGGGAGGCGATCCTCCAGCGCGATGTCGTATTCTTCCGCGCCCTCGATCCCGAGGAGCAGAAGCGTTTTCGCCGCGAGCTGCAGGTGTTTCTCGGCGAAAAGCGCATCACCGGCATCAAGTTGAAGCTGGACACCACGACCCGCGTACTGACGGCGGCCAGCGCCATCATTCCCATCTTCGGTTTTCCGGAGTGGGAGTGGGACCAGATCAGTGAGGTCCTGGTCTACCCCGATCGCTTCGACAAAGAGTTCGCGTTCGAAAGCGGCAACCAGCGACACACCCTGGGCATGGTCGGCACCGGCGCGCTCAACCGGCTGATGATCCTTTCGAAGCCCGACCTGCTCGCCGGCTTCCGCAATCCCGGAGACAAACGCAACGTCGGCGTCCACGAGTTCGCCCATCTGCTGGACAAGTCGGACGGCACGATCGATGGCGTGCCTGGCGTGGGGCTCGAGCGGGCGGCGGTCGGACCGTGGATCGATTTGGTGCGACGGAAGATGGACGAGATGCGTCGTGGCGACTCGGACATCGATCCGTACGGCCTGACCAACGAGGCCGAATTCTTCGCTGTCACCACCGAGTACTTCTTCGAACGCCCCGGCGTGATGGAACGCAAGCACCCCGAGCTGTACGCGATGCTGGCGCAGGTCTTCCATCAGAACCCCG
>CAXMNC010000006.1:0-13827 GCA_964194625.1 Acidiferrobacterales bacterium
GAACTACGAGAGCCCCGAGTTTGATCGTCTGTTTGAGCAGATGAAGAACATGGACAATGGCCCTGCGCGCGCTCGTATTATCGACTATATGTTGGACATTGCGCAGCGCGATGCACCCTGGGTCTGGGGGCTTCATCCCAAACGGTTCATATTGCACAACCCCTGGGTTTATAACCTCGAACCAAATAATTTGGCAAATAACACGCTTAAATATATTCGTGTTGACCCGTCGTTACGGGCAGAAAGGCGCGAACAGTGGAACAAGCCGGTACTATGGCCGGTTGGTCTGTTGGGACTCGTGCTGGCGATAAGCGCGGTACCGGTGGTTATTACTTACATGCGCAAGGAAGGACGGGTAGAGCGGTGATCGCTTATATCGTTCGTCGAATTCTTTATGCAATTCCCATCCTCATCGGCGTAAACCTTCTTACCTTTACGCTATTTTTTTTCGTTAACACCCCGGATGACGTCGCCCGCCTGCAGCTGGGGGTAAAGCGCGTTACGCCTGAGGCGATTGAGAAATGGAAGATCGACCATGGCTACGACAAGCCCCTGCTGTATAGCGCTGATGCAACCGGGGCGGCGCAGTTTACAGATACGATTTTCTTCAAGCATTCCGTCAGATTGTTTATATTTGACTTTGGGCGGGCCGATGATGGTCGTGATATCAGTCAGGACATCGGCGAGCGTATGTGGCCAAGCTTGGCTATCGCCTTGCCCACCTTGTTGATCGGCGTTCTGGTCAACATCACATTTGCGATGTTGCTGGCGTTCTTCCGGGGCATGTATCTGGACACCTGGGGTGTGGTGTTGTGCGTCATCATGATGTCTATCTCCACATTGTTCTACATCATCGGCGGTCAGTATTTGGCTGGTAAGCTGCTTCGGTTGGTACCGATTTCTGGTTATGACACGAGTTGGCACGCCATCAAGTTCGTCATCCTACCCGTCATTATCGGCGTAGTGTATGGCATTGGTGCTGGTACGCGCCTGTATCGGACTTTTTTCTTAGAAGAGATCAACAAAGACTATGTGCGCACCGGGCGGGCGAAAGGGCTCTCAGAATTCCGGGTGTTGTTTCAACATGTACTGAAGAACGCCATGATTCCTATCTTGACTGGAGTGGTCGCGGTAATTCCGCTGTTGTTTATCGGTAGCCTGATCATGGAGTCGTTCTTCGGCATACCTGGTCTTGGCAGCTACACTATCGACGCCATACGTCATCAGGATTTTGGTATTGTGCGGGCCATGGTGTTCTTGGGCGCAGTGCTGTACATCATCGGTTATCTCTTGACGGATATTAGCTACACTCTGGTAGATCCCCGCGTGCGTCTAAACTAATGCCGCAACTCGTTTTCCTCTCGACCGATACACTCATCTTTCTGTTACTTGGAGCCGTCATTGCTTTTGCTGTGTACGCCTTACGCCACGAGCATCTGCGTGCGCCGTGGCGACAGGTGCGACGGCGCCGTTTGGCAATGGCGGCGTTGGTCGTGTTGCTGGTCTACGTCGGGGTGGGTCTTTTAGATTCGGTGCACATGCGCTTGCGCCTAGGCAATGAAGAGGGGCAGAACGTTCAATACGCAGCCGAAATCGTGAGCGCGCTGGATCTTATCGGTAAACCACTCGTAAGTCGCTCAGAAGTGAGCTTCTCGTCGCCTTTTGCTACCCACGCGTTCGTGAAAGAAGTGGCTCGACAACCCGATGGCCGCACGATCATGGAGTATTCGCGATTGCGATACGGAGGGGCGCATCTACAAGATCCCGAGCAACGCGTCGGTGACATCATCGGCCGCGCCCTCAAGGGTGGTGTGGTAGGCGCTCTGATTTGGGCACTGTTGGTCGCGGCTGTTGTGCTGCTCGCCCGACGGGGTGATCACACGCTGGCCTATGTGGCCAAAAGGATCATATACGGGCAAGGCGAGACCCCGTGGCGAACCATTCTGCTAACGGCTGGCGCGGTGTTTGCCCTAGTGGGCTTGGTTATAAATTTGGCTACGCACTATCACGTTCTCGGTACGGACCAAGTGGGCCAGGATGTTTTGTGGCGATCGGTAAAGAGCATTCGCACGGGGCTGATCGTCGGCACGCTCACGACGCTGGTGATGCTTCCGTTCGCGGTAGTGCTCGGTATTATGGCGGGCTACTTCCGTGGTTGGGTCGATGATGTCATCCAGTATACCTACACGACGCTAAGCGCCATTCCCAGCGTGCTCCTCATTGCGGCTGCCATTCTTAGTCTGCACGTATATATCGCAACACACGAAGAAGCATTTGCGACCGTGGTTGAGCGCGCTGACCTGCGCTTGCTGTTCCTATGTCTGATCCTTGGCGTGACCAGTTGGACCGGATTATGCCGGCTGCTGCGTGGCGAAACTCTGAAGCTGCGCGAGCAGGACTATATTCAGGCCGCCACTGCACTCGGCGTGCGCCACGCGCAGATCATGATGCGGCACATTTTGCCCAATCTTATGCACCTTGTTCTGATCACGGTGGTGCTCGACTTCAGCTTACTGGTGCTTGCCGAGGCAGTGCTTTCCTATGTTGGCGTAGGCGTGGATCCGAGCACGGATAGCTGGGGCAATATGATCAATAGCGCGCGTCTGGAGATGGCGCGCGAACCCATCGTATGGTGGAGTCTGACATCAGCGTTTGTGTTCATGTTCGGTCTGGTGTTAGCAGCTAACTTGTTTGCCGACGCAGTACGCGATGCGTTCGACCCGCGGTTAAGAAAATAGGGTCTCATGGCACAACCCCTATTGAGTGTGGAGGGATTAAAGACTTGGTTTGAGACTGAGGAGGGTACGGTACGGGCGGTCGATGGCGTCTCATTTGATATTGCGCGTGGTGAGACCATGGCCCTGCTTGGTGAATCGGGTTGCGGCAAGTCGATTTGTGCACTTTCGCTTTTGCAGCTAGTGCCGCAACCGGCCGGACGTATCGTAGCTGGCGAGGTCCGTCTCGACAGTCAGGATGTACTGCAGTTGCCAGAGCGTGAGATGCGAAAGCTACGGGGCCGGCGCATCAGTATGATCTTTCAGGAACCCCAGACCTCGCTCAATCCGGTGATGACTATCGGCAATCAGATTCGTGAGGCATTACCAGACACAGCCGAGCTAAGTGCTAGCCAAGTACGGACGCGGACACAAGAACTGCTAGCCGCGGTGGGCATTGCCGATCCCGCGCGACGCTATGACGAATACCCGCATCAACTTTCGGGTGGCATGAAGCAGCGCGTGATGATTGCCATGGCGCTCGCGGCAAAATCTGATTTACTCATTGCAGACGAGCCAACCACGTCGGTAGACGTGACAATCCAAGCGCAGGTGTTAAGTTTGTTGAAGGATTTGCAGGCCGAGACCGGCATGGCAATCCTGCTTATCACACATGACCTCGGGGTTGTGGCCACCATGGCCGACCGGGTGGCAGTCATGTATGCCGGCCAGATTGTGGAATCCGCGACACGTAAAGAATTATTCTCCGATCCTCAACATCCTTACACGCGTAAGTTATTCCGTGCCATTCCCGGTGCTGCGAAACGCGGAGCTACCTTAGAAGTGATTCCAGGCAGCGTACCGTCGCTGCGACAAACCTTTGAAGGTTGCCGGTTTGTGGATCGCTGTGAACACGCTTTCGATAGATGCCGGCAGCAGGAGCCCAGCTGGTATACGCGATCTGGTCGCGGAGTTCGTTGCCATCTATATGATGCGCAATCAAGTGTTGTGCTGCAGGCACCATCGACCACCGAAATCCCGGTGGCCCGGAAAGCATCTGGTATCAACCAAGCAAGTGCGGCCTTATTAAAGGTCGAAAACCTGAAAGTGTATTTCCCTATTCACAAAGGTGTGTTTCGACGCATCGTCGGCCACGTCAGGGCCGTCGATGGCGTCTCATTGGAAATTCCCACCGGCCATACGCTCGCCCTGGTTGGTGAGTCCGGCTGTGGTAAGACCACGGTAGGCAAAGGCATCTTGCAGCTTGTTAAACTAACCGCTGGAAGCGTGACTTTTGATGGCAAAACATTAAACGCACTGGCTCCCGCACAACTGCGACCGCTGCGACACCGTTTTCAAGTGGTGTTCCAGGATCCTTTTGCTTCGCTCAATCCACGCATGCTTGTCGGCGACATCTTGGATGAGGGTATGCGTGCGCTGGGGATTGGTGGTGGTCGGCATGCGCGACGACAACGTGTCGAAGAATTGCTTGATCACGTAGGGCTTCCGGCAGAAGCACAGTATCGTTATCCGCACGAATTTTCTGGCGGTCAACGTCAGCGCATCAGTATTGCACGTGCGCTGTCGGTTGAACCCGAATTGATCGTGTGCGATGAGCCCACAAGCGCCTTGGACGTATCGGTACAGGCACAAATCCTAAACTTATTAAAAGATCTGCAGGACAGGCTCGGGCTGAGCTATTTGTTCATCACCCACGACTTGTCGGTAGTGGAGTATCTGGCTCATGAAGTTGCAGTGATGTACCTCGGTCGGGTGGTCGAAAGTGGCCACGTCAGCGAGGTTCTCGATAATCCTAAACACCCTTATACGCGGGCACTGCTGTCGGCGGTGCCAAGTATCGAAGAGAAGACACGACGACGTGTGATCCGTTTGGAGGGAGATATACCTTCACCGATCGACCCACCTCGCGGGTGTCATTTCCATCCGCGCTGTCCGGATGCAATGGCTCAATGCCAGGAGAGTTATCCGAGGGCGGCACACTTCAGTGCCTCACACGAGGCGTGCTGCTTTTTGTACTCGGAGAAATGAACCGGGGCTGTTGTAGGCGTTACTCTAACCGCTGGTAGCGTGGTCGATCGATGAGACTTGCGTCGGACGAATCCAGACTTTCAACCTCCTGCCGACCTGGAGAATGTCGCGCGTACGCATGCGGTTCCATCTTGCGAGTTGACGAACGTAAACTCTATATTTGCGGGCGATACTCCACAAGGTTTCACCCTTACGTACGCGATGGATAATCTTGGCGCGACCGCGCGGGCCAACACTAGAGCGAGGGAGTGGCCGTGTAATGTTGGCGATATGTCTGCTAAGTGGACGGCTCGATATCGGGATCATCAGATTCTGACCAACGTGAATAATCGTCCCGCGAATGTTATTCGCCTTCTTGATTGCCCAAACACTCACACCGTAGCGCTTGCCAATTGCACCCAAGGTGTCGCCCTGCTTGACGCGATGACGTCGCCACTTAATGCGTGCGTCTTCCGGTAAATTGGCGAGGTCTGCGATGAGGATGTCTTTGTTCTCTATTGGTACCAAGACTTGGTGTGGGCCGGTCGGGTCAGTTGCCCATCGGCGAAAGCCTGGGTTGATATCATAGAGATCACCAACGGGGACATCGGCGAGCTTGGCGACCACATTTAGATCGATCTGCGATCCTAAGTCGACGCGTCCAAAGTAGGGCTTATTTGGTATGGGCTCGAGCGTGATGCCATACTTCTCCGGATTCCTCACGATATTGATCATGGCCATGAGCTTTGGCACATAGTGCTGGGTTTCTGGTCTTAGGCGCCGCAGATGCAAGTAATCCATAGGCAGGCCTCGACGCCGGTTACGTTCCATAAGGTACCTGACCTTGCCCTCACCGGCATTGTAGGCGGCAAGGGCTAGGTACCAGTCATCGAACTCTGCGTGTAGGTCTTCGAGATAGTTTAGCGCCGCAGTGGTGGAGGCCACGACATCACGACGGCCGTCGTACCACCAGTTGACTTTTAGTCCATAGCGCCGGGCGGTTGAGGGAATAAACTGCCATAAGCCCGAAGCCCGCGCATGTGAGTAAGCGTGGGGTTGATAGGCGCTTTCAATCGCTGGTAGCAAGGCGAGATCCATGGGCAGTCCACGCCGATCTATCTCTTCCACAATGTGGTACAGAAACAAGCTGGCACGCTTCATCTTGCGTTTCATGTACTTTGGATTTTTGCTAAACCAACGCTCGTGGTAGGCGACACGCTGATGATCCAATTTGGGGAGGCGCAGCCCGCTTCTTAGGCGATCCCAAAGATCGGTGTAGTGCGACGTCGACGCAGTCTCTTCCGCAGGATCTATCTGCCGAGTGTCGATGCCGTCAGCAACGTTAGTAGGTGAATCTTGGTCGTCCGGCGCGTCGGCCGTTAGGTCGGTGTCTAACTCATCGGGTGCGTCGGTAGATGTTTCTCGGGTTGCTGTCTGCCTGGCGGATGATGCAAAATTCGCCGGATCAGTAATGGCGATGACGTCGGTGGCGCCACTTTGTGTATCCAGATCAGTCGGCACCACATCAGCCGCGAGCGGTCGACTAACTTTAGTCGATTGGCTTATCGGAGCTGGTTGCGGTGTCTGTGCGTTGACCGGCTTTGCCGGTGCAAATGCGCCACATCCCGTTAGGACGAGAGAAATTAAAAGGGCTGCGGAAGCGAGTAAGAGGCCGTTAGTTTGTTTTTGTACCACCCTGTGCATAGTTACTTCTTATTTCACCCACATTATCCAAATGTAGGTTTATATCGGCATAACGTCAAATATTCTTGACCCTAAAAATATGCTGTTTTTTTGGGCAAAAATGGGCCAAATTGGTGCTCAAAATGGTCCAAAACGACGTGTTCAGGAGGTATTGAAGGTATGGTCAGGTTTACGCTCAAAGTGCGGTGTTGTCCTGGTAACCGTGGGCGTGTAAAAAAGGGGTTATGGTGAGAAATCTCAGAGGTCTCGGTCGGCAGGTTTATGCGCAAGTGTGAGTCGGGCCCGCAATTGCGACAAAGCCTGCGCGCTTGGTTCGACTCTCCCCTAGGTCGTTCGCTGCTAGCGAGCGAGACGAATCAACTGCGGACCGTATTACCCCGGTTGTATGGCCTGGTTGCCGTGCAACTGGGTTCGCTTGGCAAGATGGACATGATGGAGGGGTGTCACACGCCCACACGTGTTGTCCTTGATCTCTTGCGTAACGGCGAGACTACGACGGTGCAAGGCGTTCCAGAAGCAATCCCGTTCGATACGCGAAGTGTCGATGTGGCGTTGTTGCCGCATACACTTGATTTTTCTGGCGATCCCCATCAAGTGCTACGTGAGGTCGATCGTATCTTGGTTCCGGAGGGTCATGTGGTTATTCTTGGGTTCAATCCGTTAAGCTTTTGGGGATTGCGGCGTACGTTTGCTACCCCTCGAGGTCATGTACCGTGGTGTGGGAACTTCTTGAGGTTGGCGCGCCTAAAAGATTGGCTCAGGTTGTTGGAGTATGAGTTGATGGGGGGCCACATGATGTACTATCGGCCGCCATTGCAGAACGACCGACTCATGGATCGATTGTATTTCCTTGATGCGGTTGGTGATCGGTGGTGGCCGATGATGGCGGCGGCCTACATTGTTGTCGCGAAAAAACGTGTGTTTGGGGTGACACCGCTAAGAGCACGATGGCGACGCAAGTCTGTTATCCGACCGGGTCTGTCAGAACCTGTCGTGCGCGGCATTCAGCGGCATGGATAAAGTGGTTATTCACACCGATGGTGCCTGTCGGGGCAACCCTGGACCGGGCGGCTGGGGCGCGATCCTAGCGAGCGGTGATCATGAGAAAGAACTCTATGGCGCCGAGACCGAGACCACTAATAACCGCATGGAGCTGATGGCCGCGATTATGGCGCTAGAGTCGCTCAAGCACCCTTGTGATGTAACGTTGGCGACAGATTCGGTCTATCTAAAGAAGGGAATGACGGAGTGGCTGAGGAATTGGAAGCGACGCGACTGGAAGACAAGTGGCAAGAAGCCGGTTAAGAACAAGGATCTCTGGCAGCGTTTAGACAAAGCAGCGGAACAACATCACCTGCGTTGGCAATGGATCAAGGGGCACAGCGGCCATCCTGAAAACGAACGCGCAGATCAATTGGCAAATCGGGCCGTTGATGAGATGTTGACCCCTCCCTAGCCCTCCCCAATAAATGGAGAGGGGACCCCTAAGTGGTAGGTTAACGTAACTTACAAACAGGGCCTCCTACCGTTATAATAAGTGGCCGTGGGTGGCCCTAAACGATAATGCAGCACGACAGAAGGATGGGTAACTAAGTTAGTCGTGCGTCAAATCGTACTCGACACCGAAACGACCGGACTCGACACCGAAGAAGGTCACCGAGTCATCGAGATCGGCTGTGTAGAGCTGATCAATCGGCGACCTACCGGCAATAACTACCACCAATACATTCAACCCGATCGAGATGTCGAGGAAGGTGCGCTCGACGTACACGGGATTACTAATGCGTTCCTGGCCGATAAACCGAGGTTTGCAGATATTGCGCCAGACTTTCTCGAATACATCAAAGGCGCAGAACTGATTATCCACAACGCGCCGTTCGACATCGGGTTCATCAACTACGAACTTGCGCTCGCAAAAGCTAACCACGAAGACGATGGGGAGCTTGCTACCAAGATCGAGGAGCACTGCACGATCGAAGATACGTTATTTTTCGCTCGCAAAATGCATCCTGGTCAGAAGAACGATCTCGATTCGTTGTGCAAGCGCTACAACATTGATAATTCGCAGCGGACGTTCCATGGTGCGTTGCTGGACGCTGAGATCCTAGCCGACGTTTATCTTGCTATGACAGGCGGCCAGACTGGCCTATTCGACGATGGGCATGGTGCCGCACAACACTGGGTTGGTGATCATGAGATACAGCGCCTTGATTCCAATCGAGCTCCTTTGTTAATTATTCGTGCTAACGAACAGGAGATGACAGCGCATGAAACCTGGCTGGATGAGATCAACGAAACAAGCGATGGCCGATGCCTCTGGCGAAAACTAGACCCGTTGAACTGAGTGCGTTACCCAATCCGGATCAACTAAACGGACCTTAAACTGTTGGGCGCTAGCCCGTCTTTTTTGTTAATCTCCCGCAATGCCTAACTCAATCATTACCGTCGAGCGTTTAAGCAAACGCTTCGACGATGTCACCGCCGTCGATGAGGTCAGCTTTTCCATTGCGCAAGGGTCCACCGCGGCGCTACTTGGGGGTAACGGTGCTGGCAAAACGACGACACTAGCGATGTTGCTCGGCCTTTTGTTGCCGAGCCAGGGCCGCATCTCGATCTTTGGTGAGGATATGCTGCAGCACCGCTATCGCGTACTACCGCGCATGAATTTTTCCTCACCCTACATCGATCTACCGCATCGCCTCACGGTGCGTGAGAATCTGACGGTTTACTCCCGACTTTATGGATTGCCGCATATCAAACCTCGCTTGGCTCGCTTAGCCCATGAACTTGATTTAGAGGGGATATTCAATCGTACTTATGGTCAGCTTTCTTCAGGTCAGCGGACACGGGTTGCGCTGGCCAAAGCCTTACTCAACCAACCGGAATTGCTGTTATTGGATGAACCCACGGTGTCACTTGATCCGGATAGCGCCGATTATGTACGTGGCTATCTGGAAACCTATCAGGCAGATTCGGGCGCGACGATTCTACTGGCATCCCATAACATGTCCGAAGTCGAACGTCTTTGCGATGATGTGATTATGTTGCGCGCTGGCAAGATCGTCGATCGTGGAACACCGCGTAGCTTACTAGACCGTTATGGAAGACAGAACATGGAAGAGGTGTTTATAGATATTGCGCGTGAACGCTACCTTGAGCTCGGGGTTGAACCGCGAAAGGTTGCGACGTGAACGGATATCGTGCTCGCGCTATTGGGTCATTTCGTCGTATCGCAGCTATAGTTTTGCGGCACGTGTATCTTCTCCGCCGCTCTTGGCCCCGAATTCTCGAGTTGATGTACTGGCCAACCGTGCAGATGATTCTGTGGGGCTTTATTACGCTTTTCTTTGTGAATCACAGCTCATGGGTGGCGCAAGCAGCTGGCATCCTGATATCGGCCGTACTGCTTTGGGATGTCTTGTTTCGCGGGCAGCTTGGTGTGTCGGTAATCTTCATGGAAGAGATGTGGTCACGCAATCTAGGCCAGTTGTTCGTGAGTCCGTTGCGGCCGATTGAGCTAATCGGCGCACTTTTCACTATGAGCCTCATTCGCACCATCATCGGTGTCGGCGGCGCTTCGCTCATTGCAATCGGGTTGTTTCACTATTCGATATACGATCTGGGACTGCCGTTGATTGCGTTCTTCGTGAATTTGATCGTGATGGGTTGGTCCATCGGCCTGATCGTCTCGGGCACGATACTCCGCTACGGTCTCGGGGCTGAGAGCTTGGCCTGGATCGCGATCTTTGCACTACAACCCATCAGTGGCGTCTACTATCCCATCGACGTATTGCCACCATGGTTACAACATGTGGCTTTCATGTTGCCGTCTAGCCATGTGTTCGAGGGGATGCGTGCAGTGTTGATCGATCAAACGTTCCGCGTGGACTTGTTATTCAATGCGCTGGTGCTGAACGTGTTCTTTCTTGGCGGTGGCATTGTCGCGTTCTTGCTCTTTTTCAGAGCGGCGAGAGTCGGCGGCCAGCTTGTACAGGTGGGGGAATGAGTACGTGTAACTGCAAGTGAAAAGTAGCAAGTTGCAAGTGGCAAGAAAATACTTTGACTGCGTGGTTCAAACGATTTTTACTACTTCACACTTTACACTTACCACTCGAGTTAGAATATCAGTGCGTACTCCTAATGTCGTCGCAGAGCTGATCATCTTCGCGACGCCCGGTACCTTGGCGGCGGTCGTCCTTGGTAGGCTCCCAGCGTAACATCGTACGCCGGTCGATACCGGAGCGCCGGTTAAATATGCGTCGTTCAGGCCCAGCATAACTGCTGGGATTGGCTGTCTCCTTGCCCATTGCACCCCACCCCTGGAAATGAACATACGTATTCTATCGAATTTTGGCCGAGGAAAAAACCCGTGGCAAGAATCTAGGATGTGAGGCCTAAACGTTCGCGAATTCCTCGGCCGAAGCCGAGCTCATTACAAAGCACGCTTAAGCGGTCGCGGTCGGGCGATTGACGAGCTAGTTCTTTGTGGTTAGAGCTGATTGGGGCATCGACGGCGATGCCGGCGAGTTGTTGTGATAGATAAGCGTCTTCTTTGCCACTTTCCAGCGCTCGATGCACATGAGCCGCCCGTCGGATCTTAAGATGGGGTACCTCATCCAAGCGTTCATAAATAGAATCCAGTGACCCGAAATGGCCGAGGAGCTGCGCCGCCGTTTTTTGGCCGATGCCGTTTATTCCAGGAATGTTATCGACTTTGTCACCCATGAGGGCAAGGAGATCGACAATTTGGGTTGGCATGACACCGAAGTGTGTCTTGACATCGGCAGGACCGAACCGTCGGTCGCGGGTAAAATCCCACCAAATATCACCATCTTGAATGAGCTGCGTTAGGTCTTTGTCGCCGGAAACGATGATGATCTTAAATCCATGGCGGCGCATGGTGTGCGCGAGGGTGCCGATCAAGTCATCGGCCTCGTAGCGGGGGCTGATGTAACTTGCGAGTCCCATGGCTTGGCACAATTCCTGGCAGGCTGCGAGCTGGGCTTCGAGCTCTGGCGGTGGCAGCTCGCGATTCTCCTTGTAAGCAGGATAGATCTCATTGCGAAACGATGTTGTTAGGCTCTCGTCAAAGGCAACGGCAATATGCTTGGCGTCGGTCTGCGCCAGCAGGCGCGCGAGAAAATCGGCGAATCCATACACGGCATTGGCGGGATTGCCGTTCGCATCCGTCATCGTGTCGGGCAAGGAGAAATAGGCGCGAAAGATATAGATACTCGCGTCAATCAGATAAAGCTGCTTCAAACCTACTTACTTCCTGCTCGTTTGCCGTGGTGGGTGATGTGCACGGGATAGTCGTGACTCGTTACTTGTGACTGGGAGCTGGCAATATCTCAAACCCGCTTCGGACCACCAGTTTACCGATCATGGACTATTAGTCACGAATCACGAGGCAATGGTGGGCGATGCTGGGTTCGAACCAGCGACCCCTGCCGTGTGAAGGCAGTGCTCTCCCACTGAGCTAATCGCCCATCGCCAGATGTTCGGGAAGCAAAAGTTTACGCGGCCCTACCGATCAGCGTCAAATTGGAGGCTGAATTTACCTCGGTTTTTATTTACTATTGCCATCGACCCATCCCTCAATCCACTATCGATGTCATGACGGTGAGAACGCGTTTTGCCCCCAGCCCGACCGGGTATCTTCATGTCGGCGGCGCCCGCACCGCGCTGTTTTCTTGGTTACATGCCCGCAGACACGGCGGCGTGTTCGTGTTGCGCATAGAGGACACGGATCTAGAGCGGTCCACCGCGGAGTCGGTGAACGCGATCTTAGAGGGCATGACTTGGCTCGGCTTGGAATACGACGAAGGGCCGTTCTATCAGACTGAGCGATTCGATCGCTATCGTGCGGTTATCGACCAACTGCTCGACGAGGACAAGGCCTACCATTGCTACTGTTCGAAAGAGCGACTGGATAACCTGCGCGCTGAGCAACTTAAAAACAAGCAAAAGCCGCGCTACGACGGTCATTGCCGCGATTGCCGAGACTCGCCGCCCGGAAGCGTCGCACCGGTCGTGCGCTTCAAAAACCCGCCAGATGGCAATGTGGTTGTCAACGATTTGATCAAGGGTCGGGTTGTCTTTAGTAATACCGAGCTCGACGATTTAATCATCGCCCGATCGGACGGCAGCCCTACCTATAATTTCACCGTCGTGGTGGACGACATGGATATGGGCATCACCGATGTGATCCGTGGTGACGACCACCTTAATAATACGCCGCGGCAGATCAATATCCTGAATGCGCTAGGGGTAAAGACGCCCAATTACGCCCATGTCCCCATGATCCTCGGTGCCGACGGCCAACGCTTGTCCAAGCGACACGGCGCCGTGAGTACCATGCAGTTCCGCGAAGAAGGGTTTCTAGCGGAAGCCTTGCTTAATTACCTCGTGCGTCTGGGCTGGTCACACGGTGATCAAGAGATATTCTCCATCGACGAGATGATCAATCTGTTTGATATTAAGAATGTCCAGCGCTCAGCGGCATCGTTCGATCGTGAAAAGTTGTTGTGGCTGAACCAACACTACATTAAGACAAGTAATCCGGCCCATATCGCCCATCACCTGAGCCGACATTTGGGGCAGCTCGATGTCGATCCCACCACCGGTCCGGCATTGGTCGACGTCGTCGACGCGCTGCGGGAACGGGCCAAAACCCTAGTGGAGATGGCGCAGACCAGCGTCGTTTATTATCGCGGGTTCAAAGGTTACGATGAGCAGGATGCCAGCAAGTTTTTAAAGCCCGAAATCCTCGGTGCGTTGACGGATTTACAAGAGCGGTTGGCGCAGGTCTCGAACTGGACGGCTGAGGCCATTCATCAGGTGATTCAGGAAACGGCCGACGCCCACGGCCTTAAACTTGGCAAGATAGCGCAGCCGCTGCGGGTTGCGGTTGTTGGCCGCGCCGCATCGCCACCTATCGACGTCACCTTGACACTGGTCGGGCAGGAAAGAACATTAGAGGCATTAGAAAAAGCGCAGATCTATATACGACAGCGAGAGGGTGGATCAACTTGACCCTAGCGTATACCGGGCGGTAAAGTACCGGGCCTTTTTTGGGGCCATAGCTCAGCTGGGAGAGCGCTTGCATGGCATGCAAGAGGTCGGCGGTTCGATCCCGCCTGGCTCCACCAAATTTTTGGTGATTGGTGATTCATGATTGCGAGGGCTGAGTGCTTAGGACTGAGGGCTGAGTGAGCTGAGGACCTAAGTCCTTAGTCCTAAGTCCTATTATCTCGTCCCCATCGTCTAGTCGGCCTAGGACACAGCCCTTTCACGGCTGCAACAGGGGTTCGAATCCCCTTGGGGACGCCACCTTATTCCTACCTTCAATGCCGATCCGGTAACGGATCTGGCACGTCCA
>CAXMNC010000007.1:0-14329 GCA_964194625.1 Acidiferrobacterales bacterium
ATGTTGACCTACTTCGACATCACCGAGCGCAAGCGCGCAGAAGAGGCCTTGCGGGAAAGCGAGGAGCGTTTTCGTAACCTGATCGAGGGCTCGATTCAGGGCATCCTGATCGATCAGCAGCGCAAACCCGTGTTTGTCAATCAGAGTTTCGCCGACATGCTTGGCTACGAGTCTCCCGAGGAGATCCTGACAATGGACTCGATGGATCCTTGTGTGGCGCCTCACGAACGCGCTCGTCTCAGGGCCTACAGCGAGGTCCGTCTAAAAGAAGACGGGATAGCACCGATGCATTATGAATATGATGCGCTGCGTAAGGATGGGTCGATTGTCACATTCCAAAACGTCGCCAGACGTATCAGCTGGGAGGGGCAACCCGCTACTCAAAGTACGGTCATCGACGTTACCGAACGTAGGCGAGTGGAGCAAGCATTGCGCGATAGCGAGGAACGCTACGCGCTGGCGATGGAAGCGATCAACGAAGGCGTATACGACTGGAACATCGCAACCGACAAGATCTACTACTCGCCCCGGGTGCAGGCTGCTTTCGCCCTCTCGCCCAACGAACTCAGAACCCGCGAGGACTGGTTCAACCGCGTGCACCCGGATGATCGGCAGACCTACAAGGACGCATTCGTCGCGCATTTCAAGGGCGAGACCGAACGATTCGTATGCGAGTACCGGATCCACGCCGGCGATGGAACACTGCGGTGGGCACGCCAACATGGTCTTGTCCTGCGAGACGAACACGGACGCGCTTACCGCATGATCGGATCAACCGGCGACATCACGGCGCTGAGACAGAGTGAGCAGGAACTACAGGAAAAGACCACGATT
Organism: Acidiferrobacterales bacterium; assembly: GCA_964194625.1. Taxonomy (GTDB): domain Bacteria; phylum Pseudomonadota; class Gammaproteobacteria; order Acidiferrobacterales; family SPGG2; genus SPGG2. The sequence goes on from CAXMNC010000007.1 coordinate 835, forward strand.
CTCGAAACGACCCTGGAGAGTATGGATCAGGGAATCGTGATGTACGACGAAGAATGGCGTCTTTCTGCCCATAATCAACGCTGGGTCGACATGCTAGGTTTTAGTTCGGGGTTTCTAGCTACTAGGCCGACACTAGAAGAGGTCATCCGAGACGAAGTGAATAGAGGAATCGATGTCGATCTGCCCGGCGACACGGAAGAAAAAGTACGGACATGGATGGCGCCAGTCTTAGCTGCCGAAAGGCCCTATCTGTCAGAGCAACACTTGGCGGACGGGAGCGTGCTCGAATTATGGACCAATCCGCTACCCTCGGGTGGACTGGTTCGTACGGTAACGGACGTGACTGTACGACGGCGTGCCGAGCAAGCGCTGCGGGAGAAAACCGACTTTCTGCAATTGAACCAAATTATTACTGCTGCCGCCAACGAGGCGACTAACGTCGAAGACGCCCTGAAGGTCGCTATTGACGAGATCTGTGCACACACAAGGTGGCCAGTCGGGCATGTTTATATGTTCGATGGTGATAGTGGCGAACTAGTGCCGACGGGGTTGTGGCACCTCGATGATCCGCAGAGATTTGAAGCGTTCCGCAGCGTGACTGACGTAACCCGCTTTGCATCCGGGATCGGCTTGCCGGGTCGAGTGCTTGCCAGCGGCAAGCCCGAATGGATCGAGGACGTGACTAAGGATCCGAATTTTCCACGGGCCAAGTTGGCTAACGAAATTGGCGTCAGAGGCGCATTGGCCATCCCAGTGCTGGTGGGGAGGGAGGTAGCTGCGGTCTTGGAGGTATTTTCCGACCAACCAGCAGCGCCAAACCAATCGTTGTTAGACGTAGTCGGTCAGATTGGCACACAGCTTGGGCGTGTTATAGAACGTCAGCGGGCAGAGCAACAACTACGGGAAAGCGAGGAGCGATTTCGAGCCGTCGCCCAGTCGGCCTCCGATGCGATCGTATCCATAGATAGCTGCGGGTCTGTTGTTGCTTGGAATCGGGGTGCCGAATCGATGTTTGGCTATACCGAGGACGAGATGATGGGCAAGTCCTTGAAGTCGATCATGCCCGAGGAGTACCGCGAGCGCCATACCGATGCCCTTGAGCGCATCGCCTTTGGCGGTGAACATCGCATCCTCGGTCAGACCCTCGAGCTACACGGGCTGCGCAAGGACGGCGGTATTTTTCCGGTGGAGCTGTCGATCTCGACATGGACCATTGGCCGCGGGTCGTTTCATACCGGAATTATTCGTGACATCACCGAACGTAAGCAGGTTGAACAGGCGTTGCGTGACAGCGAGGAACGTTACGCGCTAGCAACGCAGGCGGCGACAGAAGGCATCTACGAATGGGATGTCGTAACAAATGAGCTTTACTTGTCTGAGCGCGCCAAGGAGATCTTTGGATTCGAAGCGGTTGATAACCCTACCGCCAAAGTCTGGGATTCGCGTGTGCACCCGGATGACTTTTCGTTATATCGACAGGCCAGAATCGATCACTTCAGGGGCTATACCGATTACTTTGAATGTGAGTACCGTTTCCATGACATGGGCGGGCAATATATTTGGATCCTGGAGCGGGGAATCGCCGTTCGCAATGAGGCCGGGCGTGCGATCCGTATGATCGGCGCGCTGAGCGATATCACGACGCGCAAATCAGCCGAGATCGAACTCCATCAGGCCAAAGAGCAAGCGGAAGCGGCAACCCAGACCAAGAGTACATTTCTCGCCAACATGAGCCATGAGTTACGTACGCCGCTGAATGCCATTATCGGATTTACCAGACTGGTGATGCGGCGCTCTAAGGATGTCTTGCCGGCTAAGCAGTTCGAAAACTTAGAGAAGATTCGTACCAGCGCCGATCATCTGCTGTCGCTCATTAACGATATTCTAGATCTTTCAAAGATTGAGGCCGGTCGTGTGGATATCCGCCTGTCGACGGTGACGGTGGAATCATTAGTCGACACATGTCTGCGTACGGTAGAGCCGTTGATACAAAACGAAACACTGCAGCTAATCAAGCAGGTCGAACCTGACTTGCCGACGATAGTCGTCGATCAGGAAAAACTGAAACAGATTCTTATGAATCTACTGAGCAACGCAGTGAAGTTCACGGAGAAAGGGTCGATCAAAGTAACGGCCAGCCGCCAAGGCCACGAGCTCGTTATTGTGGTTGCCGACACCGGCATCGGCATACCTGAACACACATTGCAACAGGTGTTCGATGAATTTCGCCAAGTCGATGACAGTCGCACTCGTCAGCACAGCGGCACCGGTCTTGGACTTTCGATCAGCCGACATCTCGCCCGTTTGATGGGGGGTGATATCACCATCGAGAGTACCATCGGCGTTGGTTCTACTTTCTCGGTTAGTATTCCTCTGCGGTTGCCCGAGCAAAATACTGGGCGTCCTGTGATTCCCTCACGCTTCTCATAGGTGTAACCATGAAGAAGATTCTTATCGTGGAGGACATCGAGCTCAATCGTGATTTGCTAGTGCAGCTCCTCGAGGACAACTACCAGGTTGTTACCGCGACCGATGGGGCAGCTGGTATTGAGATGGCCGAAGGCGAGTCGCCCGATTTGATTCTTATGGATTTGTCACTGCCCATCATGGATGGATGGGAAGCGACACATCGCCTCAAAGCCAATGAGCGTTTGCGCGACATTCCTATTATTATCCTAACCGCTCACGCCATGCATGGCGATGAAGAAAAAGCGCGCGCCTGCGGATGTGATGATTTTCTCACTAAGCCCATCGATGAGGATCTTTTGTTTGCGAGAATCGAGCACTTTCTCGGAAGTGCCGAAGGAAGCAAGTAGGTGTAACACAGTGGGCCGGACCGCAAGAATCTTGATCGTCGATGATGAACCTTTCAACATCGACCTGTTGGAGCAAGAGTTAGACTATCTAGGCTGCGAGATCTTGCGTGCTGCCAATGGTCGCCAAGCGCTTGAGTTGATAGATGAGGTTAGGTGTGACCTCGTTCTGCTCGATGTCATGATGCCCGAGATGGACGGTTTTGCAGTCTTGGAGCATCTGCGTGCCGACGGTTTATTGAATGACCTACCGGTGATTGTCATTTCTGCGCTGCATGAACTAGACAACGCCATACGGTGCATCGAGCTGGGCGCCGAAGACTATCTACCAAAGCCTTTTGATTCCACTTTATTACGAGCGCGCATCAACGCCACGTTGGAAAAGAAGCGGCTACGCGATGAGGTCGCACAACAACTCGCTGTTATTCGTGAAGTGTTTGGTAAATATGTACCGCCAACAGTCGCAGAGGCGATCTTGCAAGGCAAAGGCGAGCTTAAGCCGACACAGACTACGGCCACCATTCTATATTCTGATATCGAGGCTTTCACAAGTATTGTCGAAAGCATGTCACCCGAACGCATCGTTGATATGTTAAACGAATATTTTCCAGCCGTGATCGCCCCGATCACGCGCTATGCAGGTGTGGTCAATCAGTTTCAGGGCGATGCCATGTTAGTGACGTTTAATGTTCCCGTGGCAGATTCGCATCACGCCGACAATGCGGTCAAAGCAGCCATAGAAATACAGCAGGCGCTCAAAGACAGAACGTTTGCCGGCGTAACGTTGCGGACTCGAATCGGGATCAATACCGGTGAGGTTTTTGCGGGCAACGTCGGCTCCGGTGATCGTGTCAACTACACGGTTCACGGCGATGCCGTGAACCTGGCAGCACGACTGGAACAGCTGAATAAGGAATATAATACGGTTGTGCTGATCTCGGAGACCACCGTTGCCGGATTAAAGGAAACTTACCCACTGGACGCAGTGGGAGAAGTGGCTATTCGCGGCAAGAGTGCTGCTGCCCGAATCTTCAAGTTGGCAGTGTGAGCAATGAGCGATCCATCGAAAATTCTGACTTGGTTATTGTTGGATTCTGATGGCAATCTTGTTTGTAGGCGGCGTTATGAATCTGCTCTGTGTGGCGGTGATCACCATATTTGTGCTAGCGGAGAAAGCCGTGCCACTAGGGCACGTAATTGGTAAAGCAGCACCGGGGCTGATGATCTTGGTAGGCTTTGTGATGGCATTGAACGGCTGAGTCTCGATTGGCAGAACTCTATTTCGCCTACGGCTCCAATCTGTCGATGCGACAGATGTGGGCGCGCTGCCCATCTGCACGTCTGTTATCTCGTTGTAGCCTACAAGATTGGCGCTTGAGTTTTGTACAGCAACACGAGGGTTGGAGCGGCGGGGTCGCTGGTATTGTGCAAACAGCCGGCGGCATGGTGCATGGGGTGGTCTACGAACTCTCTAACGAAGACCTCATTAGACTCGATGGCTTCGAGCCGGTTGGAAGCGGCGGTTACAAACGTACGATGACGCGTGTGCGATTGTCGACGGATGCGACACTAGATTGTTGGGTGTATATCGGCGATGTCTATCTCGGCGCGCCGTTTGCGCCATCGGTGCGCTACTTACAGACCGTGCTCACCGGAGCCCGTGAGCACGGTCTGCCCGAAGATTACATCGACTGGATAGCGCGAGAGTTTCCGCCCCGCGACATCTGATTTGCGGCGTGGGCAGCACGTAGCTAGCCGGCGGGTGTATCGCTTTGCTTGGTACGGGTGAGAACTAGCACATTTCCGGCCAATGCCATGACGACGCCGATGAATGCGGGGCCACTCCATGTGTGGCCTTCGAACAGCGTTGAAAGTACCAGGGCGACAATCGGAAACATCACACCAGTGTAAGCGCCTCTGTCTGCACCGATACGCCCGAGTAGGGTCAGGTAACAACCAAACGCAATGACGGAGCCGACTATCGAGAGATAGGCCAAGGAACCGACATAACTCAACGACCAATCAAAACGAAACTCGACGCCAACCACCAATGCAACGATGGTCGTCAAGGCGGCACCATAGGCCATACCAAAAGTATTACTTTCGATCACGCCTAGGCCAGCACGTTGATTTCGTAACGACGCCATATTCCCCAGTGATGCGAACCAAGTGGCGACTACCGCCAGACTGACCCCGACTATGGTCGCACTGGAGGCGGAAAAGGCTCGAAACTCAGGCCAGAACACCAATGTGATACCAAGTAGACCCAAACTAGCACCAACCAGCACGCGAGCACGTATGGGTGTACCTAATAGCATCGCCCCATTGACGATGTTCATGAATACGATGGTCGAGAAGATGACCGCGATTAGACCGCTGGTCACATGCTCAATAGAGAAATAGAACAGGATGTAATTGAGACAAAAAAGAAATGTGCCTTGTAGGGCCATAAAGCCGTGGTCGCGCAGGCCGAATCGCAGCCCCCGGCGAGTGACCAGACAAAACACCATGAGTACAGCAGCAGCAAGTGCAAAACGATAGGCAACAGACCATATGGGATCAACCACACCCAGCTGGAACGTAATCGCCAACCAGGTCGAACCCCATATTAGGACGGTGAACAAATAAAGCAGTTGATACGGCATTGACTGGCCTCGGGCGCCGGTTTTTAAAACACCAGGGGCAATGGTAATCTAGTTGTCTGTTCCGCGAGCGGCCGGCTGTCGTTGAATTTGAGCTGCGAAGCCCAACAATCAGAAACAGGAGAATCACATGACTGGCGGCAGCTCCCCATCCCAGCCCTCACTGGCGCGGACACCACTTTACGCCCTGCACCTAGAGTTAGGAGCCAAGATGGTGCCGTTCACGGGTTACCACATGCCGGTACAGTATCCTTCCGGCATTATTGAAGAGCATAAGCATACACGTACGCATGCCGGTTTGTTCGATGTATCGCATATGGGGCAAATCCGTTTGCGTGGCAGTGGGGCGGCGGCATTAGAGTCGCTGGTACCGGTCGATGTAATCGACCTCGAACCAAATCGCCAACGCTACGCGTTATTTACAAACGACGCTGGCGGCATCCTCGATGACCTGATGATCAGCAACGCTGGTGACTCCCTATTTGTAGTGGTGAACGCGGCTTGCAAACAGCAGGATGAGGCTCATTTGCGTAAGCATTTGGCCGCCAGCTGCGAGATCGAGGCCTTGACCGATCGCGCACTACTGGCACTGCAAGGTCCCAAGGCGGCGATGGTGATGGATCGACTGGCACCGTCAGCGTCTGCGCTTTTATTTATGACTACTGGTCGCATGCAAATCGCCGGCGCCGATTGTTTTGTCAGTCGGTGCGGATATACGGGCGAGGATGGCTTTGAGATCTCGGTGGCGAACGACCAGGCGGAAACACTGGCACGCACGCTATTGGCTGAGGATGAAGTAGCCGCCATTGGCCTGGGCGCGCGTGATTCATTACGCCTGGAAGCAGGTCTTTGTCTTTACGGCCATGACATCGATACCGAAACCACACCGGTAGAGGCCAGTCTAAACTGGGCGCTGTCCAAGGTGCGTCGGCACGATGGTGCGCGGGCTGGCGGTTTTCCGGGGGCAGATGTAATCCTCGGCCAACTCGCGGGCGGGGCCATCCGTAAACGCGTCGGCATTCGCCCCCAGGGAAAAGCGCCAGTGCGGGAGGGGGCAGAGCTGGTCGACGCCGAGGGTGCCAAGGTAGGTGTGGTCACTAGCGGTGGTTATGGGCCTACCGTAGGCGGCCCAGTGGCCATGGGTTATGTTGATACTGCGCTCGCACGCCCGGATACCGAGCTCCAAGCCATAGTGCGCGGCCGACAACACCCAGTAAATGTCGTTAAGCTCCCTTTTGTTAAGCAACGTTATTATCGTGGATAAGCTTACGGCCGAGGACCAGAAATGAATCATCACCGTAAGCGGTCCTTGTCCTTACAACTCGTTAGTTAAATCATCCCGGAGACATTCATGCCACAGTCACGACGCTCTTTGGAAGAACTGGAAATGCGCGGCGATTTTATCCGTCGCCACATTGGTCCCGGAGAGGAACAGATAGCCGAAATGCTGAGGGCCTTAGGGCTGGATTCGCTCGGTGCATTGATAGATAAGGCAGTGCCGCCTGCCATCATTTCACCCGATGCACTCGATTTACCGCCAGCCAAAAGCGAGCGTGCGACAGTGACCTATATGCGTAGGATGCGAGAAAGAAACAAGGTCTTTGTTTCCATGATTGGGATGGGTTACTCCGGTACGATGTTACCGGGGGTCATCAAACGCAATGTCTTGGAAAATCCTGGTTGGTATACGGCCTACACGCCCTATCAGGCGGAGGTTAGTCAAGGTCGACTGGAAGTGCTCTTGAATTTCCAGCAGATGATTATGGATCTCACCGGGATGGAACTTGCGAACGCCTCGCTATTGGATGAAGCCACCGCCGCGGCGGAGGCGATGGCGATGTCAAAGCGAGTTTCCAAGAGTAAATCTAATACATTCTTTGTATCGCATGACTGCCATCCACAGACCATCGCGGTTGTGCAGACACGTGCCCGGCCAATGGGATTCGAGGTTGTTGTTGGTGACGTCTACCAGGAGCTGGATAAGCACGAGTATTTCGGCGTCTTGCTTCAATATCCCGGATCGAGTGGGGCTGTCCATGATATTAGCGAAGTAACTGAACAGGCCCACAACCAGCAAGCGTTGGTCACGGTGGCGACCGATCTCCTGAGTCTCGTGTTGTTGAAGCCACCCGGGGAGATGGGTGCAGACATTGTCGTCGGCAGTGCTCAGCGCTTCGGCGTACCGATGGGATACGGGGGTCCGCACGCTGCCTTTTTTGCCACCCGCGATGCCTATAAACGTTCCACCCCTGGACGCATCATAGGCGTGTCGATAGATGCGCAAGGCAAGCCGGCATTGCGGATGGCGTTGCAAACACGCGAGCAACATATCCGCCGTGAAAAGGCCACCAGCAATATTTGTACATCTCAGGTATTACTTGCAATCATTGCCGTACTATATGCGATCTACCATGGACCCGATGGCTTATCACTGATCGCGGGCAAAGTGCATCGCATGACTCTAATCCTTGCCGAGGGACTGCGGCGTCTTGGGTTCAACGTCGTACATGACACCTTCTTCGACACATTGACAGTTCGTGTGCGCGGCCAAGCGGCTCGTATTGCGGCACGCGCGCGTGAGTCTCGTATCAACCTACGCATTGTTGATGCTGATCATTTAGGTATCTCGTTCGACGAAACAACGCGTCGCACTAACTTGAGAACACTCTGGCGTGTCTTCGCCACCAAGGCCAGCGAGCGCCTCGATATCGACGAGTTCGATGCGGCGGTGCAAGACTGTATCCCAGAGAACCTGCGTCGCACGAGCAAGTTCTTAACTCACCCGGTATTTGACCTCTACCATGCGGAAACGGAGATGCTGCGTTACTTGCGATGGTTAGCGGCCAAAGACATCGCGCTCGATCGGGCTATGATCCCGCTTGGTTCGTGCACCATGAAATTGAATGCGACTACTGAAATGACTCCGGTTACCTATCGCCAATTCAGCGCCATGCACCCGTTTGCACCACTGGAACAAGCGCAGGGCTATGAGCAGTTGTTCGAAGAGCTCGAGGATATGCTGTGTGAGATAACCGGCTTCGACGCGATATCGATGCAACCCAATGCCGGCTCACAGGGCGAGTACGCGGGCTTGTTAACCATTCGAAAGTACCATGAGACACGGGGGGAAGGGCACCGCGATATCTGTTTGATTCCCGCATCGGCGCACGGTACCAACCCTGCCAGCGCTCGAATGGCAGGCCTGAAAGTAGTGGTCGTTGCCTGCGATCAACAAGGTAACGTCGATGTAGAAGACTTAAAGGCAAAGTCGCAGCAACACCGCGATAATTTGGCAGCACTAATGATTACCTATCCCTCAACGCACGGCGTGTTTGAAGAAGCGATTCGGGAGATCTGTCAGATTATTCATGATCATGGCGGGCAAGTTTACATGGACGGCGCTAACCTGAATGCGCTTGTCGGAATTTGCAAACCGGCCGAGATCGGCGCCGATGTTTCTCATATCAATCTGCACAAGACATTTTGCATTCCGCATGGTGGTGGGGGCCCGGGGATGGGCCCCATTGGTGTCGTCGCTCATCTCGCTCCATTCTTGCCCGACCATCCAGTCGTCGATGGCGTTAATCCAGCCGCGGGTGATGCCGGTACAATTGGTGCGGTGGCGGCGGCACCGTGGGGGTCTGCTGGTATCCTTCCTATTTCTTGGGCCTACATCGCGATGATGGGGGCGGCGGGATTACGTCGTGCGACCGAGGTTGCGATCCTAAACGCAAACTATATTGCCCATCGCTTAGCGCCACACTACCCGGTGCTCTATACGGGCAAGAACGGGATGGTCGCGCATGAATGTATCGTTGATTTGCGTCCGATCAAGGAATCTTGTGGCATCACAGTGGAAGATGTCGCTAAACGGTTGGTTGATTATGGTTTCCACGCACCGACTATGTCGTTTCCGGTAGCCGAAACACTAATGATCGAGCCCACCGAAAGTGAGGCCAAGCGTGAAATGGATCGTTTCTGTGACGCCATGATCGCCATTCGCAAAGAGATCGCGGCCATCGAAGCTGGCAAAGCAGACCCCGTCGATAATCTTCTACGCAACGCGCCACACACCCATCATTTATTGCTGGAAGACGAATGGTCGCGGCCTTACTCTAGAGAAGAAGCGTTCTTCCCGTTGCCCGCGCTACGTGAGGACAAATACTGGCCGCCAGTCGGCCGCATCGATAACGTCTATGGCGACCGCAATCTTATTTGTTCTTGTCCGCCCATGTCGGATTACGAAAAGGTTGCCTAAGTGCTTGAAGATACGGCGCTAGTAAGATGCTGGAAAAATCCTTCCATGGCCTTTTTCAGCTCGCAAAAGCAAAAAGCGCGGTTTTTGCTTTGCTCCATTTATCAAATACTTAGGTGTTTGATAAATGGACGGTAGATCCTTCTACCGCCCTAACAGGCTGCGAAAAACAAGTTTTTCAGCAGCCTGTTAGTTTCCACCAGCAGTTTTTGTTGGTTCAGGCAAACAAGCCGGGGTGTTTTCGTAACCGGTTGCCATTAGTTCCTCTGGGTGGGACGTAGACTCACCGCTTAGGCCCATCAGCTCTGTGACGTACTGCTCGAGGTGTGCCAGTTCGTTACTGGTGCGCCAAAGCTCCTCGGATAGCCTAGCACTGCGCAAAACGCTAGTTGGAGGCATGGGTGACTTCGGTCGTGCATCGGCAGATAGCTGCCACATGTGTAAGCGAAACAAGATTCGTGGCGCACACTGCGCAAGTTTAGCGCGTACTTGCGTTGCATCGCCGTACAAGAAGTTTGGCGGGGAGCTGCCAGGCGTCCTATGACAAGTCGCGCAGTATCGATAGAAAGTACGCACCGCAGCTTTTTCCTTTAAGCTTACCTGTAAGTTTAAGTCGGGGGGTGCACTGCTCGAGGCAACATTTACCGGTGGCATGTTGGTTAAATCGTCGCAACACCAGTCTGTCGGCGTTAACCCTAGCTGCGAAAATAACGCCTGCATCACTTTTGTTCCGCGAAACGGTTTGCTAGAAAACACGTGGACCCGCTTTTTGTCCGACTGCTGCACGAGGGCGCTAATGGCGTCATTTACCGGCGCGAAATCTTCCATCAACGTTAATGTCGCAGTGCCGGTAAACTGTTCCTCCTGGGGAAACAATTCGTCGGTTGTCTTTGGCCAGCGGATCTGTATGTCTGCCACGGCGTCGCCGCTAAGCAAACGCACGTGTCGCCCGCTGCGTGCGCGGGACACATCCAGATTCACAACCCAATGGTGGCCATCCGGCTGGATCGCCCCCCCCGAGTGCGCGAGTCCGGTGAACAACGTACCATCTGTGATCACTAACGAGTTGATTGACCGGCTCGTGACTTTGCCGGCTTCAATGAATACATCTGTTACTAGGTCGAAAGCCCTGCTGTCTCTTTCGCTCGACATATGGCACGCCACCGTGAACAGGTCGCCCGCCGCCAGCAAGCCGCCGTGCCGTGTGAACTTACAGGCACCGCGAAAGTGCTGACGCCTCGCGCCCGTCTTGAGGCCATGGCCAAACAAATAGGTATCTAATCGGCGCAGGTCTGCCTCCGGGATGAACTCGGCGAGCCCGAGAATGACGCGGTTCAGATCGCGGTCGACCGACCAGGTCGTCAACGGCGAGCGCGTGTTCAGAGGGTCGAGCGCTGCCGGCACCGCCGCTGGTGTTGCTGTGAGCAGCGGTGCGCGATTTGGAATGTTTGGGTTTGGAATGTAAAGACCACGGGGCCAACGTTCGTGCCAGTTTTCGCTCAGCAGTGGAACGAAGTAGCCCTCGTACAGGGGTGCCCGCTTATCAAAACGCGAGAACGCGCCCAAGCGATGCTGCAACATGGCAGAAAAGGCACCAGCGCGGCAACGAATCGCCCGCGCTGGGTTTCGATCATCACTACAGCCCTGACGCCAGAGCAGCTGGTAAGCAGAGAACAGGTTAGCGCGATCGGTGGCATTGTCGATCGCGGCGGGCGCAAGGCTCGGCGAATTGGCAGCCACGCCGTAAAATGTGGATCGTTCCTTGAGCAGGCGCGCGGCAACTCCCCTGTTACCATTGGTCTCGTCCCAGGCGGCCTTGGGAAAGATCGGCGCTGCATTTTGGTGGCAAGTGGTGCAGATAGCTCGACTGGCGTAATGTACTTGCGGTTTGCTTTCCGGCCCGTAGTTGGTAACGACTTGAAACTCGAAGCGAGCTGCGCTCTCGTTATAGCTGATTACTTCGATAACCTGAGCTTTTTCTTGATAGCCAAGAAATAGGCGGTCCTTTAATAGGATAGGTCTGCCGCGGGTGGTGCTTACTGGCTCCGTATCTACCGCCACGATCACGCGCGGATACTTGAAGAATTCTGGTGCGGCGGTATTTCGCTGCAAAGATCGGCCCAGCGGGACCAGCACCTTTTTCAGGGTTGAGTACCCAGACCGTTTCCGTGGCAGCTGTTGCTCGATGCGCTCGATCAGCCGGGTGAACGGAAACGGTAGGTCATAGGCGCCGTTGTTACTGAATACAATGTCGAACAACGAACGACCTACCGACGGCGCGTCATCGCCAGGATTGTCTGGGTCGATCACCCATGTTGGCGAATAAGCCATATCACCCGAGCCCAATCCCGCCGACAGACGCCCAACCGTTTTTTCCGGATTGAGGTGGCGCGCTAGAAACGCTTGCACTCGGGTGGCAGCATCCTCGTGGACCGCGCGTTGGTAGCGCAGCGTTGCGCCGCGGGCAGGGTTCTTGTTGGGGTTATAGGCGTTTGCTAGATAGATGCCATCGCCGATTTCCGGATCATCGAAACCATGATAGGCATTCGCGTATACTTTGAGTTCGACCGGCCACGGTCCATCCTCGGCGCCACGCGCCATGCGCTTACAGGGATCGGCCAAGGTCCAGTCGTCTTTGCCGGCGGCCAGCACCAGTACCGGTACCGTGAAACGTCCGCTCGCGGTGTAGCGACAACTCGGACTCACGGCGACCGCGGCTTTGAACTTGTTCTCAAACAAAGAATGCGCGCCGGCCTCGCTAACAACACTTAAGGATGCTGCATAGGCCCAGCCCATGACGCCGATGCGCTCAGGGTCGACATAAGACAAGGTGGTGAGATAGTCGAGCGCACCATAGGCATCGAATGTGCGTCCGCCAACAACTTCTCGATTCGACCATTCAAGCAGCTTCTCGCACACGCCAACTGCCTGCCGCGTAAAGAAGCTATTTACGAGCAGCGCCACGTAGCCCCAATTGGCGAGCTGTCGTACCCATTCGTGTTGGTAGCGGCGAGTCCCGCGGCAGTCGTGGATCATGACGACGGCGGGAAATGGTCCCGCTCCTTCGGGCTTGGCGATCAATCCGCGCAATGCAGTTCCGACGCGCGGTTCGAGTTCTATCCCTTGAGCCTTGGCACGCTTGGTTTCGAGCTCGCTTGGAGGAGGTGCTGTAGCGTTAAAACTAATCCACTGTGGTTCCAACGCCTCCATTGCGGACACGTTGGTCGACATGAGCAAAAGCCCTAGCACCCCAATGGTTATGGCGGGACGCGGCATCGCTTGCTCCACCCGGTGAATCCGGGAACTATTTTGCCAGGGATGTGCTATTGGTCTCTGGCAAAGAAGTCTTTGAATCTCCTCACTACTGATTGTACATCATCTGTCGTGACATCGAGATGTGTGACCAATCGTGTGGTTTTGCCAGAAATGATCAGGATCCCGTGTTGACGCAAGAACTCGGCCAATGCGTCGCAGTGGTTTTGGTTCATAGACACAAGCACCATATTGGTCTGCACCTTCTGTGGATCTACTTCTAGTTCGTCCACAGACGCTAGGCCGTCTGCCAATTGCCGCGCATTCGCATGATCCTCCGCCAGTCTTTCGACATGGTTGTTGAGTGCGACAAGGCCGGCGGCGGCCAGTATACCGGCTTGACGCATACCACCACCCAGTACCTTACGCCATCGGTGGGCTCGCTTTATTAATACCTCGGTACCACAAAGTACAGACCCCACGGGAGCACCGAGTCCTTTCGACAAACAGAAAGCAATGCTATCGAAATGCTG
>CAXMNC010000008.1:0-4130 GCA_964194625.1 Acidiferrobacterales bacterium
GCATCGAAGCGCTCGAAGACGCGATCATCCAGCGGCAGGACGTTGTACTTAATCGCTTCCTCCATGAAGAGATCCTGCAGTTCCTTTAGCTTGGCCGGGTTCGACCCCGCCAGATCGTTCGCCTGACTGAAGTCCTCGGCAACGTGATACAGCTCCCATGTATCCTGGTCGAGCGGTCCATCCGGTGCATTCGCCCACGGCGTACGGTGTTTGGTGGCAGCCACCCAGCCGTCATGGTAGATCGCACGGTTACCGAACATTTCGAAATACTGCGTTGTGTGTCGATCAGCAGCGTTCGGAGCGTCGAATGAATAAATCAGGCTCACACCCTCGAAGGGCTTCTGAGTTGCGCCATTGACCGAAGTCGGAAACGGCAGCCCGGCCGCTTCCATTACGGTCGGCGCAATGTCTGTCACGTGATGCCACTGCGAGCGAATTTCGCCCTTCGCCTTGATGCCGTCGGGCCAGTGTACGACCAGCGGATTGCGGGTGCCGCCGTAGTGCGAGGCGACTTGCTTGGTCCACTGAAACGGTGTGTTCGTGGCCACGGCCCAGCCCGCCTGGAAATGTGGGTAGGACATGGGACCGCCCCACTCATCCAGGCGCGGCAGCTGATCCTCGACCGTGTCCGCCAGGCCGTTAAGAGCGACGGTCTCGTTGAAGGTCCCGGTCAGCCCGCCTTCGGCGCTGGAACCGTTGTCACCGAAAACGTAGATGAACAGAGTGTTGTCCATCTCGCCCATCGCCTCGATGGCATCGACAAGCCGGCCGACCTCGTGGTCGGTGTGTTCTGCAAAGGCCGCAAATACTTCCATCTGGCGGGCATAGAGTCGCCTCTCATCTGCAGAAAGTGTATCCCAGTCGGCGATATCCGCTGGCTTGGACGCCAGCTTGGTTCCCGGCGGTACTACACCCAACTCTATCTGGCGTGCCAGTGTCTGTTCCCTATACGCATCCCAGCCGTCATCAAACTTGCCCTTGTACCTGTCGACCCAATCCGCCGGCACGTGGTGCGGTGCGTGGGTAGCTCCGGTGGCAAAGTAGACGAAGAATGGCTTGTCCGGCGTTAGCGACTGCTGGGAACGCACCCAGGTTATCGCCTGATCGGTCATATCGGTGGTGAAGTGGTAGTCGGGATCGTCGGACGGCTCGACCGGCGTTGTGCCATCGTGGAGGACTGGCGCAAACTGATTGGTCTCACCCCCGATGAAGCCATAAAACTTGTCGAAGCCGGAATGTGTTGGCCAGCGGTCGAATGGGCCGGATACGCTCACTTCCCACGGCGCCGTCTCGTGGTACTTGCCGAAGGCCGCCGTACTGTAGCCGTTCAACCGCAGCATCTCGGGAAGCGGCGCAACGCTCCGCGGACGCTGACCTCTGTTACCTTGAAAAGCTGTTGCTACTTCCATGACCGAACCCGCGTTGGCCGAGTGATGATTGCGGCCGGTCAGGATTGCCATGCGGGTAGGCGAGCACAGCGCCGTGGTATGAAATTGGTTGTAGCGCAATCCTTCTTGCGCAAGGCGTTCCAACGTCGGCGTCTGGATGGCGCCACCGAAATTCGCCGCGGCCCCGAAACCGATGTCGTCGATGAGCACGATGACTACATTGGGTGCACCTTCAGGAGCTTTTACCGAGAACGGCGGCGGTGCCGTCGCATTTCGCGCGTCCAGCTCGGTGACCTTTGGATACACTGGGTCAGGAATCGGCAAGACGGTGCGGTCCGATGTGCCCGCGGAACTCGTGACATTCGGTTCGGTGCCCTGTGGATTTTCCGGACCGTTGGAGCAGCCAACCAATATCAGTAGCAAGCTCAAACGGACAAATACGAGACGGTGTTTATTATTCATTGCTGGCCTCCAGAGCCGCAAACGATTGTCCGCTTTTTGTTCTCCGCAGCGAACAAATCGCGTAGATTACATGACTGCGCCAATTTCGCAAGGAAATAGCCGAGCTGTCAATGTCCGCCTTGGGTCGGTAGCTGCCTGTCGAAATTCTAGCGCCTGACCGGCTGGTTATAGGCGAGAGCAGACATTGGTGAACTGCATACTTTTAATGCGACGCCAATTCTACGAATGACTGCTTTCGCCTAGGAGCTGCCGGTCAGATAATAGAGTTGCGACAGGCAGCAAACGACTCCTTCCGGACGTTCAGCACCCGCTTGTTAGCCAGTAACAGACACGGCATGCTTCCAAGCTATAGAATCCCGCCGGACCAGACCATGGCCAGAGGTGAAACGTGTCCGTCCCGTTGAAGCTGGGTGCTGCGACGGCGATCACCGGTGCTGTCGTACTGATGGCGGCAACGATGCTCCATCCGCTAGGCGCTGATCCCGGTGATCCGGTTGCGGCGTTTACGGAGTATGCGGCTGACAAGCTCTGGGTCGGGTCCCATCTGAGCCAGTTTCTTGGTGTGTTCTTGTTGTTCGTGGGACTCGTTGCGCTGAACGATTCCCTAAAGGGCGAAACCTTTGCCTGGGTGGCGAAACTCGGTGTGCTCGTGGGTATCGCAGCCCTTGGGACGACCGCAATACTACAAGCCGTCGACGGTATCGCGCTGAAAAGCATGGTCGATAGTTGGGCGAGCGCCGCGGAAGCGCAAAGGCGAGAGACCTTCCAGGCGGCATTGGCCGTGCGCCAAATCGAAATCGGCGTCGCGAGTTTCGTGGCACTGCTTT
The DNA here is from genome assembly GCA_964194625.1 of Acidiferrobacterales bacterium. GTDB lineage: Bacteria > Pseudomonadota > Gammaproteobacteria > Acidiferrobacterales > SPGG2 > SPGG2. Next base: position 2,678 of record CAXMNC010000008.1, read on the forward strand.
TCGGCGCCGCGTTTGTGCTGTTTGGGACCGCCATCGTATCGAGTGCCTATTATCCAACTTGGCTTGGTTGGTTAGGGATCATCGGCGGCGCCGGTACTGTCGCAAGCGGCATTTTGATGGCATTCACGGGCTTCTCAACAACCGCCATGAATTTTGCAATGCCGTTCAATCTCATACTCGTGGTTTGGATGGTCGTGATAGGTGTTGTTATGTGGCGACGCGCATAAGCCTGTTCTAGCGTCGGGAAGTAACCTGATGCCTCCCACCTGCTATAAGTCTCGCCCCCGGGCCTGAGCGGGCCGTTAACAGGAACGTAAACGAACTTCAGATACAATAAAAAAAGACGCGCCGCACTTCGTGTGTTAGAGCGCAACGGCGCGCAACAAGATGACCGCGCCCTCAAAAGGGAGGAATAGGGCGAGGTCGGAGAATTTGAGTTGGCCTGAAATCGAGTGATAAATCCACCCCCTCAAGTGTTGCCAAGGCGCAGTGTTCATGCGCCTTGGCTGGCCCAGACACCTTTTCGGCCTGTTACCCTCGTGCTGACCCACCTCCAGGGGGCTAGAATGGGCTGTTTTGAGACGTTGCGGGCCCCGCGCGAAGCTGCAAAGATGTGAGAGTGTGTACGAGGTGTTTTAGCGTCACGAAGTACCCAACCTGTCTCCATTCGTTATAAACGCCGGCTGACGCCTCTACCTCTGCCGAGCGGCGTCGTTTGCGCTCCTCGATGACTATGCACAACAGTGCAGGACTATTGTCGGAAAAATGTCGGAAGAAGAGATTCCCGTAGTAGAACTTAAATGTAGAAATTGGAACCCAATCCGGCAGTGCAGATCGCGCGGTTTGATTTAAATTGACATTCTGGTTGATTTTCCTTTTATCCGGAAATAGTTTTCCACGAGTATTCTGATTTCTCTAAAGCGGACGCTCGTTGGAAATTCGCGATCTTCCGCAATATACTCAAAGCGGACACCACTATCCGAGGGCGCGACTATGAAAATTACACACTATATGGCCTACACTGTTACCCATGTGCCCGGTATGGACCCCTATGAAATGGCGCGCCCGGAAGGACTCGAACCCCCGACCACCTGGTTCGAAGCCAGTATTGCTAAAGACCCACTAGGGCCGGTAAATCAGTACATTAAGTGAAGCAACTGTGTAATAGAAATGACGGCTTTTGGTTACAAATGTGTTGTTTTTTCTCACGGTGGACGGATAAAAAAATCCCCACACCGGTGGGGCCTAAAATCTTCTAACGCTTTCCTTCTTTTTACTTCTCAATCTGATCCTGAGCGTGATATGGCCGGGCGTATTATTGCTCTGAAAAAGGGCAAGCAGTTAACTTAATGTAAAGTCCGGCGGGATATGTCTTTAGTTTCAACCAAACGGCCTTGCAAATAAAGCTTTGCTTTGAGACGTTTCCAGCTTAAGGCGACGAGAACACCCTCTG
>CAXMNC010000009.1:0-15366 GCA_964194625.1 Acidiferrobacterales bacterium
CTACCGATAAAGCCGGTACCCCCGGTTACAGTGACATTCATCTCTTAACTGCCTCTCACCTCTACCGTAGATAATAAACCTGACTTGGCCGTGACCACAAAGTCCCTAACTCGGATATTTCATGAAGGGTTCGGATGTCAGGGGAAATAGGGCTAAGCAGTCGGTGCGATCGATTGTCCGATGCATAGCCGCAGCTATGGATCAAGCGGGGTCGTGGCGAATACGACGCCTGGTTTTTTCTGATTCCGAACAAGACAAACTGTAGGGAGGCCCCGTACCGTAATCCATGGGGCAACTGGTTCAATTATTGGGAAGATTTATGGTACCCCGGTACCACGGGCCGATGGACGGCGATTTCCAGGAAAAAGACGCTTATAATTGCTGTACCAATTGTAGGAGGAAAAAAGTGAGCACGAACAATTCTAAGAAGTCTATTTTGCTAACTATGAAGGCGTTTGGTATTAGCGTTGTATTAAGTTTGACATTCTTGGCACTACAAAACAGCGCGCATGCACAAGATGTTGACCCACTCGCGTCGAACAATGGAATCTATCCAAGCCCTAATGAATGGTCCGGACCGTTTCGAATCAGTAATCTTGACTACTCGCAGGCTTCAATTTCAAACCATTGGACGCCTGGTGCAGGACGAGGGGCGCTTACTACCGAGAACGCCGAATCCTATGTATTAGATCTTAAGGAGCATCTCGCCGAATCCTTAAAAGAAATGATCAACACACCATTGCAGTGGAATCCCAAGGAGAACGGTTGGTACGACATGGTTTGGTCTGGTCATGGGAGTCCGGGGCCTGGCAATACTACGGACCCAAATTCCGGACGTGAATCATTACTCTCAAGTTACACGGGGCAAATACTTCCCATGAATACGTTCGCGGAGCATGCGCCGACGGTAAACGTTCAGAATCACGCAGTGATCTACTATAACGCTACCGCGGCCGTGATGCTTGGGCGGCTTTGGGAGAATCTGTACGACCCCGATATCAGCGATGTTGACTTCCCGCAAGGGTCAATTATTGTAAAAGCCGAGGCTGCGACACCAACGCCAGAGCAATGGCCAGTCCTTGCCCGCGCCTCGATTTGGAATGTGTATCGCCCCAGTGTAGAGACACAAGAAAAAGCAAAAAGCGGTGAGCCCCTTAAGCCCGAGGTTTTAGATCTACGCGCATTACAAATGAGCATCGCGGTCAAGGACACGATCGCGTCGCCTGAGACCGGCTGGGTTTTTCTTGGGTACGTGTATGATACCAATGCACCTGGCGACACGCCTTGGGACAGATTTGTGCCATTGGGCGCACAATGGGGAAATGATCCGGAATTCGCTAACAACGAAACCGGGCGCGATCCGGCCGGGGGTCCGCTTAAGGAAACATGGGTCAACCCCAAGGCTCCCGAATTTGTGCAGGATACACTGGGTTGGGGTGAACGGCTCGCTGGCCCGATGGATGTCGCCACCCGGCACAATGTGCTAACCCCCAGTGGTAAACGCTATCAGGGAAACGTGCATCTACGGGCCTCGTCATGTATCAGTTGCCATGGCTCGGCGGAGTTTCCATTTACCACCAATTTATATCCATCGCCTAACAAAAGCTTCCCGCACGATGGAATGCCTTTCCTGCTTTATGACCCGGGCTCGCCCGAGTGGGCTCAATGGTTTCAGAACCGCCCGGGCAACGAGGCGATGTCCAGCGAAGGGAGGGTGGGAATAACGGCATTGGATTACGACATGGTGATTATGTTCGCGCTCAGTGCGTTCAATGCTGCTATGGGCAGCGACATTTATGTCCAATCGCGATTCGACGTACACTGAGTGTACGAACGGAAAATCAGAACGACGCTAACTTAGGGTGTGGTAGGACGCTTCGTGGTTGTCAGTTCCAGAGTCCGCAAGTGGCACACGTGCGTCGGCGAAAGCCGCCGCACGACGCTTCCGGAATTCGACTCAAGCGGGTGCTGTATTGCGACCCAACACGGTGCCCATGCGGGTCAGTAATTGTGTATCAGGCAGATTGGCGACAAACACAAAATTTTGCGCCAGGATTTCGTCCGGATGAAATAGCTCGCCGGTGAGGTTGTGACCTATTAAGTCCAGGTATTGTTTGAACAGCGGAGTGCCGCGTTTCATTGGGTACAATATTGGCCGCTCGTCGGGCCCAATAGCAGGCTCCCAGATACCCGCAGGGTCTTGCTCTATGGCCATGAAATACATCTCCATGACGCTAAAAAAGATGCCGCCGTCATAAGGTCCCTGCGCGATCAGAATTGGAAGCAGTGGTCGCTTGACCAAATGCTTCTTAGCATCCGGCTCGGTGGCATTCTCTGGGACGTCCATTTCGATGTATACGGCAAAGGTTGGTGTGTCAGGATTAGTAATTTTTAAATCCCGCATGCTGGTCGGAGAATCGTTTTCGGGCCATTTGACATCAGGTAGGCGCACGGGATGTCCCGTGGATTTGTAATTCACCAACGCGTAGAGCTCTTCCCGCCGAACCGGATTGTTTTTGCTGAACAAATGAAAACACTCGTGCGTAATGACATCTTGCAGGTAAGTCAGATCATTCGAGGGATGCAGCGGATCACCAAAGTTTGGCGAAGCCTGTAGACTCTCGACCATGTTCGCGGGAAGCGCTATGACGTTCATTCCGCGCGTGTACGCCGCGTAGCCTTCTTCCAGCCCGGTCGTCTTCACCAGCCAGATTTTGTCGGGGAGATTCACTTCCGCCAATCGTTTGAATTTGGTGTGGATCGACTCGAATGTTTCTTTTTGTTTATCGGTCCCGACTATTCGCCGCAACGATTCAATCTCGTCGGGCTCCTCCCAGGCCATGACTTGTGACTCTACATAGTCGAGGTAGATCTCGGTCGTAACGTCTACAACACAGTGTCGTAGATTTAGCCGGGCCTGGCGATCGAAGCGACTTTGGTTGTCCACGAAAGTGTCCGTCTGGCTCAGCAGTTTCCTGCCCGAATTGAGCGAGGCGGCTATAACCGTGGTGCCACCCGGTAGCTCACCAACTGGGATGTCGTGGGATTGGTCAGTTGTCACGTCGACGCTCCAATTTATTGTTTCAGAGGACACTTCAAGCGCCCTCAGTTATATACGCGACCTTGCTCGCAGGGGAACTAGGATAGAGTACAAACTCTCATACTACTCACTTATACACAGACTCTACCGTGTCGTGCAGACTATCGGTGATGGGTCTCAAATGTCAATCCACGCCAGAATATGCTGCGAATGACGTTAGCAGGTTTGTGTAGTCTACCGGGGCGAAAGGAAGCTCACCATCATGTTCTAGTTGCCCCGAACGCCTCGCGTGTTGTCACCCTCCGGTTGATCCGGGCTCGCTGTCCAATCGAACGCTGTCTGGCGCCAAATGTCACGATAGTCGTAATCCGTTTGTAGCGCAAGATTAAGTCGATTGTACGATGCGAAATCGCTGACTAAATGAGTGAGTTGCACGATTCCCTTGTCGGTTAAACCGATAGCGCGTAGCGCTTGAACGTCCCCATCGGTCATACTTTTTGCATCCGCGTTGACCTTTACCGCGAAAATCACAATTTGTTTAAGTCGTTCGTCACCCACAACCATCGTGCCGTGACTCAAGAATTCCTTGACGTAGTCTTCGTCATTTTGCAAACCATAATTTAAAATCGTGCAGAACGCGGCCGTGCAATAAGGGCAACCATTCGCCTTCGACACCGCGATACCAACGTGCTGGATCTCTTCGAGATTAAGCTCGCCCAACTGCCACAGCACTTTTGTTGCTCCCAACTTAGCCTTGAAGAATTCCGGAAAGTTCATTTCCACCTTAAAATGGTTGGGTATTCCACCCTCCATTTGCGCGACCCAGTCTGCGATTTCCTCGATCACAGGATCGTTGCTTGTGCTCGTTTCGACTAACGCTACGCGCGCCATGTTGTTCTCCTGCGGTTCGTTGTTGAATTTGACCAACGTTCTGATGCAACGAGATATTCTCGTCGTAGGGATTTAGACATTGGGTAATCGAGTGTCCACGCTTTCCGTCTCTGGAGCCGATCACCGGCGGGTTGTGGCGATCTAATAGTCAACCGTGCACCTAAAATCGGGCCTTGTGGGGCTAAGTATATTGGCCTATTATCGCCTAAAATTAGAACGTAACGATCCTCGCATGTCCGAATACTCGTTATGCCATTGAGAGGCCTCGGGCTATTACTTGTCATGGCGTTATGGGGGTGTGAAGCGCCACTCGTGGTGGAGCACGTTCAGAATGAACGAAGCAAAGCTGTACGTCGCTCCGATTCCTTTCAAGCCATTGCCCGGAATGATAATACCATCGTCGCGGTCGGCGGCATGGGAACGATCGTTGTCTCCGACAATGCGGGTCAATCATGGCAACGTGTGATATTGACCGGGAAGCCGGACATTGTGGGTGTCGACGCGTGCCCCGATCAAACTTTCGTCGCGCTCGGTTACGACAGGAACCTGTGGTTAGGCGATGCACAAGGTAGCAATTGGAAAGCCAGGCCGCTCGACTCTGACGAAACACCGCAAGCCCTCGTTTGCGACCAGGAGGGTCGTGTGTGGGTCGGTGCCGATTTCAGCACGCTGATGCGCAGTGACGATCGGGGCGGTTCTTGGCGACGCTTGACGATGGACGAAGACATTCACATCACCGTAGTCGCATTTCCCGATAACAAAACGGGGTTCGCGCTCGGAGAATTCGGCACGGTGCTGCATTCAAGCGACGGCGGCGAAAGTTGGGACTTCATGAATCCACTCCCCGATGAGTTTTACGTACAGGACGCATATTTTAAGAATTCAGAAGACGGCTGGGTGGTCGGACTGAACGGGACAGTTTATCGCACCGCTGATGCAGGACAAAGCTGGCAAAAGGAAGAAACCGGCACCGAAACACCACTGTATGGAGTCACCGCGTTTGATAATGGCCTCGTCGCCGTAGGCGAAAATGGTCTTGTGATTCGACGCAATGATGGAGTTTGGACCAGGATTCACCATGACCAGCCGATACGTTCGTATCTTCGAGGTGTCGAGAATGTAGATGGCAAGCTTATTATGGTGGCGGGCGATAGGGGGACATTGACAACAATCGCGATTCATTAGCAAACCCGGTGAATCGATTCCATCAAACGCTGTACAAGATTGATCGCGTAATCTTTGCATATCCGAAGATCACGCTTGGTCTGGTACTTCTCGTTACTGTCTTTTTCGCGGTGCAAATCCCCACCGTGCGCATTGCCTCCGACTTCGCGGATTTGTTGCCACAGAAGCATCCTTATATTCAACTGCATAACGAAATTCGTGACACCTTCGGTGGCGCAAATAATGTGGTGCTAGCGGTAAGCGTTGTCGACGGTACAATTTTTACGAATGAAACTTTGGGCCGAATTCACCGAGTTACGCAGGCGTTGGACTCGCTTCCGGCCATCAACCACAACATGGTAACCAGCCTTACACACCGCAATACCCGAAAAGTGTGGCTGAGCGGTGAAGGTACCGTGAAATCAACGCCGCATTTTGATCCACTCAAGCCGGTGTATAGCGAATCTGAGCTCACGCAGATGCGTGATGACGTAAGGACCAACCGCCGAGTATTTGGTTTGTTAGTGTCGCCCGACCTCAAGTCCGCGCTTATTCGAGGCACGCTTAACGAGGGCGAACTCCAGTACGAAGAAATCTTCGCACATGTACAAAGAATTCGTGCCGAAGAAACTGTGCCGGGAGTGAGGATATACGCCACGGGACAGCCCGTGTTGTTCGGCTGGGTGTCCAGTTACATCGATCAGATTACTCAGATATTTCTGTATACCGTACTGATAATGGTGATCTTGCTGATCATCTATTTCCGGAAATTTTACGGAATACTACTACCCATTCTTGGAATCGTTCTCACCAGCATCTGGGGTTTGGGAATTCTTTCACTGTGCGGCTACAACCTGGATCCGTTGATGATGGTAGTCCCATTTCTAATTTCGGCACGCGCAATGTCACATGGCATTCAGCTTGTCGAACGTTATTATCAGGAGTTCGCCCAATGCGGTGACGCCAAAACTGCAGCGCGGAGCGCTTTTGAGAATTTGTTCCGCCCGGGCTCATTAGGGGTCGTATCCGATGCCATAGGACTATTCCTGATTTCGCTGGGTTCCGTCCCGATCAATGACAAGCTTGCGGTCTATGCATCGCTGTGGGCGTTATCCGTAGTCTTTACAGTATTGATTACCGTACCGGTACTATTGGAATTACTTCCTCCGCCCCGCTCAGCGGAGGTTCGACATAACCTGTTGCGGCGTTACTTGCCGATGCTGGCGACCGCTATCGTTCACCGTTCAGGCTCCGTCGCAATACTGGGATTCGCGGTGCTCCTCTACATAGCGGGCGGATTTGCGAGCAGCAAAGTCCGGATTGGTGAAGCAGAACCCGGATCACCACTGTTGTATCTCGACCACGACTACAACATATCGAGCAAAATAATAAACGATACTTTTCCTGGATCTGAGGAGCTGTTTGTGGTCGCACAATCCGATAAGCCAGGAGGGCTCAAACGCCCCGAGGTGATCCGGGCGCTTGCCGATCTACAAGCGCACATGCTTGACGACCCGACGCTCGGAGGCAGTAAGGGTTTGCCGGATCTCATCAAAACGGTAAACCGTATCACCCACTATAACGACCCACGCTGGCTCACGGTACCGGACGATCCAGCTATTGTCGGTGGGCTGATGTTCATGTACATGATGTCGAGTCCGATTCCCGGGGCATTGCTTGAGTATCTTGATACCGACGAACAAAGCGCCAACTTAGTGTTCTACTACAAGGATCACAAGGGCGACACTATTCGCCGTGCAATTCACATGGTCAATGAATGGGTGAACGCCAACGCTGGCAAAATCGAAGGATTCACGCTGCGCCTCGCCGGCGGAACAGTTGGAGTTACGGCCGCCATCAATGAAGCCGCCTACCGTACGAATATCATCGTCATTCCACTGGTATTGTTGCTGATATTCTTGTCGGTAACGCTTTTCTATTGGTCATTTCATGCAGGCTGGTTGATGATGTTGGCGATGTCTTTTGCCACCGTACTCACGTATGCCTACATGGGGATATACAGCATTGGGATCAACGTCAATACCGTTCCTATTATTGCGGTAGGCATTGGTGTTGGTATCGATTATTCTATCTACATCATGGATCGTGTACGAACTGAAGTAGGCATCATCGGCGATCTTCGCGAAGCGGTTAAGCGAGCCATCAGCACAACCGGCGTTGCTATCGGTTTCACTGTTACCACTCTAATAGGCGGTGTCGTCATGTGGGTGTTTATCTCCGAGCTGCGTTTCCAAGCCGACGCTGCTATGTTACTAATCGTGATGTTACTGTTAAACGCGATCGCGGCGGTATTTCTCGTACCCGCGTGGATTGTGCGATTTCGGCCGGCATTTCTGGTGCACGGCTATGCAACAACCGATACAATACATCCGGTCCGGTTATAGGCACAGATAATCGTATTTTCACCCCGGGAGAAAATCACCATGAGTACAACGTGGTCGCGATGCAAAAAGAGGGTGGGCCAGTGGTTACTGATTTCGGTCGCAGGTGCGCTATGGTCCGTTGCGCACGCCTATACCTCGGAAGATCGCACTTTGGAATCACGCGGTTTCATAGAGAACGTCACACACACACGCGACGGGCCGGGCTTAACTAAGTTTCGAAACACTGCTCAGCTTGAATTTACGAAAAGTCTCGAATCAAGTGGACGCTTCTCTGGAATCTCCCTGAGCGGTATTTTTCGGGGCACCTATGACGCGGTATACGACTTAAACGATGATGAGTTCGGCGACCAGTCCGGGCGCCGGGTAAGCTTCCCGGCTCCTGGAAACCCGGCTTTTCTCGCGTCGCAGCCCCCTCCACCAACGGCTCCGCCCGGTCCACCCTTTGTTTCTACTCAACCGGGGTACGCGGAGCTGTTCGGTCCGCCTCCACCCGCCGGCGGTGGGGCACTTCCTCTGCCCGCGGTGAATCCGCTGTTCGGAGGGACACCGATCGCACCAAATCATGCTCCGTTTGGTGGAAACCAAGGACTCAAACTAGTCGGCGAAGATGTGCATAATTTTGAAAATGGCGGCGTGGTGCTCGCCTACCCATCGCGCCCGTGTGATACTGATTCCCGCGGTTGCATCGACGATTACCTCGATTTCGACGCCGACGAGCTCAAATATCCCGAGTTTAATGATCGATACGATTTCATTCGCGAACTGTTTCTCGATGCTACGATGCAATTCGAAAATGGACGTGAGCTTGGTTTTCGCGTCGGTCGACAACAAGTCGTGTGGGGGCGAACCGACCTATTCCGCGTGCTGGATGTCGTAAATCCCGTTGATTTCTCTCGGCACAACATTTTTGACGAACTCGAGGATATCCGCTATCCGATGGGTATCGTCAACGCGGAATACCGGTTCGGCGCCACCAGGGCGTTTGACGATCTAAACGTTCAGTTGCTTTGGAAATTTGAGAAATTTCGCCCCCATAACCTCGGCCAGGGCGGCCAACCTTATGCGATTCTCGGGGCCGGAAATTTTTTTCGGGCTATGAATACCTGCTGGGAGTTGGGTTGTACGGTGTGGAATTTTCCCACAACTGGGTTGGCCGTGGATTTCCCGGCAAACACGATAGGGATTCGCCAGGCCAATCTGCCGGAGACGCTCGACGAGGTCGGCATTCGGGTCGAAGGCCTCTACCGCAGCGTCGGATTCTCGCTTAATGCTTTACATTACTACTCCCAGTTGCCGTCATTGCACGGCGGTATTCCATCGGACAACCCATTCACACCGGGCGTGGAAAGCACGTTTTTTCCTTATAGCTTGGCATGGGATATTGAATTCCCATCGGTATATCTAGTCGGTGGATCGGCGGATCTTTATAGCGAGAAGTTAAAGTCCGCTTTTCGCGTAGAGCTTGCCTACACGAGCGGTGAGGAATTCCCCAATTCAATTGAGGAACGATTGTTCTCCGAATCCGACGTCTTGCGCTGGGTAATTGGCTGGGACCGACCCACGTTCATACCGGCATTAAATACGAACCGAGCGTTCCTGCTATCAGCACAACTATTCGGGCAGCATCTTCTCGATCACCAATTGGCGAGGGTAAACTCCATCGGAATTCCTACAGTGGCGCCGATTGGTATTCCGGACTGGGAAAACAATTACGTTTTCACGTTACTCATTCAGGGTAATTATTTAAACGACCGCCTAACGCCGCAGATAATATCGGCGTATGACTTTAAGGCAGGTGCCGGAGCGTTCGCGCCGTCGATCTCCTGGAAACGAAATAACAATTGGGTTATTACGGCTGGTTTTAACATCAAATTCGGCGATGGTACCCATGCGTTCGACGACAATCGTTCCGCCAATCCGTACCCGCCGTTCAGCTGCGCACCGCCTGTGGCGGCCAGCGCGCCGGCGGCCTGCCAATCGTCTTTCAGTAGCTTGGGTGTCAATGGATTCGAGCCGCTGGGGCGCTTCCGTGCCGGCCCGTTCGGAAACGCCATTAACGAGGACGAGTTCCAGATTAGCATTCGCTATCAGTTCTAGTGAATTCGAGGAGTGAGAATTATGAATAAGTTCCAGGTGGCGACATTTTTTACTGCTTTGATCTTCACGACGGGCATTGCGATCGCTGAGCCTTTTAGCGAAGAAGAATTAGTCGAGTCTTTTTATCCTTATCGGGATGCAGTGCCGACCTTCGCTGGATTTGAACCCGGTATGGTGGTCGATCAATCAAATGTAGACCAGTTTCGCGCCATACTCGATGAAGGGACATATCAAGTCGTCAAAGACGGTTGGGTGGCCATCACCACGGCTGAGACCACTGATTTTGCATTGAGCGAGGACTACGTTGCTGCCACACGGAAGTATGCGGACGGCGTCAGTTTAAAAGACAACGGCACTTTAGACGGTTATGTCGCCGGCCGTGCGTTTCCAAAGGAGCCGGACATAAGCGACCCCGATGCGGGGCTGAAACTCGCCTGGAATCGTCAGTACGGTTTCAATGCCGGCGATAGCGAAACGATCTTTCCATTCTGGTGGACGTTCCGCAACATGAAATCGGGAAAGGTTGAGCGGGTGCTCAAGTTTGAGTGGCATTTCATGAACTACTCACATCGAGTGACATTCGACCCTCGGCCGCAGTTCGCACAGAACCCCGGCGGGATTTATCGCGGTATATATAGCATTGTCAAAGAACCGTTCGATCTCGCAAATACACAGCTACTTATCTATCGTTACGAAGATGACACCAAGCGCGACGATGCATGGCTTTATCTTGGGTTTCAACGCCGTGTTCGGCGCTTGCCGGCTGGCCAGATTACGGACGCGTTTCTCGGTACCGACCTGATGATTGAGGATTTCGAGGGCTACAATGGCCGCATTTCGGACTATACGTGGGAATACGGCGGCACCCGCGATCTTCTTCTGCCCTTTTATTACCACAACGACATGGAATTGAGCTCAGATCCTGCCAATGACCCGGACGGGTATCGGTTCGTGGACGTACACGGCCGGGGTAACTGTTTTCCGAAGGTCACTTACCAATTGCGCAAGACATATACGTTGATTGGAAAACCCAAGGACAGCAACCATCCAATCAGTAAGCGCATCATCAACCTTGATACGCAAACGGCTACTATGTCAATCCTGACGACCTTCGACCGCAAAGGGGATTTATGGAAGGTGTTTCCGATCGGCAAAGCGCATCCCGATCATCATCTTCCGATTAACAAAGGCAAAGGCGTCGCTCTCGACGATTATGCCGTCGTGGTCGATGTGCAGGCCAATCACTGCACGACATTACAGTTCAAGAGTGTTATCACCGACGACGTCAATCAGCCTAGACTGTTCACGGTGCAGAACATGCGTAAGGTAGGAAAGTGATTTTTCCTACGGCAGTTCGAGCATGGTCTAAAGTCATCGGCTAAGTTTACCGGGACTACTGCGATTATCATCGCCTTCGGTGAGAATCGTTGTGGCCGTCCCGGCCGCTCAGACAAAACTTGGTGCTTTTAATCGGCAAGATTACTGAGAAGAGAACGGGCTTCGTCGAGGTCAAAATACGACGCGTCTTGCGGAAAGCGGTCGCATAGTGGCGCCAACAGTTCGCGGACCCTAACGGACTCTCCCCGTGTCTTAAGACGATTAGCCAGGCGTAGAGCCACATGCAGCTCCCAGGAGATGGCGCCTTGATTGCGAGCGATATCGAGAGCTTGGTGATAGCATTTTTCTGCGTTGGCCACGTTCGTACCGCACAAGGCATCCGCTTTCGCTGCAAGTAACAGGCTTTCGAATTGACGTTCGTCTTGTCGATCTATCAAGTCCAGGCCCTGTTCGACCATGTTGAGTGCATCATCAAACCGGTCGGCGGCAACATAAACGTCCGCCAGGAGTGCTCGGAGCCAAGGCCGCCACGCGTTAAACCCAGTGGCTTCCCATCGTTCGCTTCCTTCTTCCATATCAGCAATACCCGCGGCCACCTGGCCGCGCTTTACCGTAGCCCAGCCGCGGCTGACCATCGCTAGCGCCACGAACTCAGGAAATCCTTGCTCGGTTGCAAACGGAATACATTCCGCAGCAAAGCGTGACGCCGAATCGACATCGCCGCGCATGGTCGATGTCATGAAATTAGCCAATAGTCCGAAACCGATTGCGTGGGGTTGATTAAGACGTCGCGCAAGGGTCAGGGCTTCCCCTGCAAAACGTTGCGTCTCATCGGGGTATCCGCGAACGAAATGGCCGAAGGCCGAGTAAAAACGACCAAACACTCCAAACTCCATCAAGTACGTAAAGAACAAAGCCGGGTGAATTTCCGGGTTGTAGATATTGATAACGGTGTCGAGATGGTCAACCGTAGCGTCGTTCTCGCCCATGTGCCATAACGAGAGTGCGGCCAGCGTATGGGCGGCCAACCGATGGCCGTCTTCGCCTGAGCGCTCCGCTTGTGCTAGCAATTCTTTAGCCTCACCCTCCGCGAGTCGTAACTGGCCACTTGCCCAGTGAAACAAGCACAGCCCAAACAATACGGGGAAGGATTGCGGCGGATTCTCGAGGGCTTGACACAGCTCGTGCGCGAACTCGTAGGCCTGCCCTACTTCCGGATGTCCGGGGCCGCGAGCTACCATTAGTGCGGGCCCAAGTGCCGCGTACATCGCTAGCTCTTGTTGCGTCAGATGCGAAGTCCGCGGCAGCTTCTGCAAGCCATCCAAACCTTTCCTTAGATGCGCGATCACCTCTTTGTGGGCAAAACGCTCCAGCGCCACCCGGCTCGCTTCACGCCAGTACTTGATGGACTCGGCGTACAGTGTGGCTTCCGTGTAGTGATGGGCGAGCAACTCCGGTTGAGTATTGATCAGGTGCTGGAAGCGCTCCTCAATGACTTCCGCGATTCGCTGATGCAGCTTTCGCCGGCGGTCGCGTAGCAGCGACTCGTACGAGGTGTCCTGCACGAGCGCGTGCTTAAAAACGTAAGAACTGTGCGGTGGTGTGCCGTGCTGGAAGACGAGCTCCGCAGCGACGAGCTTATCGAGGGCACTCGCCACGTCCTGTGGTTCGAACGATGAAACGGCGGTGATCAACTCGAAGCTAAACTCGCGACCAATGACCGCTCCGATTTGAGCCACATCCTTTACCGATGAAAGCCGATCTAGCCGTGCCATCAATGAATCGTGCAGCGTGTCTGGAACCGCGAACGGCGGTAGCGGCCCGTTCAAGACATAACGATCCTCGCGCTCTTCGAGCAACCCACTTTCAAGCACGGTTTTAGTGAGCTCTTCAACGAACAGCGGTACGCCGTCGGTCTTGGTAAGTATTTGCTCTAGGATCTCTTCAGGCAGCGTCTTGCCGGCAGCGACCCGCGTGGCCATCGACCGGCCTTGCTCACGGCTCAACCGATTAATCACCACTGTGGTGACATAGGAATCGTCCGTCCACACCGGAGTGAAGTCTGGCCGGTAGGTGATAATCAAATATATTGGAAAGCTATTTGCACACTTAACCAGCAGATCGACGAACTCCAAGGTAGTTGGATCGATCCAGTGCGCATCTTCCATACTGAGCAATACCGGCTGGCGCTGAGCCAGCCCGGTGATCTGCCCAAGCCCAGCCTCAAAGGTCCGGTGTTTCTGCTCCGCAGGGCTCATCTCCAGCGGCGCGTAACGGTCGCCTGTCGGAATGGCCAGCAGGCTCGCGAATAATGGTGCATCGTCCTCCACGGGCCGGCCGGACAGCACCAGCAATTTCTCCAATTTAGCAAGCTTCTGGTCCGGCGTGTCCGCCGCGTCGAGCTTGGCCCCGCGTTTCAGCTGATCGATGACCGGATAATAAACACTGTTCTGGGAATGCGGTGCGCCGTAATAGCGGATCACCGTGTGTGGGTCCTCTTTAATTTCGTCGCGCAGGGCCTGCAACAACCGCGACTTGCCAATTCCGGCTTCACCGGTGATCAGTACTACTTGGCCCTTTCCCGCACAAGCCGTTGGCCAGCGCCTCAGCACCAATTCGATTTCTGCATCGCGCCCAACCAAAGGAATGAGATCGGTTGCTGCATGGGTGGCCTCGAATCGGCCGGCCACCGCGCGTTCCGCGAGCGCCTGCCATGCCGGTACCGATTGCTCGAAACCCTTCAAGCTGTGGTGGCCAAGATCACGATAGTCGAATAGAGGACCTATCAGCCGATGCGTGCTCGCGGCAATTACCACGCTATCGGGTGCAGCGATGCCTTGTAATCGAGCCGCAAGATTGGGGGTTTTGCCAACCACCGCCTCTTCTCGAGAAAAACCCTTACCGACGACATCCCCAACCACCACTCCCCCCGTGGCAATGCCCACTCGCGTCTGTAACTTTATGCCAGTGCGTTCCCGCAGCCCTCCCATCGCGGCTACGATCCCGAGTCCCGCCCGCACCGCCCGCTCCGGGTCGTATTCGGTCGCTTGGGGATAGCCGAAGTAGACCAGCATACCGTCGCCCATGTATCGCGCTACATAACCATCGAATTGCTCGATAACGGCCTCGCAACAAGCCTGGTAGGCAACGATGACTTCGCGCAGATCTTCCGGGTCAAGGCGTTCGGACAGGACGGTGGAATCGACCAAATCGCAGAACATGACGGTCAATTGCCGCCGCTCGGCTTCCGTCGACAACGCTTGTAGGGGTGGCACACGGGAGTCCGCCGCACCACTGGAGCGGGTGTCTAAGGGGCTACCACATCCGCCGCAGAACCGGGCCTTTGGTTGGTTGATGAATTGGCAGTTTGGGCATGCTGTCGGCAACGGCGTACCGCAGTGGGTACAAAACCGCTGTCCCTCAACGTTGTCAGCGTGACAGTGAGAGCATTGCAATGCGGGTATCATCTTATCGAATTCAATCGAGTATTCTTTTTCATGTTGTCAAACCATCTGCAGCGAGCCTAACGATTGGCCAACTGATTTTCTATTGTACGTTGTTGACACATTTGTCGCCCTCTGCCACTCGTCGGTACTGACAAGTGAAAGGTTGTTAATGCACCATTAATGGAAGAATTCATCACCAAAACTATACAAACGCTATCGATTCCCACCCGAAATCATCCAATACGCCGTCTGGCTCTATTATCGATTCAACCGCAGTCATCGAGATATCGAAGACCTGCTGGCTGAAAGGGGAATCGTCGTCAGCGGCGAATCGGTGCGATGATGGTGTCACCCGTTACGATGCCCAAGACCAGCACGAACGTGGGGAGCCCGAGCGCTAATCTGCGGGCGATTAGCCTGAAGATCTTGGCCCCGATTCGCCGCTTGCAAGATTAGGATCGGGTTTGGGCCGGATAGTCCTGATCCGTGTGTCCCTGCTACTTTCACCAAGCACCGGATTCCGACCGGCATGTCCCCCGTTCTAGCGATCTACCGGAACCATTTGACCGAACAACGACTGGCGCCCCGTAGTTGCATTGACGATACAGCGAGATACGAAACCAATGGGCACCGGCGTCGAATAAATCTTAAAGATCCAGCTCGACCCAATAGGGTCGATGATCCGAGCCTTGTGCCGAGCTGTCGACAGATGCGCGACGAACCTGGTGCCGCAGTTGTGCGCTAAGAAAACAATAATCCAGCCTCAGTCCATGGCCGGGTGAACAATCGGGCGGATCGGGCCGCCACGTGATGGGATCGCCGGATTGCTTCTTGGCCGTGGTCCAGCTATCCACAAAACCATCCAAATGACCAACCCGTCCATTGCAAGGATCGATGTCGCCGACCAATCGATTGTATTCGGGGCTCTCGGGTTCGCTGTTGAAGTCGCCCATCAGTACCGTTACCTGCGGCATGGGCGGTAGCG
>CAXMNC010000010.1:0-3699 GCA_964194625.1 Acidiferrobacterales bacterium
CCAACCAGCGGTGGGCTGTCCATCGCCGGTCACGATGTCACCAGCGAGCCGCTCCTGGCCAAACAGGCGCTCGGGTACGTCCCCGACGAGCCACACCTGTTCGACACCCTGACCGTCTGGGAGCACCTCGAGTTCACCGCGGCAGCTTATCACGTGGATAATTATCGACCCGTTGCAGAAGCACTCCTGCGAGCCTTCGAGCTTCAGGACAAGCGCGACACCCTGGCGCACGATCTGTCGCGCGGCATGCGACAGAAGGTGGTATTCGCGTGCACCTTTTTGCATGAGCCCAGCGCACTTTTGTTTGACGAACCGCTGGCCGGGCTGGACCCGGCGGCGATATGGACCGTCAAGGAATCGATACGCGAGCGGGCCGGGCGAGGAGCCGCCATCATCATCAGCTCCCATCTGCTGACCCTCGTGGAAAGCCTGTGCACACACCTGTTGATACTCCATCGTGGTCGGTGTCAACGGCTTGGACCGATGGCCGAAGTTCTACAGACATTCGACGAAACCAAAAGTGACACGACGCTAGAGGAAGTCTTTTTCGCCATCACTCACGACAGTGATGACGACCCCGGATAACGGCGATTGATGAATGGACGCTGCCCTGGTCAAGCTGCTCTTGCTGCGTTTGCGCGGTGGCCTCAGATATCGGTTGTCGGAGCTCAGAACGATGCGCGGCGTCCTGTTCCTCTGTGTCACGACGGGAGTCATCCTCTTATTGCTCTCACGCTCCTCCCTGTTGTCGGGAGATCTCGGCCTGGAAGTGCTTGCCGGCGACCCGGCGCTGGCAGGTGAACGTCTTGCGAGCTGGATGCGGTTGGGTTTGCTTGGTGCCTGCTTGCTGACGATTCTCACCGCCTCGGGCCCCGCCATCTATTTCTCGCCCCCCGAGCTGAACCTGTTGCTTACCGGCCCGTTCACCCGTCGCGGACTGATACTTTATAAAGTCTGCTTCTACGTGGCCGGCGCATTTCTGAGCGCGCTCATCATCACCCTGATTGCGCAGCCACTCGTGGGCACCGGGCTATCGATTCTCGTCGGCTCATTCCTGGCCCTGATGTTTCTCCAGCTCTTGAGCGCCGTCATCGAATTATCCAGTCAGGCGGTTGCCAGCCCCATGCTTACCCGAATGGGAAGAGCAGTGATGGTGCTCATCGCGATCTATGCACTGGCCTCGGTATTCTGGCTCGCCACCCACCACGGGTTGACGGTTACCGAGATATTGAGCGCCTTCGAATCGTCGTGGTTCGGCACAATCGTGCTGGCGCCGTTCGACGTGTTCGTGTCGGCGTTTCTCTCACGGGAAGTATTCCCCGATCTGCTGGGATGGACGGCGGTGGCGGCAGCAATCGACGGGGGATTGCTGGCGCTGATCGTGCTTCTCGACCGACGCACCTATGAAACCTCCATCGCAGCCAGCGAAGCCCTCGACCGACGCTGGCTGCGGGCGTTGCGAGGCGGGCATTTTTGGGCGATTCGACAAACGGCAGCGCGCACGCTCCCACGGCCTCCAACTCTCTCGGGTCTCGGTCTCATGGCCTGGCGTCAGTCGCTGAACGTCATGCGAACCTCCGTGAAGCCGATCGCGGTACTGCTGGTTCTCGCGGTCCTGATGGGGCCGCTGTTGGTCGAAGTCGGAAAGGACATCTCGCCTTGGTCACGAATCGGGGTCTTGTTCTTCATCGGTGTTTTTGTCATTCCACGCACATTGGTCTTCGATTTTCGCTCCGACCTCGACAACCTCGAGCACTTCAAGTCGCTGCCGCTCAGTCCATGGGCGATCTGCGCAGGCCAGCTGGTGGTCGCGGTGCTGCTGACGAGCGCGATCGAGCTGGCGCTCATTGCAAGCGCATTGCCGTTCCTGCAAGGATCCGTCCGCCACCTGGCGCTGGTCTTGGCACCGTTCGCCCTACCATTTAATCTCCTGATGTACGCGCTCGAGAACACGTTCTTTCTAATGTTTCCAAGCCGTCTGGTGCCCGTCGGGCGGGTCGACTTCGATTTCTTCGGGCGGACGCTGATTGAACTGACCGTGAAGTCGTTCTTTCTTTTCGTCGGCTGTGCTCTTGCGGCGGGCATCGGAATAATTGTCTTTCGCGCGACGAATGGCTCCTGGATTGCGTTTACGATGATGGCCTGGGTCTCACTCGCCTTGCTCGGCGGATTGAATGTGGTGCTACTCGGCTGGGCATTTCGCCGGTTCGACGTCAGTCGCATGTGATCGAGGCCGCAGAACGATCCCCGTCTGGTCAGTGTTGCTGGCAAGACAGGTGGTTTGTCCATCAGTCAAGGGAGAAATAGCATGGCTCGGGAAGAGAAAATACTGGAACAGCTGGATCAGCTCTCACGCATGACGCTTGGCGTCGATAGCGATGTCGATGAGGGAAAGCTCAATCAGATCTCGAGCCTGCTGGTGGATATGAACGACAACCTGCGCGAAGGGGTGCAGGGTCAATCCGCCGCGGCCATGGGAGCGATCATTCGATGCCTTCATGAGGAAGGAGAGATTTCACGAGAGGATCTCGCTTTGATCCGATTATGGATGGTCAGCGACGCTGAGTTTTATGTCCAGATGGAGAACGACTTTCACAACTGGATCATCGAGCTCAACCGCATCTTCAGTAATATAAGCTCCCTCCGAAAGAACGAGCTGACACCGGAATCCATGGGCAAGATATCCGGCTCCATCCGAGATGGCCTGCGTGTGATTGCGGATGTGATCTACTTTCGACAACAGGAACAGCGCATAGAGCGATTCGAGCGTGCCACCAGGCGGCTCTATTCGGAAGACAAGCTTCACCTGGCGCGGATTCTGAGCCAAAAGCTGCTATCGGACGCGCAGTAAGAGTCTCTTCAGCTCGCCGCCGATGGTCGGCAACCCTGCCCCGGGCTCATTCGGTCAGGATGCGTCGATCGGCCAGCGACACACCATCCCGCTGCACGAACACCCGGTTGAGATCCATCTCCACTATCTTCGGTCTCTCCGGCATGAGCTCGGAGACCGCGACCACCGTACGTGCCAACTCTCCCACATCGAGCCGTCGTCCCCCACGGCCGTGGGCCAGAGGTTGCTCGTTTTCACCCCCCTTCGAGCTCCTGGGCCGCCTCGCCGTGATCATCACTGTTGGCGACGCTGCAACCGCGTTACCTGGCTGAATCTTGATGCCAGGAATTTTTACACCTCCATTATCTTGTCTAACTTTTGATTTTAATAGAAATCTCCGCCTTTTTAGGTGGATCAGGTGCAAATATGGGCGGAAAAAGTGTCGGGGATTTTTACACTATTGAGGGTGTCAGCATTACGCCTGATGATAACTCTTTGAATTTCTTAAGGTTTGATTATCGGCCTAAACTTTGCATGATCTATTAGTCGGAGACGAGGTACGTAATCCGATAGAGCCCTGTGTCCACGACATCCTCGACGTGGAGCGATACAAGATGAACAAATTGACCGGGCTGCCTGTGACTTGCTTGTCGGTATTCAAGCACCCGCGTTCCGCCGCCCTGATGCTCGCGGTCGGTCTGGTCTCCGTGCCCGCTCACGCCACGTTCATGACGTTCAGCGATCGAGGCGCCTTCGACGCCGCCGCGCCGGGATTGCCGATCGAGGATTTCTCGAACACGCGGGTAGCAGCCGGCGCGTTTAGCGCTTGCGCAACGGTGCTCGACAGCGCCACCGATGACGCGTGCTTC
>CAXMNC010000011.1:0-4251 GCA_964194625.1 Acidiferrobacterales bacterium
TCGCCGCCCATATACGCCGCTTTCTTCTGAAAGCAAACGTGGCATCAGCTCAGTAATGGCTCTGGTAAACGCCATTGGCGAAAAGGTCGTGGAGCCGTCGGCATTGGGGAGGCTGTATACGTTCTGGTTCTAGCGGCTAACGTAACTAACGATCAAGCCAAGAATGGGTCACAGAGCCAGAGGTGAGACGACACGCCAAGACCTCCCGGTCTCTCATCAGGTGGTCGCCCCGACCCACTGATTCCCAACCAGAGCGTCGCTGGATTCAAAGTCCGGCGTGCTTCGGCAGAAATCAATGGGTTAGGGCTGACTGTGCCGCCAGCGTGTCACGCGCTGTGTCGAGAGTGTCGCCCGGAACGTGCTCAAGAAGACCCTCGCAGTGCGTCTTCTGGCTCGATCTCACATATTCAGGCGGCACCAGGGTGGAAACCTGCTACCTTTCAAGTCAGGAGAGTGATCAGAATTTTGTGTCATTTTTTCGCCCACATGCGCATTGGCGCAATGCTCCGAGCGGGGTGCTGTATTACGTCCACCGTGAACGATTTGGGACAGGGCCCCAAGGCTTTCCACACTCCCCGTGAGCCCGGGCCTGCTACTATTTGCTTCGACAGCAGAAATAACCTCTTGCGCCGCCTCCAGTCGTTGAACACGAGAAAAAGGCTATTTTTGTGAACTTGCAGTTATCCGATTTATGGCCCGGCTGGGCCAGAAAAAGAACCAAGCGGAGCGGCAGCGCAAGCCCCAACCGCAAAAGGCGCACACCAACAAGGATCAGTTGGCCTAATTGTTGCTAAGGTTCCCCACGATGAGAAAGAAAATCGACGTTTACGACCTCAGGCACGGAATGTGGGTCTCCGAGCTGGACTGTCCGTGGCGCGAGACCCCGTTTCTATTCCAAGGCTTTGAGATCGAATCGGATGAGCACATCGAAGAGCTCAAGAGCTATTGCAAACACGTCTACGTTGATACCGACCTCAGCTGTGAAAGCGCGCCCCCCGCTTCAGCCGGTATCTCATACACCAATACACTCCCCGACGAACTGGACCGCAGGCAGGCAACCTATCAAGAACAGACCAGCATCGAAGAGGAAATACAGGTTGCCAAAGATATTCACCAAAGCGGCACGCAAGCAATTGCCGAGATTATGGATGATGTTCATCTAGGAAAGAAAATTAGTATTACTCGGGTAAAGCAAGCAGTGGGCGGCATGGTAGAGAGCATAGTCCGGAATCCTGATGCCTTTGCCTGGCTCGCCCAACTTAAGAACAAAGATTCCTATACATATTCCCATTGCCTTGACACCTGTGCCTTGGGGCTCATCTTCGGCCGTCATCTTGGAATCTCGAAGGAGGAGTTGAAAATTCTTGGCACCGGTACCCTGTTGCTAGACATAGGGAAAATGAGGATGCCTGCCGAGTTACTGGAAAAGCCGGGGAAGCTGACTGAGAAAGAGTTTCAAATAATGAAAACCCACGTTGGCCACAGCGTGGAAATTATGCGCGGGAGAAAAGCGATGCCTGCAGCGGCCATCGAGATGGCCGCTACTCATCATGAACGACATAATGGCGAGGGATATCCCCTGAACCTAATGGGCAAAGAAATACCGATTTTCGGCAAAATAGCTGGCATCGTCGATTGCTATGACGCCGTCACAAGTGACAGAGTTTATCGCTCTGCCATCTCACCGCACAAAGCCCTGCGGATGCTATATGCCGGAAACGACAAGGACTTTCAAGCCGCGCTCGTAGAGCAGTTTATCCAATGCATAGGAATCTACCCCGTTGGGGGTCTCGTAGAGCTGAGCACGGGCGAGATCGGCATTGTCTTGTCGCAGAATCGCGTGCGCCGTCTTAGGCCAAAGGTCATGCTGATCCTTGATCGCGACAAAAAGCCACACAAAACTGCGCCAACAATTGATTTGCTGACACAGGTCTCGGACGCCTCCGGGAATCCACTGGAAATAAAGGAAGCCCTTGAACCCGGCGCACACGGCATCAACCCAAAGGAGTTTTACCTATAGTGTCCTCAGGTCGGGAGGCTAGCTTTTATCTTACTCGGGTTTTCCACATCGTTTCGAACAATGCGGCGCGTCGAGAGAGCTGTGCAAGACAAGCTGACAAGGCTTCCTGACCGCAGGGCGTTCTTCGAGCGTTTGCGGACTACCATTGGTGAAAGGTCGAACACCAATGGACTGCTAGCCGTTCTTATCCTGGACCTGAACCGATTCAGAGAAATCAACGCTGCGTTGGGCCACCACACTGCTGATCTGCTGTTGCAACACCTCGCGCAGCGCCTCCGCGATATGCTACGTGAATCTGACACACTCGCCCGCATCGGTGATGATGAATTTGCAATGCTGCTACCAACCGTGATGAACCTGGGTCACGCCACACTCGCTGCAAATAAGATACAGAAAGTAATGGCAGAACCTTTTTCTGTGGACGGGCAGGAGGTCAATATTACAGGAAGCATTGGCATAGCACTGTGCTCGCAGCACGGGACCCATATTGAGCAGCTAATGCAACGGGCAGACACAGCCGTGTCTATGGCGAAACGCTCTCCCTCCGGATTTGCCGTCTATGATTCTAATCAAGGAGATGGCGAACCCAGCGTATCGCAATTGTCGCTGGAACGCGAGTTGCACAATGCTATCGGCGACGGTGAATTAGCTTTGTATTACCAGCCCAAGATAAACATTCAAACGGGCCAAACTTACGGTATCGAAGCGCTGGTGCGCTGGGATAGTCCAACAAGAGGCTTCACGCCACCGGATGAGTTCATCCCACTGGCAGAAGCAACCGGCTTGATTCAACCGCTAACCCAATGGGTGCTTAACACTGCTCTTCGCCAGTGCGCTAGTTATGCGCGGAATATGGAACTCAGTGTCGCAATTAACCTGTCTCCCTGCAATCTGCGCGATCCAGAACTTCCTGACCTCATTCTGTACGCCTTGGAAACCTGGGATGTGGCACCCATGCGCCTGGTCTTGGAGATTACCGAAAACGCCGTGATGGAAAACCCGGACCATTCTCTGAAAATCCTGGCCCAGCTGAGCGGTGCCGGGCTCTCACTCTCGATCGACGATTTCGGCACCGGATACTCATCGCTGGCCTATCTTAGAAAGCTACCAGTAAACGAGCTTAAGATCGACAAATCATTTGTGATGAACATGGCGGAAGACCAGGATAACGCAATGATCGTGCGCTCTATCATCGACCTGGCCAGAAATTTTCACCTTAAAGTCGTGGCTGAAGGTGTGGAAAATGAGCCAACCTTGGATATGCTGGCGCGCCTTGATTGCGACTATGCACAGGGCTATTACATAAGCCGCCCGGTGCCGCTGGCAGAATTGGATAAGTGGATGACCGAGTCACCCGGGGGGCTGAGTAACAACAGCACGGAGGGATAGGAAACGCTTTCCCATAAAAATCTTAACGGTCCGGGAATGTGACTGTGTAACCCAACGCAAGCAAGCAAACGTCCCACGGCTTGAACGAACTCAGGCGAGCGGTTGCGCACTGTCATGAACTGTAAAGAAACGCTGCGAGGTTGCATTGTTGATCGGCCTGTGGAGGGCGTAGTTACGTTTCTGTAGTTTTGATGCAAGAGGCCGCCGGCTTTGATGGAGCCGAGGCAGATGTGGCTGTCCATGGGTCTCCCCAAGCCTCGAATTGCAAGATATGCTGGTGAGAGATCGGTAGGTCGTTGGATACACAGTCCGGTGCTGTCCGATACGGATTAATCACTTTACGTGCAGTTGTGCCGTGAGTGCTGCTGCCAGGCGCCGCCCCACTGGTCTCTCATCAGGTGGTCGCCCCGACCCACCGATTCCCAACCAGAGCGTCGCTGCACGGACAGTCATGCGCCCAACAACCCCCGACCTTTGCAGTGATAATGCGCAGATTAGCTTGCCGCCCTAGGCACAAACAGGCGTAGAATGGTTGTTAGCACCCCGTATAACGCCCACGATAGGAAGTCTGTCGGTAAGCGTCTGGAAACTGTTAAGCCCCTGCACTTAAGAAAGTCATTATAGCTATTACCGTGAAGGAAAAAGAACTGGCGGCCGTTGGCATTTCGGTCGTCAGTGGTTGCAAACCCTGCACGAACTATCACGTAAAAGCGGGGCGCGAAGCGGGTGCATCCGATGAGGAGATCAAGCAGGCTGTGGCCGATGCTCTGAGTGTGCGGAAGAGCGCTACGGATTTCATGAAAGCCCATGCCCTCGCTCGTTTGGGCCGAGAGGGATCTCAT
>CAXMNC010000012.1:0-1901 GCA_964194625.1 Acidiferrobacterales bacterium
AAGCCTGCGACCCCGATGACGTCGTTAACCCGCAAGGTGACGGCTCGCATCTTGGGATCTAAAACAGCCGCGAGGGTACTTCCCTTGAGGTGTTCGGCAACTCGCCCCTCCAGTATGATTTCTCCGGGAAGCAATTCTTGCTTCGCAATTCGCCCCTCGACCTTGCTGACATCATGAAATGCACCGTCCGGGATCAGATGATCTGGCATGGGAACGATCTTGATGTGCGCGAGTTCGATTTTTTGTCCAAACGGGATCTTTAACGCAGCAGCCACCACCGTTGTGCCCATGCTCGCCTCTGCTGCCGGCACTGTGCGCTGCAGTATCCATTTGTTCGCGACCCATGCCGCGCCAGCGCTCAACATGAGCGCGACGGTCAACAGTAAGAACACTCTACCTTTCCTCATGACAATACTCCCTGCTTCACAGTGATTCCGGCACCTTTCACGCTGTTCCCTCTTCCAGTTTCGAGCGTTCGTCAAAGGACTTTATGAAGTAATTGTTCCAGGCCCATATCATCCGTTCTGCGGTAAGATCATTCGGTTTGCCCTCGTAGAAGCACTGATCTAGAGCGAAGCCCAGGAGATCTCGAGGATGACAAGGGAGCAATGGTACCCCGTGCCTGCCGTGCAGATTCTGGAGCACAAAACTCAGCAGCTCCCGATCAAACGAAATCCCTTTCTCCCGACATACTTGTCGCCAAATTTCCTCGTACTCTGTGGCATCCACGTCGCCAAAGTGAATCTTGTATCCCAGACGCCGTAGAAAGGCTTCGTCCGCCAGCTCCAAGGGATTCATGTTGGTGGAGAACATCAGCACCATGTCAAAGGGGACTTGAAAGTGTTTGCCCGCCCCAACGTTGAGAAAATCCCGTTGCTCTTCCATGGGTATGATCCAGCGATTCAACAGATCCACAGTTGCCACGCGCTGGCGCCCCAAGTCATCGATCAGAAACATGCCGTTGTTGGCCTTGAGTTGAAGCGGCGCATGGTATTGCCTGGTCGCGTCCTCGTAGCGCACTTCCAGCAGGTCAAGGGTCAACTCGCCCCCGGTGATGACGAACGGGCGTCGGCAGAGGACCAAGCGCGGATCATGGCCAGCCTCCAGCATGACACTGGGTACGGTGCCGATTCCGTTGGTAGCAAAGTGCACCGCCGGGTCGAAAACCTGGATCACCGTCTCGCCGGACGAGATAGCGTACGGAATCAGGACATCGTTGCCCAGAAGGCGAGCGAGACGCCGGCTGATATAGCTCTTGCCCGTGCCGGACGGCCCGTATACGAAAATCGGTCGGGCCGAGTGCACCGCCGGACCGAGTTGGTGCAACAATGCCTCCCGGATCACCACGTCGGAGAACGCCGCGCGCAGCTCTTCGCGTGTAATGACATTCGTGTGTACGGATTGTGCTTCCACCACCCGCACATAGTCGGGTAATGGCACCGGTGCCGGACCGACGTAGCCGCTCCTCATCAGCGCATCGAGGGCCCCCGCCCGGCCACGGTCGGTGAGCGCATAGCGTACACCGACACTGTCGCTACTGCCGCGGCGTACCTCGATCCACGCCTCGCCGCGCATGAATGCCAGCACCTCCTCCAAGATCGGCCCCGCCAGAGCGGTGCGCTCGGAAAGCTGGCGCACGTCCAGAACACCCCCTTCGAACAGGTGCTTCGCGACCAGGTCCGCGAGAAAGGACTCGGTCAGTCCCGTTTCTTCCGGTGTACGCGGCCGCGGCGCCAGGCGTGCGCGCGAGTCGGCGAGCGCAGACTCGGACGCCGGGGGCGAAGTTTCTCGCATCAGCGCGTCCATCACGATCCCCACATGGGCACTAGCCGTCCTGACTCCGACAAGCGCCAAAGCGCCACCAGGGTCCCGCCTGCGATGGCTATCGCATATGGCATTCG
>CAXMNC010000013.1:0-13152 GCA_964194625.1 Acidiferrobacterales bacterium
GGTTAGGCTGATGGCGCTGGCATTGTTGACCAGGATGTCGATACCACCAAACGCAGTCTTGGCTTTCTCAACCGCCGCTATGATCGTGTCCAGGTCGCGTACATCGACGGTCAGAGGCAGCGCCCTCCCTCCCGCCGCTTCGATCTCCGCGGCCGCGGTATGGATGGTTCCTGGTAACCTGGGGTGGGGTTCCGTCGTCTTTGCCGCCACAACGATATTGGCGCCATCGCCGGCGGCACGCATCGCAATGGATTTTCCGATGCCTCGGCTGGCGCCGGTGATAAAAAGGGTCTTGCCGCTGAGGTTCGGCATGGTGTTTGCGGTCGTGGTGTCGTGGGGTAAGGGCCGAAGTATCGCCGCTTGTGCAGCTCGATACCAGGTATGTGGTGACTAGTCGGCGATGTCCTTGGTTGCCGCCAATTCCTCGTCTGCGCCCTTCTCCTTTAGCATGTGCGACGCTTGGCGCTCGATCTCTCTTAGCTCATCAATCGCTTTGCCAAGCGCTTCGTGTTGTTATTCGAGTTGGTTGAAATGACCTAGAGGACAGTGGAAATCATTCTCGAATAGAGATTAGATATATTTCTTATTCTATTGTTTTTATTAAGTTATTAATGTTTTAGGTATGGGAGCTGAGTCGGGTGGTCCGGCTTCTTCAAGCTGAGAAAAACGAACTGCCAAGATTTCCTGCGTAGTAACGCGACCGTCAGCACCCTTGTCCACCAGAAGTAGCTGTTGGGATTCCTGGAGACCGGCCGGAACCGCCATACGGCCGCCCGGTTTTAGCTGATTGATCAGCGGTGGAGGGATGAGCTCTGGTGCCGCCGTGACCATGATCTTGTCGAACAGCGCATGCTCGGCCCAACCGTGATAGCCATTGGCTACGCATGTCTCGATATTGTCATATCCTAGCCTCCCCAAGCGATTTCGCGCCTGCACTGCCAGTTCATCTAGTATCTCGACGCTGTACACCTTATGTGCTAATTCGGCCAGAATGGCGGCCTGATAGCCGAATCCCGTACCGATCTCGAGTACGATGTCGGTTTCCTGTAAGTCGAGCAAATCGGTCATCAATGCCACGATGAACGGCTGCGAGATCGTCTTACCGTAGCCGATGGGCAACGGCGAATTCGCATAGGCATAGGCCTGAATTTCCACCGGTACGAATTCATGCCGCGGCACCTTGGCCATAACCTCCAACACACGCGCGGCTAACGTCCCCTTTTCGATGTCCTCGGCGAGCTGGGCCGAATGACCCATGATTTCATGCACCATTTGTTGGCGCTGGACGGAAAAGGTCTCTTCATTCATGGCGAGGCAAATACAAACGTCGTCACCTAGTTTAACTCACATAGAGCCTGTTCTAACAGTCGATTTAGTTTGAAGGCACTAACGATTGGCGTCTTTGAATAACGAAAAGAAATTCTGCGTCGTCTGTTCGGCCAATTCCGCAAACGGAATCCCACGCAACTCGGCGAGCTCTTCCGCCACATGCCGAACATACGCAGGTTGGTTGGTCTTGCCTCGGTAGGGCACCGGCGCCAAATAGGGCGAGTCAGTTTCTATCAGAAGACGATTGATCGGCACCTGGGCGGCAACTGCGCGCAGTGGCCCCGCGTTCTTGAACGTAACGATGCCTGAGAAGGAGATGTAGAAGCCCAGCGCCAAGGCCGCTTGGGCGACCTCCCAGGTAGCGGTAAAGCAATGCATTACGCCACCGACATCGTTGGCAGATTCCTCTTGCATGATTCGCAGGGTATCGTCAGAAGCATCTCGCATATGAACAATTAACGGTTTGCCGCATTGTCTAGCGGCGCGTATATGGCATCTGAAGCGCTCGCGCTGCCATTCCAGCTCACCCTCCGATCGAAAGTAATCAAGTCCGGTTTCACCGATTGCGACGACCCGCGGGTCATCGGCGAGCGTCACTAACTCGTCGATGCTAGGCTCGATGGGTGGGTGTTCGTTCGGGTGTACCCCTACCGAGGCAAATATGTGATCGTAGGTATCCGCCAGCTGTTTAACCTGCGGGTAATCGGTCAGGTTGACGCCCACGCAAAGCATGTGGCTCACGCCGTTGGCACGGGCGTGTTCAAGGATATCCGCTAGATTAGTGTGGAGTGCCTCGAAGTTGATGTGGCAGTGGGAATCTACCAGCATTCACATCGTGTGAGTTGGGCGATCGGAGGTTAGGCTGCCGGCGAGGATTGTCTCGATCTTGTTGCGCGCAACCCCGGCGTCTTTTTCGCTGAATTGGATACCAATGCCAGTCGTACGACCGCCCTGCGCGTCAGCGGGAGTAATCCAGACGACATGCCCGGCGACGGGGATCTTCTCCTTGCTATCTAACAACGTTAACAGCATGAATACCTCGTCCCCCAGTTTGTAGCGCCGGTTGCTAGGAACAAATAGGCCGCCACTCTTTACATACGGCATGTAAGCGGCATAAAGCGCGTTCTTATCCTTGATTGTGAGCGACAGCACGCCAGGGCGTGCCAACGGCACGGGTCGCACAGGTTTTTTTGGAACATCTGCCATTTAAGCGAGGGTTTGCCGTCCAGCCCTATTTTGTAGGTAGTGTTATTGTCCTGGTTACTCTAAGCCAGCGTATCAGAATATCTTCCAAAAGCAATAAGTTATCTACCGGGCTGGCGAGCAAATCGCGTGCTTCCGAAACAGCTTCGGCGAAACCATACAATTGTTTTAAGTCTAATCCCTCGCCTAGTGCTTGCAAGCGGCATGCCAGATCGTGGTTGGCCAGAAAAGCTTCAGGTTGCGGGATCATGTGGATTTTGACCATATCGGCAACTAGCCTCTGCAACCACGTAAGGGAAAATTCGGCACCAATTTTCTGCCAGCGAGCTGCGCAGGCGACCACGTCCGCTGGCCCGCCACGAAGCGCCTCTAGATCGCCCAACAGCTTCTCGCGCTGACCGATCACGCCGGTTTGATCAAGCTCCAGTGCTCGTAATGGCGCGCCCCCGGCCAGCCCCAACAGCACGGCAGCATCCACGACAGACACTTTCTGGGTCTGCAGCCAGTCAATACCGTCGTGACGCGGCGGTGGCTTGAACTCAATTTGGCTACAGCGGCTGCGTACGGTTGCCGGGAGCTTTGCCGGTTGATGACTCACGAGTATGAAGACGTTACCGAGTGGAGGTTCCTCCAATATCTTAAGCAGACTATTGGCAGCGTTGGTGTTCATAGATTCAGCCGGCGTCAGAATGACCACCTTGCGTTGTGCAATATGAGGGCGCGTAGTCATAAACTCGACCAAGGCCCTAATTTGATCGACAGTGATTACCCTGCCCTCCTCAACCGGTTCGACTCGCCTCAAGTCGGGGTGAGTACCCGCCCTTACCAAACGACAACTCTTACAGCTGCCACATGCATGCGAATGCTGGTTCGGCTTTTCACACAGAAGCATCGTCGACAGTTGTGTAGCCAACGTGGATTTTCCTAGCCCAATTTGGCCGTTGAGTAATAAGGCGTGGACAAGCCCGGTGCGATCGCGCGTGAGGCTCGTCCATAGCGCACGGTGCCAGGGATAGCTTTCTAGTTTGTTTGCCGACTCACTCATAAGTCCTTAAAGAAGACCTGGAAAATTTCGGCAATCTGTTTTCTCACTTCGTCTGGATTGGCATCGGCATCGATTACCTTTACACGCCTTGGTTCTTGTGCGGCTATGTCTAAGTAGGCCCGCCGCGTCGCGTCGAAGAATTGCTGGTCTTCGCGTTCAAATCGATCAGGATCGCTGCGGTTGCCGGCACGTCGCAAACCAACATTAGGGGCAACGTTGAACAACAAGGTGAGCTGTGGCCGAAGGTCCCCTTGCACCCAGTTTTCAAGTTCGGCCACACGCTCGCGTCCAACACCCCGCCCCGCGCCTTGATAGGCGTAGGTCGCATCGGTAAACCGATCACAAACAACTACTTTCCCTTGCCCCAAGGCGGGCCTGACCACTTTCTCTATATGATCGGCGCGCGCCGCGAACATCAATAATGTCTCGGTGTCGGCGGGAATCTCAACCCCAGGCGTATTTAGTAATAGCGCTCGGATACGCTCACCCAACTCCGTGCCGCCAGGTTCGCGGGTGACGACTATTTCACGCCCATGGTGTTGCAGCAGCTCTTTGATGTATTCGATGTTACTGCTTTTACCCGCGCCCTCAATGCCTTCAAGGGTGATGAATAGTCCCTGGCCCATGTCCGGATTTACACGTTCGATTCTGTGTCGGTTAGTCACTCAGTTCGATATCGAATACGAAGAGAAGCCTCTTTTTCTTCCCGCCAACTGATACTTGATGACCGCCTTGTTATGAGCCCTTAGGGTGTCGGAAAATTGATGGCTGCCATCACCGCGGGCTACAAAGTAAAGCGCCTTGGTTGCCGCCGGATGCAAGACGGCATATAGCGAATCGCCACCCGGCATGGCAATGGGGGTTGGTGGCAACCCACTACGCGTGTAGGTGCTATATGGAGAATCGCGCAACAGATGTTTACGCGTGAGGTTACCATCGAACGACTCGCCGAGCCCGTAGATAACCGTCGGGTCCGATTGCAGGCGCATACCACGCCTTAAGCGATTGATGAATACGCCGGCAATAAGCTGTCGTTCGCTAGCCAACCCGGTTTCCTTTTCTACGATAGAGGCAAGCTTTAGCGCATCGTAGAGATCGTTCAACGGTAGATCCGATTCTCGGTCGGCCCATTCCGCGTGTACCCGCGTCTGCATTCTGGTAAATGCGCGTCGTAATAGACTGACATCGGACGTACCAGCGGAGTAGTAGTACGTATCGGGGTAAAACTGGCCTTCCGGGTGCAATCCCGGATAGCCGAGTTTTTCCATGATTTCTTTTGGGCTGGATTCGCCGAGCGCGTTTTCTATCTTTGGTGCCTGATGTATGGCCTGCAAGACCCGCTGAAACGTCCAACCTTCGATAAGCGCCAACGGATACTCGATTGCCTTACCCGATACCACATGGTCGAGTAGTGTCCGCTGCGTCATACCGGGCCCGAATTGGTATTCACCGGCCTTCAAGGCACGCCCCTGCCCTTTTAGATGTGCCAGCAATACTAGCGAGTATCTATCTGGTAATTCACCATCGCGATGTAACTCGCGGGCGAACGCACGCATCGAAATTCCGGTCTTAACAACCCGCGGTTCCGACCCAAGTACCAATTCATGGTTCCAGGCCCAAGCCAAATAAGAACCGATAGCAACCAACGCTATCAGTGAAATGGCAGCGATAGACTTAACTAGCCTGATCAAAACAATGTGACCCCTCTATTTCCTTTTGCAGCCGTCGAGTCGTATCACCGATATTGTATTGTATAGATTCGATTCGTCTGACCGGCCAAATACCGATTATGCTATTGGTGAGAAAAACTTCTTCTGCGCCATCGAGCATCTCACGCGTAATCGAAGTGACCTG
Organism: Acidiferrobacterales bacterium; assembly: GCA_964194625.1. Taxonomy (GTDB): domain Bacteria; phylum Pseudomonadota; class Gammaproteobacteria; order Acidiferrobacterales; family SPGG2; genus SPGG2. The sequence continues at coordinate 5,432 of CAXMNC010000013.1, forward strand.
ACATGCTAGCGACATTTTTTTAGCGCCGTCGAGCACGGCGGTGCGCATGATGCCGGTCACCCCAGACTGGGACAGATCGGGGGCTAGCAACGTTCCCTGTGAACACAGAAAGAGGTTGGTCATGGTCCCTTCAATAATATTACCTTCCTCATCTAACATTAGACCTTCGGCGTATTCTGACTGCCACTCGGATCGTGCTAACACTTGCTCCAAGCGACTGAGGTGTTTGATACCGGCCAGCCCCGGGTTGCGTGAAATGCGCGTATCACAGATCCGCACTGCCACGCCAGTATCGGCATATTCACGCGGATAGGACGGCCACGACAATAGCATGACAATACGGTTGGGTCGGCTTTGCGTCGGTATCGCGTAACCGCGCCCGGATTCACCACGCGTCACCAGAACTTTCAAGACCGCCTGTCGTACATCCGCGCATAGCTCGTCAGCGTCGCGTCTCAGGGATTCTGGATCTGGTGCCGGTCTAATACTCAAACGCTCACAACCCTCAAGCAAACGCGCTATATGCTGCTGCCAAAGTAACGGCCGCCCCTGATACACCGCGATGGTCTCGAATACACCGTCACCGTATTGCAAGCCCCGATCCGAAATCGATATGTGCTCGCCAATCTCGCCATTAATCAAGATCGTAGGCGGTGATCTCATACGTCCAAAGCGGCCAACATGCCTTTGGCCTTGGCCCGTGTTTCCTGTAACTCTCTGTCCGGTTTGGAGTCGGCCACAATGCCAGCGCCGGCACGCACGTACGCCCGGTCATCCTGTAGCACCATGGTGCGAATCAGGATATTCAAGTCCATGCTGCCGTCACGATTAATATAGCCCATCGAACCTGTATACGGCCCACGCGGGTCAGACTCCAGCTCCGCTATGATCTCCATACATCGAACCTTGGGACACCCGGTTATGGTCCCGCCGGGGAATACGGCACGAATAATCTGTCCTGGTGTCACATCGTCGCGTACGACACCAACCACTTCAGACACGATGTGGTGCACGTGCCGATACGACTCCAATACCATGAAGTCTTTCACCTCCACGCTCCCTGTTTGACAAACCCGTCCCAAGTCGTTGCGCTCCAAATCTATTAACATGACGTGTTCGGCCCGTTCTTTTGGATGCCGCAGCAACTCGCGTGACCAATGTTGGTCTTGTCGTTCGTTATCACTGCGTGGATAAGTACCTGCAATAGGGCGTGTACTAATTTTTCCTTGGCGGACCGTCACCAGACGCTCTGGCGAAGAGCTAATGATCGCGTTATTCGGTCCCAGGGTCATAAGTCCAGCGAATGGCGCCGGGTTGGCCCTACGCAGCCGGTCGTAGAGCGTGGCGGCGTTGACCGGATCTCGCAGTGTCGCCTGCCAGGCGCGAGAGAGATTGACCTGAAACACATCGCCGGCCTGTATATACGCAAGTATGCGTTCGACGCCACTGAGATAGCGAGCTGGATTGTCCTCGACGAGGTCTAACAGATCAATGGGGATATCCGTACTCGAAACACGGCGTTGCGCATCACGGCACATTTCGGAAATGAGCGTCTGCGCCCGATTCGATTCCGCCATCAAATATGTTTCACCCGTAAGATGATCGCGAATCATCGCCGCTGGCACGCGGGTCATACATGCGACTGGCAAGCTCGGGTCAATCACAACAGATCTAAGTTTTGGCTCAACCTGTCCTGCCAGTTCGTAGCCCAGGTACACGAACCAGCCGCCGGTAAATGGCACGAGTGGTTTGGGATCGTATGGTTTGGGCAGGCCGGCTGAGGCCACCGTCCACTTACGTTCGAACTCATCTAAGAAATCGCCGACGTTGGTACGACTATCATCGTGCAACAGCCGCCCACCTGATTGCAACGATAGCGTGTCTTCTGGAAACGCAAACAGAATATCGTAGCGTGCTTGCGAGGTACCATAAGCAACGCTTTCCAACAAACACGGGTAGCGCTGTGGGTGCGCCCGATGCACGGCGAGCAAGTCAGGCGAGAATTCCAGCGTCTGGCACGTGTAGTCCAGAGATACGCTGGATCTTTTTCGTAAACTTAATTGACTCACGTAGCTTGGCACATTACAAGTGTGCCGTTGGTTCCGCCAAAGCCGAAGGAATTAGACAACGCGACCTTAATATTCTTCTCGCGCGCACTCCCAGGTACAAAATCTAAGTCGCAGTCTTCGTCAGGCGCTACAAGGTTTATTGTTGCAGGAATAGTATGGTGATATATCGAAAGTGCGGTGTACACCGCCTCGACCCCACCTGCCGCACCGAGTAAATGGCCAGTCATAGACTTGGTGGAACTGACTGGAATCTTGTACGCATATTTACCAAACGTGGTCTTGATGGCCATGGTCTCTGCCCGATCACCGGCATCCGTCGAGGTCCCATGAGCGTTGATGTAGTCCACCTGTTCCGGGTTTATGCCGGCATTGCGCATGGCGTTTTGCATACAACGCACTGCGCCTTCGCCATCTTCGGACGGGCTAGTCATATGATAGGCGTCACCACTTAGACCGAAACCCGCCAGCTCTGCGTAGATCGTAGCCCCGCGTTTTTGCGCATGGCTGAGCTCTTCAAGTATTACGACGCCAGCACCTTCACTGAGCACAAAACCATCACGATCCTTGTCCCATGGGCGACTTGCTGCGGTTGGATCATCGTTACGGGTACTAAGTGCTGTGGCATTGCCAAAACCGGCGAGTGAGGTGGGTGTTAGCGCCGCCTCCGCACCACCGGCCACCATAACATCAGCATCACCATATTCGATTAACCGCGCGGCATCACCAATAGAATGGGTCGCGGTCGAACAGGCGGTAACGATAGTCAAGTTTGGGCCCTTGAGTCCAAACATGGCCGACAAGTCGCCCGACAACATGTTGGCAATACTCATCGGGATATAGAAAGGCGATACGCGGCGCGGGCCTTTCTCCAAATAGAGTTGGGTAGTCGACTCTATGGTTCCTACCCCACCGATACCCGAACCAAGGTGTACGCCAATACGTGAAGCGTTGGCGTCAGTTACTTCGAGACCTGATGCTTGGATTGCTTCAATGCTTGCCGCCATCCCGAGTTGGATAAATCGATCCATTCGTCGCGCTTCCTTCGCGGGAAGATAATTCGTGACCTCGAAGTCCTTAACCTCGCCCGCGATACGGGAGCGAAACGCGGTCGCGTCGAAATGGGTCACCGGCCCGATTCCACTGTGCCCAGCACAGAGATTGCGCCAGTTTTCTTCTACGCCTATGCCAAGCGGCGAAAGAATGCCCAACCCAGTGATGACAACACGCCGCCTACTCAAAACGGATCCTCGTAGCTGATGCAATGATACCCATGATGACAGGGTTCGAGATAAACCGAAGGGCCGCACCCACGCCCGTGGTCACGGCCCCTGTGGGGTAGGAAATTCGATCAGTTCGTTTTTGAGTTGATGTAGTCGACGGCGTGTTGCACCGTGGTGATTTTTTCTGCTTGTTCGTCCGGAATCTCAGTTCCGAACTCTTCCTCCAAAGCCATCACCAACTCGACCGTATCTAGAGAATCTGCGCCTAGATCATCAACAAATGACGACCCCAAACTTACTTCGTTCTCGTTAACCCCCAGTTGCTCGACAACGATCTTCTTGACGCGTTCTTCAACACTGCTCATATCAGCCTATTCCTCCAAGACATCCTAGTTTGCCGTCTCTGCAACGCAACGGCGCATAGTTATCATAATTGCATCATCCAGTCTACGATACAGGCCCTGGCAAATAAATCCCTTTTAGTTCATATACATGCCGCCATTCACGTGCACCGTGGCGCCGCTGATATAAGCGGCACGTGGCGAGGCCAGGAAGGCCACGGCGTACGCTACCTCTTCCACCAGCCCCAGGCGTCCTAACGGTATTTGCTGCAATAGCGCCTGCGCCTGCTCGGCCGGTAAGGCCCGGGTCATGTCGGTATCGATAAACCCGGGTGCTACCGTATTCACCGTGATGTTGCGCCCGCCAAGTTCACGTGCAAGCGCCCGCGTAAAACCCACCATGCCTGCTTTGGCGGCGGCGTAGTTTGCTTGCCCAGGGTTACCGGTGGCAGCGACAACAGAACCGATATTGATAATCCGCCCGCCCCGCGCCTTGATCATGGGCCTGATACACGCCCGCGACAGTCGGAACACAGATTTGAGATTAGTGTCGACAATAACGTCCCAGTCTTCCTCTTTCATTCGCATGAGCAGATTGTCACGTGTGATGCCAGCATTGTTCACAAGAATCGACACCGACCCACAAGACTGTGTCATTTTTGCCAATACCTGCTCGATAGAATCTACGTCGGTGACATTCAAGATCATGCCTTGACCTTCAATCGCGTTCTCTTTAAAGCGACTATCAATACTTTCCGCGCCACCGGTCGACCTAGATGTACCGACAACGAACGCTCCTTGTCGTCCAAGTTCCAGTGCGATCGCGAGTCCGATACCTCGACTCGCACCCGTTACTAGCGCGACTTCATCTTTTAAAAGTTTTTCCATTTTTCTTGCGCCAAGATTAGGTGCCCCCGCCTACCGCGGATAGCGCGGTAGCAAGACTATCGGTATCAGACACAGCCAATGATCGCGCGTCACGCGCGATGCGTTTGTTCAAGCCGGCCAGCACTTTACCTGGACCACATTCCACGATCGTATCGACACCCAGCGTAATCATTTTCTGTATGGTTTCCACCCAGCGCACCGGTGATTCAATCTGTTGCACAAGCACGTTTCGAATCGCGGTTGGGTCAGCTTCCGTTTTAACATGCGAGTTGTGGATTATGGGTATTTGCGGATTGCGAATATCTGTTTTGCGCAAACGCTCTGCCATACGTCCGGCCGCTGGGTGCATCAAAGCACTGTGAAACGGTCCGCTTACCGGCAACATCACCGCGCGACGTGCGCCCGCCGATTTCGCTTGATCAACAACCCGTTCTACCGCCGCTGTGGCACCGGCAACTACTACTTGTCCAGGGGCATTGAAGTTCACCGGTGCCACGACGTCGCCAGCGGCAACCTGTTCGCAGACTTGTCGTACAACATCATCATCGAGGCCGATGATCGCCGCCATTGCACCTTCACCGATTGACACAGCCTCTTGCATAAATCGCCCGCGATCCACGACTAATTGTACAGCCTCCTTAAACTCAATAGCCTGGGCGCATACAAGCGCCGTATATTCGCCTAGGCTGTGACCAGCCATGTAATCTGGCAAAGGTCCGCCACGAGATTGCCACACACGCCATACTGCTACACCGGCTGCCAACATCGCTGGTTGGGTGTTTGTCGTCTTATTGAGACTGTCCTCTGGACCATCCTGAACAAGCTGCCAAAGATCAAAACCAAGCGCTTCTGACGCCTCGGCAAATGTACGCTCGATATCAACGTAATCCGCCGCCATGGCAGCCAACATCGCAACCGATTGGGATCCCTGTCCAGGAAATACAAAACCTATCGACATAAATTCAGTAGCAAGTGCGCAGTTGCAAGTAGCAAGTGAGGATCCATGCGATGCTTTAGGGGTTTTGCCTCGTTACTTGCAACTCGTCACTTGAAGTTTGATTTTTAGTAGTTAAGAAGCACCGAACCCCAAGTGAAACCGCCGCCGAACGCTTCCATTAAGACGATATCACCACGTTTAATGCGCCCATCGCGCACCGCCTCGTCGAACGCGAGCGGTATCGATGCGGCTGACGTGTTGCCATGCCGATCAATAGTGACCACTACGTGGTCCATGGACAAACCGAGCTTCTTGGCAGTAGCCACGATAATGCGAATGTTCGCCTGGTGCGGTACCAGCCAGGTCACATCCGATTTCTTCATATTGTTTGCTTCCAAGGTCTCATCAACGATGCTGCCAAGTCGTTTGACGGCTACCTTAAACACCTCAGCTCCCCCCATAGTCACGTAGGCCTCGCCGTTAATTACTTTGTCGTAGCTCTTGGAAACACCGGCCGGTACCTCCAGTAACTCGGTATATTGCCCATCCGCATGTAAATGCGATGATATGATTCCCGGTTCATCGGCCGCTTTCAGCAGCACCGCCCCTGCGCCGTCGCCAAACAACACGCAAGTGTTGCGATCGCTCCAGTCTATGATTCGAGAAAAGGTCTCTGCCCCCACTACTAGCGCACATTCGGCGCTGTTGGTACGTACAAACTTGTCGGCCACATCCAACGCGTAAACGAAACCCGTGCATACTGCCTGCACATCAAAGGCTGGACACCCGTGGATTGCCAGGCGTTTCTGCAAAAGACAAGCAGTACTGGGAAAAACTTGGTCCGGCGTAGTTGTTGCTACCACAATCAGATCGATGTCGCGAACGTCGATGCCGGCTGCTTCGATGGCACGGCGGGTTGCATGCTCTGCGAGATCGACGGTGTGCTCCCCCTCCGCGGCTATACGGCGTTCGCGCACACCGGTACGCGACAAAATCCACTCATCGGAAGTGTCGACCATTTTTTCCAAGTCGGCATTGGTCAGTACCTTCTCCGGTAAGTAACCGCCGCTGCCAATCACACGTGAATACTTCAAGCTACTCCCTCTTTTGCCACCATCGATTCTAATTTCTCGCTGATCTGTTCTGGGAAATGTTTGTTTACTTCATTCAATGCTTCCTCAATGGCATATCTGAAGGCTAGATCATCAGCGCCGCCGTGGCTTTTTATAACGACTCCATTAAGGCCGGCGAGACTGGCTCCATTGTAACGTCGCGGATCAACCCGCCTGTGAAATCTCTTTAAGACTGGGAGCGAGGCCAATCCGACCACCTTAGTAAGTATGTTACGTCGAAATTCCTGGCGCATGAAATGAGTGATCATTTTGGCTAGGCCTTCACTAGTTTTCAGTGCCACGTTCCCGACAAATCCATCGCAGATCACCACGTCCATATCACCAGTATAAATCTCATCACCCTCAACGTAACCACAATAATTGACTTTGCTGTTTCGCAATAACTTGGCCGCACGCTTTACCGTCTCACTGCCCTTAATGTCCTCCTCGCCGATATTCAACAAGCCTACGCGTGGGCTCGGATTATCTTCTATAGAACTAACCAATATTGACCCCATTATCGCGAACTGTAGCAATTGCTCGGCGGTACAGTCGACATTGGCCCCAAGATCCAGCACATGAACATGCCCCTGGATTGTAGGCAAAGTTGCAATAATCGCCGGTCGATCAATTCCCGGAAGCGTCTTCAGGACGAAGCGCGCTGTTGCCATCAATGCGCCCGTATTGCCAGCACTGACGCATGCCTGGGCGTCTCCTGTCTTTACGAGGTTGATCGCCACGCGCATAGAAGAGTCCTTTTTCGTGCGCAGCGCCTGTGCCGGCGGCTCATCCATGCCAACTAGCTGTGACGCATGATGAATGGAAAGCCGTTCACTCTCTCCCGCGCGCTGTTTTTGGAGCTCTGACACCAGCGCATCGCGCTGGCCAACAAGGATAAGTTTTATCGAAGCGTAGCTACGCAGGGCTGCCAAGGCTGCCGGTACCGTAACACCCGGACCATGATCGCCACCCATGGCGTCCAAGGCAATGGTAGCCGTCAAAGGTTTGAGATTCTCCTTGGTCGCGTATCGTTAGTCGGCGTCTACGTCGCTCTCGGGTGTCTCAACAACCTTTTGACCACGATAAAATCCATCAGGCGTCACGTGATGGCGACGATGCGTCTCACCGCTAGTCGAATCAATCGACAATGTCGG
>CAXMNC010000014.1:0-2026 GCA_964194625.1 Acidiferrobacterales bacterium
ACGCCCGGGATAAGCGAGGCCTGGGAATCGCGCGAGCTTTCATATTCGCCGCCCCACTCCATGAGATAGCCGGGCGGAAGCTCGAGGGCCTCAAAGTCCTCGACCACGCTCGCGTGTAGCTGTGGCAAGGTTACGCCAAGAATGGGATTGGCCTGGACCGTGATCGTGCGACGACGGTCGCGGCGCCAGATGACAGGGTCTTCCCACTGGATATCTACGCCTTGTGTCACCTGCGAGAGCGGCACCGTGTGCGTCGACCCCAAGGGTTGCACTTGCAGGACGTCGAGACCGCCGACATTCTTGCGTTCCTCCTCCACATGCCGAAGCACAATGGGGATCAAATTGTCTTGTTCGCGGTAGAGGCCGACAATCCGTCCGTCGAAGGCGCGCTTGGTAGTGTTAGCGATATCTTGTCGAGTGATGGCCGCCCAGCGGGCACGCTCCTGATTATATTCAGGCACTATTTTTTGGACGCGTTGACGCCAATCCGTCTGAAACTGGCCTACGAGTGGTGCGCGCTCCAGGATCCTGGTGGCTTTATCGGCGAGTGCGCGCAGCGTACCGGGGTCCGCTTCGGCCGGTCCGCTAATGCGGACTTCAAACTTCCAGGTGTTAGCGGGCCCCACTCCAAACTTGCGGATGGGAGCCAAGGCTTGAGGGAAGGTGTCCTCTAACCACGGCCCCAATTCTGCGGCGATATCATTGATCTGCTTGAAATCGTGCACGTTGACAATGAGTTGACCGTAGGCCTGGTTTGGCGATTCCGGTTCCACCGGCAGGTAGAAGCGCGGCGGCCCCGCACCGATAAAGGTAGCGACAGCCTCAACTCGCTCATCATTCGCCAATTTCGCTTCAATGATCTTAAGGTCGGCCGAGACATTCTGGATACGCGTGCCCTCCGGTGTCCAGTAGTCGATCATGAATTTGGTCATGGACGAGTCCGGAAAGAACAGTTTCTTCACGTTACCGAAGCTTAAAGAGACCACGACCAACAACGCCACCATGCTGCCGATGGTGAGAAACCGCATACGAATCGCCCGCTCTAGTAGCTCTTTGAAACGCTTAAAAAACGGACTGCCATAAGCATCGCCGCCGCTGTCCTTTGGCGCCGGTAACAAGTCGAGGCAACTCACCGGCGTGAGGGTCACTGACACCACCCAGCTCACCAACAGAGAAATCGCTACCACCGAGAACAGCGTGAGACAATATTCACCCGCGCTTTCGTCGGAGGCGACGATAGGATAGAACGTCATCACCGCCACCACGGTGGCGCCGAGTAGTGGCCAAGAAGGTTGCGATGCCGCCTCGATGGCCGCTTTGGTGCGATCCATACCGCGTTGCAAGCGCACAGCAAATCCATCGGCGACGACGATGGCATTATCCACCATCATTCCCAGAGCGATGATTAGCGCGCCAAGCGACATGCGCTGTAGGTCGATTTTGAACAGCGCCATCAACACAAAGCTGCCAAGGATAGTGGCGATCAATGCCAACCCGATGATGCCCGACATGCGCCAACCCATACCGATGGTAAGCACCACCAGGACGATGGCCAGGGCCTGGGCAAAGTTGATCATAAAACCATTGACTGCCTCGGCGACTACGTCTGCCTGCCAATGCACGCGCTGCACCTCGATACCCACCGGTAGATGTGGTATGAGCTCGCGTAGCCGTGCATCGACGGCGCGACCCATATTGACGATGTTGACACCCTTGACGTTCGTAATTGCCATCGTGATGGCGGGCTGGCCATTGAAACGCATCAACGTGCGCGGCGGTTCGAGATAGCCCCGCGTAACCGTCCCAATATCCCTGATCCGGATAAGCTCCGCCGAGCGGGGTCCCTGCCCCGGTACCAGGTTTTGCAACGTATCCAGGAGTGAGGCGCGGATGGTCAAATCCGCAATATCCTCGGGCGACTGAAACTCGCCAGTAGGCACGATGCGAAAGCGTTTGGCCTGTACATCTACACTGCCGCCGTCGACCACTAGATTCTGCTGTTGTAACGTCGCTTGTATATCTGCTT
>CAXMNC010000015.1:0-17310 GCA_964194625.1 Acidiferrobacterales bacterium
GGAAAAGATCGATACCTTACTAAATGCCCGCTGGGTTATCCCGGTAGAACCGGATAATACAGTCTTGGCTGATCACAGTGTCGCGATTCGGGATGGGAGGATCGTCCGAGTATTGCCCACCGCGGCGGCTGCAGACACGTACGAACCCACCGAAACGATCGAGCTCAGCGATCACGCCCTGATCCCCGGCTTGGTGAATGCCCATACTCACGCCGCCATGAGCCTATTTCGCGGGCTCGCCGATGATCTGCCGTTGATGGATTGGCTCAATCATCACATCTGGCCGGCGGAAGGCAAATGGGTGAATGACGAATTTGTCCGCGATGGCACCGAGCTCGCCATCGCCGAAATGCTCAAGGGTGGCACCACCTGTTTTAGTGATATGTACTTCTTTCCGGAAGAGACCGCCCGTGTGTGCTCGGGGGCGGGTATGCGGGCGGTAGTCGGATTGATTGTCATCGATTTTCCCACCGTGTGGGCGCAGACACCGGAAGAGTACTTGCGTAAAGGCCTGCAGTTGCACGACGAGCTGCGCAACAATGAACTCATCAGCACTGCCTTCGCACCGCACGCGCCTTACACGGTATCGGATGGACCGTTACAGAAGATTCGCACCATGAATAACGAGCTCAATCTGCCGGTTCATATCCATTTGCATGAAACCGCGCATGAGGTGGACGAGGCTGCGAGCAAAACAGGTCAACGGCCACTGGAAAGAATTGCCAACCTCGACCTCGTTAATCCTAATCTGGTGGCGGTACACATGACCACGCTGTTGCCGGGAGAGATCGAGCCACTGGCGCATGCTGGCGCCAATGTCGTGCACTGCCCACAATCCAATATGAAACTGGCGAGCGGCTTTTGTCCGGTTAATGCGATGATGCAAGCCGGCATAAATGTCGCTCTCGGTACCGACGGTGCCGCCAGTAATAATGATCTCGACATGCTCGATGAAATGCGTACTGCCGCATTGCTCGCTAAAGCAGTTGCCAATGATGCAACGGCGGTACCTGCCCACAGTGCGCTGCGCATGGCGACCTTAAATGGTGCGCGGGCGCTTGGCCTTGATGATCAAATCGGGTCACTGGAACCAGGCAAATCGGCGGATATCGCCGCCATCGACCTATCTAGTATCGGCACACAACCCATCTACGATCCGATATCGCAGATTGTCTATAGCGCCGGGCGTCACCAAGTCACTGATGTCTGGATAGCGGGCAAGCGGCTGCTGAAAAATCGCCAGCTCGCGACCCTAGATGAACGGGTCATTTTGCAAAAAGCAGGCGAGTGGCGAGATCGTATTCAGGCCGCAGACAGCGGCGCCTAATCCCAGAACCTACTTCTATCGCAATCACGGCTCTTGTTGGTATTAACGCGACACGTTAATATGGACGAATGCACCAAGATTCAACGGTTTGAACGTCGGGCCTATGACTGGACAGCGGCGAGACGCTAACCGAAGGCCATGACCAAGCTTGCACCCGTCCATCCCGGCGTAGTCCTACACGATGAATTCATCAAACCGATGGGTCTGAGCCAGTATCGACTGGCCAAACGCATCAATGTGTCACCCCGCCGCATCAACGAGATCGTGCTGGAGAAACGTGCGATAACGGCTGATACCGCATTACGGCTTGGACGTTTCTTCGGCATGTCGGCCGAATTCTGGCTCAATCTACAGGCGCGTTATGACCTCGAATGTAAAAAAGCCAGAATTGGTAAGCGATTAACCCGAGACATTAAGCCTTATGTCTGACAAACATTACGGCAGGGCATGACGGAAACCACACAAAACGTCGATCCCGCCGAGATTGCCAAGTTCGAGCAACTGGCTTCACGCTGGTGGGACCCCGAGAGCGAGTTCAAACCCCTGCACGATATCAATCCGCTGCGTCTTAAGTGGATCGATGAACGCGTGCAACTCAAAGGCAGTGCCGTACTCGACGTCGGTTGTGGTGGCGGCATACTGACCGAGAGCATGGCCGCACTTGGCGCCAGTGTGACCGGTATCGATATGGGTGAAACGCCGCTGTCGGTGGCGAAACTGCATATGAAGGAAAGTGGTCACAACGTCGAGTACCTGCACATGACGGCGGAGGCATTGGCGAAAAGCAGACCCGCATCATTCGACGTCGTCACCTGCATGGAAATGCTAGAACATGTGCCCGATCCGACGGCCGTGGTTGGCGCCTGTAGCAGCCTAGTGAAACCAGGTGGTGCGGTGTTTTTCTCGACCATCAATCGCAACCCCAAGTCTTGGTTGTTCGCCATCGTCGGGGCCGAGTATGTGCTTAACCTGCTGCCACGGGGCACCCACGAGTATCGCAAACTGATTAGGCCCTCAGAGTTGGAAAGCTGGGCCCGACAGGCAAAGCTTGGAGTGCGTGAGCTGACCGGCATGCATTACAGCCCGCTGACCCGGCACTATTGGTTGGCGCCAGGGGTGGACGTGAACTACCTGGCCTACAGTCGGCGCGAAAGTGATTAGCCCGCATTTCTCACCGGATCTCGTAGTGGGGGCGTGTAGCTTGCCGTGGGTGAGCCGGAGATTTGCGAAAGGTCCGGTGGACCTTTCACCCGGCGAACGGGAAATCCACGGATGGATTTCCCTGGTCCTTCAAGCGCAGCAGGAACGCGAAGCGCAGAAGGCAGGTGCGCGAGTAGACGCGGGCACTTGCTTCGCTACGCTGTCCTGCTCTGCTCGCAAGTCCAGGGTTCACCGTCCGTGGCGAACCCGCTTGGCGGCCAGCGCTTTCTCGCGGCGCTTTCCTGCTTCGCTCCAAAGTCCGGGGCAGACCTTCCGTGGTCTGCCCGTTCGACGGGGCGGTAATTCACTGGATCACCGCCAATACTCTGTCTCACCCACTGGACCCGCTGCTTGTTCCGCCTCGCCCGCGGCCGCAGCGGGGAGCTGGTGAGAAATGCGGGCTCGCCTTCGAACTGTGCTCTTCGATCTAGACGGGACGTTGGCGGATACCGCACCCGATATGGCGCACGCGCTTAACTTGTTGCTAAAAGAAAAAGACTATGAGCCCCTGCCCTTCGATACCATTCGACCCTGGGTGTCCCATGGCGGGCTCGCACTGGTGCGCCTCGGATTCGGAGAAGAAAGAGGAGATATCGAACTCGAGAATCTGAGACAGCGTTTTCTAGAAATTTATGCCGAAAACCTCTGTCGCGAGACCCATCTCTTCCCCGGCATAGCGCAGTTGCTGGCGATGTTAAGCGAGAACGGTTTTAACTGGGGCGTAGTTACCAACAAACCCGGGTACTTGACTGAACCGTTGGTGGCGCAACTCACAATTCAACCGCCGCCGGCCTGCATCGTGAGCGGCGACACTACTACTAACCGCAAGCCACATCCGGAACCTATGTTACTCGCCTGTAAGCAGGCCGGTAGTGACCCGTACGAATGTCTATACGTGGGAGATGCCGAACGTGATATTCACGCGGGAAAGCAGGCCGGCATGAAGACGCTGGTGGCACTGTTCGGTTACATTACGGATAGCGAAGATCCTGAAACATGGGGCGCCGACGGGATGATTCGCGCACCCATGGAGGTTTTTGATTGGTTAAAGCAACATGCGTGAGGTCACGAACTCGATTTCCGACATCTTTATCACCGCCGACCCAATCCTAATAATATTTCTGATTGCGGCCGTTGCCGGTGGCCTTGGTTGGCTCATTGCCCGACTTCACAGTCAGCGGAAGATTACTCAACTCGAGACCACGCTGCATATCGAACGCCAAACGGCAGCCGAGCAACTGGCAGAAGTAGAAAAGACCTTTGCCGTCCTCTCGAGCGAGGCTCTACGAAGCAATAGTCAGACATTTCTGCAACTCGCCCAGGAAACGCTTAAACGTTTCCAGGTGCATGCAAAAGGCGAGCTCGAACAGAAAGAAAAGGCGGTGGAAAATCTAGTAAAGCCGATACGCGAGACGTTAGACAAGGCCGAACAACAGATCCGGCTGATGGAAAACGAACGCAAGCAAGCCTACGGCGCCCTACACAAACACCTAGAAACCCTAACTCAAACCCAGCAGACGCTTCATAGTGAAACACGCAATCTAGTGCAGGCCCTACGGCGCCCTGAAGTGCGTGGCCAATGGGGAGAGATGACACTCAAGCGATTGGTGGAGTTAGCTGGGATGGTCGATCACTGTGATTTCTATGAACAGCAGCAAGCAACCAGCGCCGAAGGGCAATCGCGTCCCGATATGATTGTGCGCATGCCGGACGAACGCGAGCTGGTGGTCGACGCCAAGACCCCGCTGGACGCTTACCTCAGTGCGATAGAAGCGTCTGACGATGAAACACGTGATAAGCACCTACTACAACACGCGCGCAACGTGCGTGCCCGTGTTCGCGAGCTCTCGGCCAAGACTTACTGGGCGCAATTCAGACGCGCCCCTGATTTTGTGGTGTTGTTTATACCCGGTGAACAGTTCTTGGGGGCGGCGCTGGATGTTGACCGCGACCTCCTGGAGCACGCCATGCGCCAGCGGGTCATCCTGACCACGCCAACCAGTCTGATCGCCCTGTTACGCGCGGTCGGCTACGGTTGGCGCCAACAGGCGTTGGCGGCCAACGCCGAACGTATCCGTGAGACTGGCGAGGATCTATATAACCGCCTGGCAACCTTCAGCGAGCACTTGTCCGGTCTTGGCCGCAGTCTGGATCGCGCCGTCAGCCAGTACAACCAATCTGTGGGCTCATTCCAGGCCAAGGTAATGCCGGGGGCGCGCAAGTTTACGGAGCTGGGGGTCACCGAACGTAAGGCCATCGAAGAGCCGGAGCAAATCGAAAAAGGCCTACGTGAAGTGGAATCCTAGGTTTCACGGCGTTATAGGAAGAAAATACGGCACTGACGTGATATATTGGGTCATCAATAATGACTAGAAACATGCGAAGTATCCACTGGCAGCATCACCATAATGAGTACGAGCACTGATTTTTCTCGCGCTTATAGCATTACGGTCGACGCCCCGACTGCGCTAGAAGCAGAAGACCGACCGCCCGAAGCCGAGCCGCGGCCGTGTATCCTTTTGGTCGAAGATTCGCCTACGACCCTTAGCTTACTGTCCAAGCCGTTGTCGGAAAACTACTCGCCATTGGCGGCGCACGATGGCGTCGATGCCTGGAAGCTATTGCAGGCACACCCCGAGGTCGAACTCGTCATTACTGACCTTGATATGCCACGTATGTCGGGGCAAGAGTTACTCGTCAAGATTCGTCAAAACGATAACCCTCTGATCAGCAACTTGCCGGTCATCGTGATTGCCGGCGTGGTGGAGAAAGATGACAGGGATCTTGCGTTTGACAACGGCGCCAATGATTTCGTAACTAAGCCCATTGACTCCTCGGAACTACAGGCACGCGTGCGAGTGCACCATAAGCTTGCTCGTACGATTCGCGAACTCGAAATGAGTCGGCGCACCCTGGCCGAACAGGCGACCACTGATCCGCTGACACGATTGGGAAATCGCCGTGCGTTTTTTCAGGAAGGTCGCCAGGGGTTCGCGCTAAGTGAGCGCTCCCACAATTCACTGTCGGTGATGGAACTAGATATAGACCACTTCAAACATGTGAACGATACGTATGGCCATCAGGCTGGCGATAAAGTGTTGATCGGGATCGCCCGGCTGCTAACTCGCATGAGTCGTTCGGTGGATACGGTTGCACGCATGGGCGGGGAAGAATTCGCGATTATTTTGCCTGAAACGAAGCGCGGTGGTGCCGCTGTACTCGCGGAACGTATCCGTGCCGCGACCGCTGATATGCCGTTCCATGCCAGCGGCCGGCCAATTTCTCTGACTATCAGTATTGGCGTCGCTACATCCGGCAACGATGAGGCAGACAGTATCGCCGCTTTACTGAGGATTGCAGATCGCCGCTTATATGTCGCCAAAAAACGAGGTCGAAATCGCGTCTGTGTAACCGACGACGCCGACGCCTAAGGCTGCGCCCATCGGCGCAACTCCCTCCTGACAGGTACCGCACCAATAAACTACTGCTTCAGTGGCTTCGTTGCCTCGTGAATCGCTCTCTTGGTTTCTGTTAGCAAACGACCGCTTTCTTCCGCGATTCGTTCTGATATGTCTGCTTGGACCGCAAACGGGTTGCTGAGGAGCGGTTCGTCTTTGCCGAAATTCATCCCTAGCGGGAAAGCAACGATTGCACCAATAACGAGGCCCTTAACAAATCCAATCATAGTTTCGATTTAGCTCTATCAGCCGAACCAATGATAACCTGCGATTACTCATCATGACCAGCAATACTCAGTAGCCATCAGCCATCGCAAAAAAATCGGTTGTCGCTTAGTCTCTCGCGCGATACCGTTAGCGACATGGTGCCGGTAGAATATTCCCGACAAAAAGTCGCTACACGTGACTCGAGCTTTCATTACTGCACATCGTTTTTGCGACCAGGAAAACGCGATGTGCTAACAGCCTTATATGCGTACTTTTGCGAACTCAGCGAAATCATAGATGAGTGCCGCGAGCCGGCGGTTGCACGAATAAAACTAGAATGGTGGCGCCAAGAGGTAGGCAGGCTCTTCGATGGTAGCCCCAGCCATCCCGTCGCTAAGGCGCTGCATCCGATTATCCAATCCCACGCTTTAACAGCTGAACAGTTATTGGAAGTTATCGAAGGAGTGCGTGCAGACATCGAGCAACCCCACTACAACACGGCTGAAGAACTGGCCAGCTATTGTCATCGTGTAGGCACTTTTTACGACTTACTTCTGGCGCGTGCGCTCGGATACACCAACGCCACGACGGGCGATTATGCTCGTGAACTTGGTGCCGCATTTCGGTTCACACGGATCATTTGTGATGTCGGCAAAGATGCTCAGCGTGGCCGAACTTATATACCGATGGAAGATTTGCAGCGCTTTGAAGTTCCGCTAACAAACATTGTAAATAGGATCGATCATCCTAATATTGCAACACTAATCGCATTCGAAATCGAGCGGGCAAAATCCTTTTACGACGATGCTCTAGACAGGTTAGCCGAGCAAGACCGATTACAGCAACTACCTGGCCTCGTTATGGCGGCTATCTACCGGGCAACGCTAGATGAAATTGAACGTGATGGCTATCGAGTGTTAAAACATCGGATTGCGTTGCCGCCGATGCGAAAACGATGGATAGCGTGGAAAACCAGGCGCAATGAAGTACGACGCGCCAGACAACGAACCTATTAATGAGCGAGAAAACCGTGGATCAATACACGCCAGCGCCAGACCTACTTGCCGGCCGTACCATTCTAATAACAGGAGCCGGAGATGGAATCGGCAGAACTGCGGCTTTGACCCTCGCCAATCATCAGGCCACAGTGATTCTACTTGGACGCACCGCCAAGAAACTAGAGCATGTCTATGACCAGATCGAACAAGCTGGAACCCCTCGTCCGGCTATTGTCACGCTTGACCTGTCGCGGGCTACAGTGGAGGGCTATGAAAAGTTGGCCAAAACGGTGGAGGACGAATTCGGCCACCTCGATGGACTTATACACAACGCAGCCGAACTTGGTACGCTGACGCCGCTAGCCTTATACGATCTCGGCACTTGGTCCAAAGTGTTTACGGTCAATGTTCACGCCGCCTTGCTGCTTACCCGCGCCTGCCTGCCTTTGCTCAGCAAATCCGAAGATGCGTCGATTGTATTCACTAGTGCCGATGTCGGCCGCCAAGGACGTGCCTATTGGGGTGCTTATGGCGTTACTTGCTTCGCAGTGGAAGGCATGATGCAAACTCTGGCGGCGGAACTCGAAGCCAACACAGCCATTCGCGTGAACAGCCTCGATCCAGGCCCAGTGAAAACTGCAATGCGGACACGTGCCTATCCGGGTGAGGATACGGAACACCTCGCCGAACCAGAATCGATTATGGCGACGTATCTATATTTGATGGGGCCCGATAGCAGGGGGGTCACAGGACAAGCACTATCGGCACAGTCCCGCTAGATCGGTCGTACAACGGCGTCGCTAGCACGCACATGTCAGCGCACGGATGCATCTGATGTAACGGCACCCGGCACCATCAATGCGTTCAGCAGTTGGTCTTCCAATTCGATCCGTTTCGCCAACTCCTCACCGAGGCGCGATAGGTCGCCTTCCAGCTCGTCACTGATCTCCGGGTGTTTCTCGAAATCATATTTATCATTGAAGGCAATAGCGGCGTCTGTGGTTCGATTAATTCGCGGATAGAGCTCCTCGGCAAGCTTGGCGGTGTCTCGACGTCGTTCTTTCCCGTTTACGATGCGTTCGTAAAGACTGAAATGACCAGCCGCTATGTAATCGACCAACACCTGGCAAAACTTATCCAACAAGGCTCGTGGCGACTTTCCAGATTTATCTTGCTTGAACGGTTCTAAGCCAGCTACTTGACAAAAGAGTGCCAGCATCGTCGCACGATCTGAGGTCAACCGTTCAACCAGCTGCTTGGTACCGGCTCTACGCTCTTGTGACTGTTCGGCCTTATCTGCTTTAGTTGACATAGGCTATGCGTCCCTTCCCCTTTGCGAAATAGCTTTCCCTTAAATATATGTCGTCAAGACAGGTTGTGAAATATCGACATCCAAAATACATATTAACTCGTTGATATTAAAAAGTAACCAGATGCGACGAAAACGACCCTAATTAGAGCTTACCAGGTAAATTGCCTTGCATGCCTCGCAACATTCGCTTCATGCCACCTTTGCCCATGCGCTTCATCATTTTCTGCATCTGCGTGAATTGCTTCAATAACCGGTTAACATCCTGGACTTGGGTGCCTGAGCCCTTGGCAATTCGTCGTTTTCGCGAACCGCGAATGATGGCCGGGAAGCGTCTTTCTTCCGGCGTCATAGAATTAACGATCGCCACCAGGCATGTAGCTTGCTTGTCATTGACTTGCCCCTTCACGCCCTCTGGCAAGGCACCGGTACCCGGCAGCCGCTCGAGTAGTCCCGAAATGCCGCCCATGTTTTCCATTTGTACCAACTGGGTACGGAAATCCTCGAGGTCAAAGCCCTTGCCCTTGGAAATCTTCTTCGCAAGCTTTTCTGCCTGCTGCAAGTCTGCGGTGCGGTGAACCTCTTCAACGATACTGAGAACGTCTCCCATACCGAGTATGCGCGAAGCGATTCGGTCCGGGTGGAACGGTTCCAACGCATCGGTACCCTCGCCCGTCCCCAAAAATTTGATTGGCTTGCCCGTAACATGCCGGATCGACAGCGCCGCCCCGCCCCGCGCATCACCATCGGTCTTAGTTAGGATGATGCCCGTCAACGGCAGCGCGTCATTGAAGGCTTTGGCGGTAACCACCGCATCTTGCCCGGTCGTACTATCGGCAACGAAAATCGTCTCTACTGGATTGACCGCCGAATGCAATGCCTGAATCTCCTGCATCATCGAGTCGTCGATATGCAAACGCCCGGCCGTGTCGATAAGCACCACGTCCACAAGCTCCTTTCGCGCTTGAGCGACTACAGCGGTAGCGATTTCTACTGGCGGCTGATCCGTCCGGCTCGGAAAGAATCGCACATCGGCACTGACAGACAGCCGTTCAAGCTGTTCGATGGCGGCGGGTCGGTACACGTCCGCGCTCGCGGCTAATACCGTTTTACCTTCGCGTTCACGTAAGAACCGAGCCAGCTTTACCACCGTTGTTGTTTTGCCGGAGCCCTGCAGACCCGCCACTAAGATCACAGCCGGCGGGCGCACCGCCAAATCCAGGCCGTCGTTGGTCGCACCTAATAGCTGTATCAACTCATCGTTGACAATCTTGATAACTGCTTGACCTGGCGTGAGACTCTGCAACACGTCCTGACCGCCAGCCTGCTCTCTAACCTGATCGATGAATGCCTTAACCACCGGCAGCGCGACGTCAGCTTCGAGTAGGGCCATACGGACCTCGCGCAGCGCCTGCGCCATATTCTGTTCCGTCAGGCGGCCCGCGCCCCGCAATTGGTTCAGCGTGGCCTGCAAACGTCCGCTCAAATTTTCAAACACTACAGTCTCTCACAAGTTAGCGTTGGCCGAGCCACTTCGAGTAGGTCCCGGACAAGACCAACAACGAATGGCCAAGCTGCTCCTGCTATGCTTCAACCACAAGTCGAGCTGTGCCATCATGCACTCGGCGAGCGCTCTAGGAATATGGATATTATGAATGATTCGCTTCTAAATAGCTTAACCGCATCTTTATACATTGTGGCGGGCCTGGTCCTGTGGCGCCGCTTGATGCGAGGCAAAGTCAGTACCGGGGCAATGCGATTTACGATTATCGCTGTCGGCTTTATCGCGGCGCTTCTACACGCGCTCATCCTGCATGGCGACCTGTGGCTAAAGAACGGGCTTAACCTTGCATTGACCAACGCCGCCTCTCTGATCGCCTGGGCAGTAGCAGTGCTATACCTGCTCGCCACCCTATATAAACGAATCGACAACCTGGGTATCGTTATCATGCCGTTAGCGGCGCTAGCGGTTGTTGCTGCCTGGATCTGGCCGGGCACCCATGTAGTCTTACCAAGAGGCACAACCGCGCAGTCAACCCACATCATAGTCTCAGTATTAGCCTATGGCCTACTGAGCCTCACGGCAGTACAAAGCCTTCTCCTGTTAGCGCAAGAAGGACAGCTTAAACAACGACAGTCTTCCGCATTCATGCGGGCGTTGCCACCTCTACAGACAATGGAACAGCTTATGTTTCAACTCATGGGGCTGGGGTTTGTGTTGTTGACGTTGACCCTCATTAGCGGCGCTTTCTTCTCCGAGCAGTTATTTGGTCAACCGCTGCGCTTTACGCACCATGTGATATTGTCGGTTTTCGCTTGGATAGTGTTTGCGGTACTGCTGCTAGGTCACTGGCGCTTTGGCTGGCGCGGTCGGCCGGCCATACATTGGACCCTAGGTGGCTTCGCTTTACTCTTGCTCGCTTACTTTGGTAGCAAGCTCGTTCTGGAGGTGATACTTGGGCGCTAGCTGCTCAACCTAACTGACAACGGTCCACCAAACCACTATACTATAACGCATCATCAACTGAACCCTCCGAGCACGACAATAAGTCACACGCATCACCAAGATGGTTGACCCGATCTCCCTCACCCCCGAAATCGCGTGGGTCCTGGGGGTGCTTGCACTGACCATCTTTCTGTTTGTATCCGAGCTGGTGCGTGTCGATGTCGCCGCTATCAGCATTATGGTGTTGCTAGCGATAAGCAGCGCCTTCGGTCCAGAAGTCGTCCAGCCAAATGAGATCTTCAGCGGCTTCTCGAGCAACGCCGTCATCTCGATCATTGCGGTGATGATTATCGGGGCGGGGCTCGACAAGTCCGGGGTCATGAACCAGATAAGCCGCCCTATCGTCAGGCTGGCCGGCAATACCGAGACCCGGCTTATTGCTGTCATCGCCGGCACCGTCAGCCTGATTTCTGCATTTATGCAAAACATCGGCGCCGTCGCGCTCTTTTTGCCCGCCGTCAGACGCATTGCCACCCGCACCCGTAATCCACTTTCCCGTCTGCTCATGCCCGTGGGCTTTTGTGCGATTCTCGGCGGCACCATCACCCTTGTCGGCTCGAGCCCGCTAATCCTTCTCAACGACTTGATCGAGACCTCCAATGCGAACCTGCCTTCAAGTGTCGAGAAAATGGAGCTGTTCCATCTCTTTGATGTGACGCCGATTGGGCTTGCGTTGGTAGCCACCGGCATTCTGTATTTCACCTTTCTCGGCAAGTATGTGCTGCCCAAGACCACCAGTGAGTCTGATACGTCAAGTACCATGGCCTACCTCAATCGTACCTACCATGTGCAGGGCGACGTCTTTCAAGTAGCCATCCCCGCCAGCAGCAGCTTGAAAGGTAATACTGTGGACTACCTGCGCAAGCAATCGAACTATAAGATTAGTGCGGTGGCACTCCAGCGTGAGGGCCATGTACGTCTCGCACCAGTACGTGAGACGGTATTCGAGCCCGGTGATGTATTGGGCCTGCTCGGCAAATGGGAAGATGTCGAGGCCTTTACACGGAATTTCAGGCTCGAAGTCCGAACCGAAATGGGCGTGTTATCGGAGGTCCTGTCGCCGGCTTATTCGGGTGTCTCCGAGATCGTTATTGCCCCACGCTCATCGCTAATAGGCAAGTCGATGCGCGAAATAAAGTTTCGTCAACGCTATCGCGCGACCATTCTGGCGCTTTACCGCAGTGACGAGGCCATCACCGAAAAACTCGCCGACATTCCCTTTCAAGCCGGGGACGCTCTGCTCGTGCACAGCAGTTGGGAAGACCTCGCACTGCTGGACTCTGACCCCGACTTTATTGTCTTGACCGCCTATCCCCGCCAAGACCTCGGCATGAGACCGGAGAAGGTAAAGTACGCACTGATTTTTTTCGGCATAGCGATAGGGCTGGTGATTTTTAGCAATCTGCGCCTCTCGGCAGCACTGATGACGGGAGCAATAGGTATGATCCTATCGGGAGTGCTACGCATCGATGAGGCTTATCGTTCAGTAGACTGGCGGACGGTGTTTCTGCTCGCAAGCCTGATCCCGCTAGGCATCGCAGTCGAGCACTCGGGTACCGCGACATGGATCGCGCAAAATATCCTGGCCCTTTTCGGCGACGTCCCCCACTGGATATTGCTGGCGGTCGTCGCGGTCCTCACCACCATATTTACCCTAGTGATGTCCAATGTCGGCGCCACCGTGCTGCTCGTGCCCTTGGCCATCAACATTGCGATCGGCGCGGGCGCTGATCCGCGAGTCTTTGCCCTCGCAGTAGGCCTTGCCGCATCAAACTCCTTCTTGCTGCCAACCCATCAGGTAAATGCACTCATCATGGGCCCCGGAGGTTATCGCAACCATCATTTCTTGCGGGCGGGGAGCATCATGACTCTGTTGTTTCTCCTCGTTCTAATCCCGATGTTGACGTGGTTCTACGCGAAATAGACGGTATTACGGCAGAACGGTATAGAAAATGCATGCGTGTGCGGCGCGGCGCATTGACGGCCGGCCTTTCAGCTGTGCTAAAGTCAGTTTATCCCCATGACCCTGAGGCAACCCTTATTTGGATGACGTCTCGATAGGCGCGCTCGCTATCGCGCTTACTTTCCTCATCCTGTTATCCGCATTTTTTTCCGCCAGCGAGATCGGCATGATGGCGCTAAATCGCTATCGCCTAAAGCATCTTGCCGAGTCCGGCCATCAGGCGGCGCGCATTGTCCACAAACTCCTCGAACGGCCCGATCGCGTACTGGGCGTTATCCTGCTTGGCAATAATTTCGCCAATCTAGCGGCCTCGGCCGTCACCACCATCATGGCTCTTAAAATATTCGGTGAAGCGTCAATCGCAGTCGCGACCGCCTTATTGACGATCACCATACTGATTTTTGCCGAAGTCGCGCCCAAGACCATCGCCGCCATGCAACCCGAGCGAGTGGCTTTTCCCGCCGCCTACGTGCTGCGCTTCTTGCTGAAGGTCTGTTACCCCATCATTTGGATTATCAATCAGATTGCGAACCAGATGTTACGCCTACTTGGCGTGCCGCTCGATAAACGTGGCGACCAAATCAGTAGCGAGGAACTACGCTTGGCCGTAATGGAAGCCGGCGCGTTGATCCCGAAAACCCATCAAGCGATGTTGCTAGGTATTCTCGATCTCGAAAAAATAACCGTCGAAGACGTCATGGTGCCGCGTGGCCAAATTCAGGGCATCGACCTCGACGATGACTGGGATGATATCTTGGCACATCTCACACGCAGTCGTTATACGCGACTGGCGGTTTATCGTGGCAGCCTGGAGAACGTTGTCGGTATGATCCACATGCGCAAGGTTCTGAATGAACTTCGTGAAAACGAACTAAGCCGTGAAACCTTGATACAAAGTATGACTGAACCGTATTTCATTCCAGAAGGCACACCGTTGAATACTCAGCTTCTCAACTTTAAAAAGTCAAAGCGGCGCATCGGCTTCGTGGTCGACGAATATGGCGACATTATGGGTCTCGTCACCCTCGATGAAATCTTGGAGGAAATCGTCGGAGACTTTTCGACCGAGGCAATTGGTAAGATCGAAGATATTCGCCCACAAGCAGATGGTAGCTACCTTGTTAAAGGCGGCGCAAGCATTCGTGATTTGAATCGCAAGCTTGGCTGGGAACTGCCAAGCGACGGCTCGCGCACCATCAATGGCTTAATCACCGAATACCTGGAAGATATCCCGGCACCCGGCACCAGCTTGATGTTGAACGGCTATCAAGTCGATGTCATGCGCACCCGCGGCACCGCGGTAGAGGTAGCGCGCATTCGTCCCTACGACAATCCCGTTGCCGCAGAAGAGAATTCCTCCTCCTAAATAAGGTGATTCGTTCTGTGGCGGCAGACAGCCTAGCTGCGATCTGGCATCGCACGCACTCCCCCGGTATTATCACGGCACCTTCGTCAGCAGCACGTTGACCTAACAGCAGGGGGCCCCGTTGCCACACGCGATTAGCCTAGCATTTATCTGCTTCGCCCTATGGTTATTGCTCTCCGGCCACTATGCCCCTTTGCTTCTCGGTCTCGGTGCGCTCTCGGTGCTGCTGGTGGTGACCATCGCACTGCGGATGGACGTGGTAGACCGCGAAGGTCACCCGATTCATCTCGGCCCTGGGGCATTGCTGTACTGGCCCTGGCTCGGCTGGGAGATCGTCAAGGCCAACCTGGACGTCGCCCGCCGCATCCTGGACCCCCGCCTGCCTATCAGCCCCACCGTGATTCGCCTCAAAACCAGCCAGAAAAGCGAGCTGGGTAAGGTCATCTACGCCAACTCCATCACACTGACCCCGGGCACCGTGTCTATCAACATAGACGGCGACAAGATCGAGGTCCATGCGCTCACCCGCGAGGCGGCGCAGGCGCTACGAACCGGGGACATGGATCGGCGCGTCACGCGATTCGAGGGAGACGAATAATGTTCGTTGCGGCGGCGATTGCAATCCTGGTCACCATGGCCCTGGCGCTGATCCGGGCGCTACTCGGACCCACGGTGTACGACCGGATTCTGGCGGTCAACATGTTCGGCACCAAGACCGTTCTGCTCATCGCGGTATTTGGATTTCTCACCGGGCGCCCGGATTTCCTGGATATCGCACTCGCCTACACGCTCATAAACTTCATCGCCATCATCGCGGTTCTCAAGTTCTTTGAGTATGGCGACCTCGCTGGCGCCGGGAGAGCTGCCGCAAAACGGGGGCAACGATGAGCTTGCCGCTCACAGACCTTTTCAGCTGGGCGTGCCTGCTAGTCGGCGGATTCTTCGGCATTGTCGGCGGCATCGGGGTCGTGCGCCTGCCGGACTTCTTCACCCGTTTGCACGGCGCCGGCCTTACCGACACGCTGTGTGCGGCCCTGATCCTGATCGGACTGATGCTGCAGGCGGGCCTGACACTGACGACAGTGAAGCTGATCCTGATCCTGGTATTCCTGTTTTTCACCAGCCCCACCGCGACCCACGCCCTTGCCAAGGCGGCGCTCCACGGTAAGCTCAAACCCCTGCTAGCCGCAAAGGAGGGCAAGCCATCGAACATCTAGTCAACATCGTGCTTCTAAGCTTTCTGGCGATTACGGCGATCGCCATAGTAGTGCTGCGCGATCTGTTCGCCGTTGTGATGCTCTTCGGCATCTACAGCCTGTTGACTGCGAGCCTGTTCCTGGTGCTGGATGCTGTCGATGTAGCGTTTACCGAGGCGGCCGTGGGCGCGGGCATCGCCACGGTGCTGATGCTCGCGACCCTGGCGCTGACGGCGCGCCAGGAAAAGAATGCGCAGCGCCGGGCTGTGTTACCGCTGCTCGTGGTCAGCATTACGGGGGCGGCGCTGATCTATGGAACCCTTGACATGCCGCGCTATGGCGACCCAAGCGCGCCGATTCATCAGCATGTCGCGCCACGCTACATCAACGACTCGCCGCAAGAGACCGGCATCCCCAATATCGTCACCTCGGTGCTCGCCAGCTACCGTGGCTATGACACGCTGGGCGAGGTGGCGGTGATCTTTACCGCCGGCGTCGGGGTGATGGTGTTGCTCGGGGCGAGTGCCCGCAGCCGTAAGAAAAAGGCCAAAAAACCGTGAAACACCACCTGGTGCTGCGCGTCGTCGCCAAGCTGCTGATCCCACCAATTTTGCTGTTTGCCTTGTATGTCCAGTTTCACGGGGAATACAGTCCGGGCGGCGGCTTTCAGGCGGGCGTGATCTTCGGCGCCGGCTTCATCCTCTATGCGCTGGTCTTCGGGCTGGAGATGGCCCGGTCGGTGGCCTCGCAGCAAATTGTCCGGGTGCTGGTGGCCACGGGCTATCTGCTCTTCGGCGGCGTGGGTGTTGCTTCACTGCTCCTCGGCGGACGCTACCTGGACTACGGCGTGCTCGCTGCCAATCCCGTGCACGGCCAGCATATCGGTATCTTGTTGATTGAGCTCGGCGTCGGCATCACCGTGGCCGCGGTGATGGTCACCATCTTCTTCGCGTTTGCAGGGCGGGAGCGTTCGTAATGCAATGGCTCGGCCTTTACAACTACTGGGTCGTGATCTTTTTGATGATGGCCGGTTTTTACGTCGTCATCGCGCACGGCAACCTGGTGAAGAAGATTGTCGGCCTCAACCTGTTCCAGACCGCGGTCTTTATCCTGTACATCTCGATAAGCAAGGTGCAAGGCGGCACCGCCCCTATCCTCAAGGAAGGCTTCACCGTCTACTCCAATCCGCTGCCGCATGTGCTGATACTGACCGCGATCGTGGTGAGCGTGGCTATGACTGCGCTTGGCCTGGCCCTGGTCGTGCGCATCAATGAGGCCTACGGAACCATCGAAGAAGACGAGATCCACGACAAGGACGAGTGGTTGTGATCGCGCAGCACCTCCCGGCCTTGCAGGTTGTTATTCCCCTGCTGGCAGCGCCGCTGTGCGTGCTGTTGAACAACGCCCGGGTGGCGTGGGCGCTGAGTCTCGCAGCGAGCTGGGCGGCGCTCGTCATCGCAGCGCTGTTGCTCCAGCAGGTACTGGCAACCGGGACGCTCTCTTATGAGTTCGGCGGCTGGGCGGCGCCGTGGGGCATCGAGTACCGGATCGACGCGGTAAACGCCTTCGTGCTGCTGATCGTCGCCGCCATCGGCGCCGTGGTGCTGCCGTTCGCGGCGCGCAGCGTGGAGCGGGAGGTCGCAGCGGACCGAATCACGCTTTTCTACACCGCCTTCCTGCTGTGTCTCGCCGGGCTGCTCGGCATCGCCGCCACCGGCGATGCGTTCAACCTTTTCGTGTTCCTCGAGATCTCGTCGCTGTCCTCGTACATAATGATCAG
>CAXMNC010000016.1:0-4904 GCA_964194625.1 Acidiferrobacterales bacterium
ACTTACTCCCAAGCCTTCCTGCCAGGACGATCCAGATGCGTAACGGGACCACTGCGACATGAGGTCTGGATCCTCTTTCCTCGATTCGAGTTGAGGGTACATCTCATTGCAGCGTTGTCAGTCGATCGATTAGCCTGCCAACAAGAGCACAATGTTATTCGTCTAACATCGTAGCTGAGCACGTTATGGTAGAATAGTGACGTTACAGTGAAAGCGAAGCCCGCAAGTGCGCAAACACCTACGGGCCTCTAACCATGACAACCCAATGAGGAGGCCATCATGGCTGAGCACAGTCTACCGCAGCACGCTTCACGCGCTCCACGACGTCAGAAACATTCCCAAAAAGAACCCTTTACGGGAAAGTCTGAAACCATCACTGCCAGCAACGTCATACAGTTACAGTCCGCTAGTGACAGGTCCCCAAGTATCGTAAATGGGAAAGTTCCTCCCAGGCGCCTACCGAATAAGGCACGGCGATCACGGGAACACCTGAGTGAGAAGGAAGTCGGTGCACTACTTGACGCCGCTAAGAAGAGCGGTCGTCATGGCCATCGCGATGCAACGTTGATCCTGTTGGCATACCGCCATGCACTGCGAGTATCGGAACTGGTGGCTTTGCGATGGGATCAGATCGATCTGTCTCAAGGTCTCTTGCATGTCTCACGCACTAAGAACGGGACACCCTCGACACATCCCCTAAGAGGACCTGAGATCCGCGCACTCAGAAGGCTACAACGAATGTATCCAGACACGCCTTACGTGTTTGTAACCGAACGCCAGGGGCCACTTACAACATCGACAGTCCGCAAGATCATTGCGCGTGCTGGCGAACTAGCTTGTCTAGGATTCCCCGTGCACCCGCATATGTTAAGACATGCCTGCGGGTTCAAGTTAGCCAACGATGGTCATGACACCCGTGCGATTCAACACTACCTGGGCCACAAGAACATCCAACATACGGTTAAGTACACCGAGCTAGCGCCGGATCGCTTCAATCGGTTCTGGCAAGACTAACGACACACGTAGCAACTTAGTGCCCAGGCTTTGGGGGTAGCCCCCCCTTTTTGGAAGACGTGCCCTGGCAATACCCACCTCCACATTTTTTGGAGAAAAAGTTGGTGCTTCCCCACAAAAAAATCCCGGCACAAGGCGGGGTGGATGCTCAAAACAAATCTAGAATCGCCAATGAATTTAATACAAGATATCTGTGAATAACAATATGGCCGTAAGAGCGACAACAAGAGCAGTGGTTTCGAACAAATTGAGTCCCGCCATGATGGCACCTCCGGTGTGAATTAGCCCGTAATCACACGAGCGGTATTCCTATTGCTATTTTGGCTCCGTTTGTCAGAGGAAGCTGTGACATTTGTCACAAACTCGGGATTTTGTGTTGCCAATAGTTGGTATCGAGCACGTAGCGGGTATCGCCATCCGTAATCTTGACGACCTGTAGAGCGAACGGAGAACTGTGCCAGCGATGTCAGCAACGTAAGGAGGCAGTAGCAGGACTAAGCCAAACCAGCACCACAGCAAGGGGTTTGTTACCCCTTAGCCATTGCGACCGCGTTTTACCGCCTGGGAGGAACGGCAGTGCCGGCTCCCGCGAAAACATTACCTAGTCGAGCGCAAAACTAAACACGTCGCCCCCAGCCGTCAGCGTGCCGGAGATATTAGTGTTGACGGCACCGCCGTCCGGCGCGCTGGTAAACAGCTCGAAGACGCTGTCGGTGAAGGGCTCCTTGTGAGAGCCATACGGCGGAACGTCTGCTTCCGACCCTTTTGCTGACGTTCGCAAATATCATGGGTGTGAGACTTTGAGCTAGCGTCTCAATGACCGCTTCCGCCTATAAGCAGACGTTCAGATCATGCTAATCTGAATCTGGCGACAGGCCGAGTTCGGCCATAAGCGGTCGTTGCTCTGCGTGGTGTTCAGCCAGACTCCCTCTTGCGGACAATATGTCACTGCACGTGACGAGCATAAAAGTCGCCATCTACGCACGATATACCAGCGACTTGCAACGCGAAGCTGCGAGGAGGGCCAAAGAGATGAAACACACGATCTTTGTCTTAGCTATGTCTCTTTTCTTACCTGCGACCGTTAATTCTAGCGATATAAACGGAAAGTACTCCGTTTCCGTTACCACAGGAAAAATGGGGTCTTGCGGACAATATGTTGCTGCACGTGACGAGGGACGCAGAGGCAAGTACAGGGGCGAAAATCGCCATATTAACTGGATATTTGGCTACGTGACCGCCTACAACATGCAAACACGTGATACGTGGGAGATTACCGGCCAAACAGATACAGAGGCAATGCTTCTTTGGCTTGAAAACTACTGTAAGAAAAATCCGTTAGACGGATTCGCAGATGCGATGGAAAAACTTATGGGTGAGCTACATCCGAAGCGCATTCGCAAAATGCCGAAATAAAGGGTCAAAGACATGAAAGCCGCCATCTACGCACGTAAATCAACTGACGACAGCTTTTGGCCGCTTGCTGCCAGCCAGGGACTCAAATTTTAACTAGGTCGACAGGCCGCTTCTAGGCGAAAGCCGACATTCGTCAAAGGAGTTCATTTGCTCAGTCAGACCATCTTTGAATGACCGCTCTCGCCTATTAGCCGCCCTTCAACTGTTCTAGAAATTGTCTCCGCGATCGGCAACAATCGGCCATGAGCGGAAGAATCGCCAGCTCGAAAACGAGGGATTCCGAGGTCCACCACCATAGCCTGCATTGCTGCCATTCGCTCGTCACCCGTAAGCTCTCGCGATATTATCTAGGAGAAGCCACGCCGAAACCCAAGAACAGGACATCCCAATGGCGAAGACCCCGTCACGAAAGCTCGCTGTTATCCTCCACGCCGATGTCGTGGGCTCGACGAAGCTAGTGCAAAAGGACGAATCCATCGCCCACGAGCGCATTCAGGCGGCCTTTCGACGGCTCTCAAAGACAAGCGAGGACTACGGCGGGACGGCCCACGAGATCAGGGGAGATGCGCTCGTAGCCGAATTCTCACGCGCGTCAGATGCGGTGTGTGCCGCCTTGGTCTTCCAAGCCGAAAACACCGGGCACAACCGGAACCTAAGCGACGATATTCGACCTGAGATTCGGGTCGGGATCAGCTTGGGAGAGGTGGTGGTGGCAGACGGCACTATCACCGGGGCGGGAGTGATTCTGGCGCAGCGTCTTGAACAGCTTGCAGAACCGCGTGGCGTGGTGGTTCAGGGTTCCGTGTCAGAGACAGTTCCCACACGCCTGCCCTTCGAGTTCGAAAGCCTCGGTGAGCAAGCACTGAAGGGATTCGATCAGCCGGTCAGAGCATTCGCAGCTCGCCAGAAACCAGGTGCGGTGATACCAGGACCCGAATCCACAACCACCAATACTGAACTTAAAGATGCGGTCGCAGATATCGCTGAAGAACGACCCCCGTTGGAACTCTCAGACAAACCGTCCATTGCGGTGCTGCCCTTCACCAACATGAGTGGAGATCCCGAACAGGCGTATTTTGCCGACGGGATCGCCGAGGACGTCATCACCGCGCTGTCGCGGTTTCACGATCTGTTGGTCATCGCTCGGAATAGCTCATTTACGTACCGGGGGGCATCCGTAGATGTGCGCCAGGTGGGTCGTGAACTCGATGTGCTCTACGTGCTCGAGGGCAGCGTTCGAATCGCTGGGAATCGCGCGCGCATAACCGCACAGCTAGTCGAGGCTATGACGGGTAACCATATCTGGGCTGAACGCTTCGACCGGTCGCTGGCAGACGTTTTCGAAGTCCAGGACGAGATCACGGCATTGGTCGCGTCTACCGTGGGCCAGCAGGTCCATGTGGCCGAATCCAAAAGCGCACTTAAACGTGACGAACAGGACCTGCGGGCCAGGGATCTCGTCGCGCGTGCCCAGTGGCACACGGACCACATGACTGAAGAAGGCTTTGCGAAAGCCCGCGAACTCTGCGTGACCGCTATCGAGCGCCACCCGCAATACGTGGGTGCTCACAGCCTGCTTGCGTATATCAATATCATGGAGCTTATCTATGGCTGGGGACATCGGTCGCCGCGTGACTTGGCTACCGATGCCGCGGAAGCCGCCCGCACGGCCATTACGATCGATCCCGACGATGAGGCTGCCCGCACTTTCTTGGCGATGGTCCACTGGTTGAGCGGTAAGCATGATGCGGCGATAGATGAATGCGAAACAGTTATCCGTTTCAATCCGAATTTCGCGTATGCCGTCGGCGTTCTAGGCATCGTACACGCATTCTCCGGCGCGGATGCCTATGAACATGCGGTGGAATGCCTTGACCGGGCGATCCGATTGAGTCCGAATGATCCGTGGCTGCAGTTCTATTTCGCGCATCGAGGTACGGCTGAATTTGTCATCGGTCACTATGAAACGGCGATCGAGTGGTTCCAAAGATCGATCCAGAGAAACCCCGATCTTCCCACCGCGCACAGATTGCTGGCGTCCGCGTGTGCGTTAAAAGGAGACCTCGAAAAGGCGCGTGCGGCATTGGATGAGGTCAAACGCTTGGTGCCGGACTTCTCGATCGCTGGATATACCCAGAGGATAAAACAAGTGTTCAAACATGAGGAAGATTTCGAACGCATGGTCGAAGGCTTGCGTCTTGCAGGCGCGCCGGAAGAGTAATGGTCCGTTATAGCTCTAATACCGGGCGTTTAGACGATTAGACCTAAATGGTCGACTTAGGGTCGTTTTCTACCTGTCGCAACTCTATTATCTGACTGGCAGCTCCTAGGCGAAAGCAGTCAGTCGTAGAATTGGCGTCGCATCGAAAGTGTGCAGTTCATGAACTTCCGCTTTGGGCTGCGGTTTCAACCGGTCGACGCAACACATTGGCTAAATCGTTCAGCCGGTGTTTCATAGTCTAGCGTTTTTCTCG
>CAXMNC010000017.1:0-2026 GCA_964194625.1 Acidiferrobacterales bacterium
CAACGAGATGCTTGAACACCTGGTGACTGGCACAAACCGCCTCCTCCCTATCGAGACGCACGTCCTCGTCGCCGCCAACGATGGCTTCTGGCAGGGCCGCGGCGAGGCCGAGGTGAGGGAGGTCATAAGCCGGTATGTTGCGCCCAAGACGATGATGCTCAAGGACGCCTCTCACCTGTGGGTCGCTACACCCGAAAACGCGACAGCACTGTTGCAGCGACTGGAGGACTCACCGAGCGGCCATGACCCATGAGTCCAAAGAGAGGCCGACCTGGTTGCCCGTGAATGTCCGCTTCGGGTCAGTTGCAGACATTCGTCAGCGATAAGCGTTAGGTCTGCTCTCAGGGCCAGAGCAGACATCTGGCGGCATGAGCCCTGACTTAAGCGACAAGCCAGGACCAGACTTGCGTATCCCGAACCGCCGAGCGACCACGGCACCTCCAAAATGCAACCATGCCTGACCGAAAGGAAGCTGTCGTTGAATTGCGGATAAATCTCAAGCGTCGTAACATTCCCCAGTCTCAGGAATATAATCATCCTGTGCCTCTATCTGAAAACGGGAGGAAATGATGGCTTGGAATCTATCGGGGCGCGGCCTCGAGATCTGTAGCTGCAAGACCTTTTGTCCCTGTTGGCTGACCGCTGAGGTCGAGCCGGACGAAGGATGGTGTTCCGCCGTGTTCGCTTGGGACAACAAAGAGGGAAGTTCCAACGGTGTGGATCTCACCGGCGTGAAGTTCGCAATTGTCGCTGATTGGCCAGCAAATTTTCACAAAGGCGGCGGCAAGGCCCGGCTTTACATCGATACCGCGGCCAGTGCCGATCAACAGGCCGAACTTCAAGCGATCTTCGAAGGCCAGAGAGAAGGCCCCGTGCCTGCCGTTTGGAACGCGGTCATCGATGAATGGCTGCCGCCTTCCGTCGTCGATATCAGCATCGACTGGAATCAGAACAAAGTCGCCGTCGCGAATGTCGGCGAGGCGACTATGACATCCCTGACGGACGCCGATAGTAACCAAGCTCATATGTATAACTCGCTCTCACAGGTGGCAATTGGCATTGATCGGATGGACCTCATGACAGTGGAAGGGTCGCCTTGGGCCGATCCGGATCTCCGCAATTGGAAGGTTGGCGACGGGGTCAACTTCGATTTCGCTTGGGCAGGTTGAAACGCCGTAGACCCCGTGTTTCCGGTGAACCACCTATCGGAGCCAGGTCCACGGCGGATGGCGAGAAGTCCGGAAGAACGGGCTCAAACCGAGCGCTTTTCCGAGTCCTATCTCTGTGCCCAAACGCCGACCATGCGTGCGATCGAACGCAGCGTTTGCGGCTGCGACTACGGCGGATCTAGCTGGGCCACCCGTGAGGAAACCAAGCGGCTCAGTGCGCTCTTGGGATTACGGCCGGGCCTGCGCCTCCTGGATGTAGGGGCAGGCTCCGGTTGGCCGGGGCTGTACATGGCCGGGACGAGCGGTTGCGACATCGTGCTCGTCGACCTTCCGTTGACGGGACTTCGGATCGCCGCCGACCGGGCGGTTGCAGATGGTATTGCCAGCGCCTGCTGGGTTGCTGTTGCCGATGGCGCGAACCTGCCGTTTCCCGACAACAGCTTCGATGCTGTCAACCACAGCGACCTTCTATGTTGCCTCAGGCCAAAGCGCGCGGTTCTCGAGGCCTGTCGGTGTGTGATCCGTCACGGTGGCCAAATGGTATTCACAGTGATCTCTGTCGCGCCGGGCCTCTCGACCGCGGACTATGGGCGCGCCGTTGAGAACGGGCCGGAGTTCATCGAATCGGAGGCCGATTATCCGACGCTGCTCACGCAGCCCGGGTGGGAAATTGTCGAACATTTGGACCTCACGACGGACTATGCCGCCTCATGTCACCGCCAGCTTCGAGCTGATGAGGAGCAGAAAGACGCATTGGAGACGCTCATAGGCGCCTCTGAGTTTGCCGAGCGTCAGATCGGGTGGCGATCGAAGCTCACGGCCTTAAGCGACGGTCTCTTGCGGCGCGAGCTTTTCAT
>CAXMNC010000018.1:0-36415 GCA_964194625.1 Acidiferrobacterales bacterium
ACGTTGGCGGTTCGCATCGGCATCAGTACCGGTCTCGTCGTGGTCGGCGATATCGGTAAAGGCGAACGGCGTGAGAAGTCGGCTATCGTCGGTGAGACGCCCAACCTCGCCGCCCGCCTACAGGACTTTGCGGAACCCAATACGATTGTGATCGGCGCGACCACCCATCGCCTGGTGGAAGACCTGTTCATTTGCGATGACCTCGGCCCGCAACGACTCAAGGGCATATCGGAGCCGGTGGCGGCGTATCGAGTACGCGAGGAGAGCGGGGTGCGTGATCGCTTCGAGGCCACCGTGCGCCGGGGCCTGACGCCACTCGTGGGGCGCGAGGAGGAAATAAACCTGTTACTCAGGCGCTGGGAGCAGGCCAACGACAGCGAGGGCCAGGTGGTGCTGCTTTCGGGCGAATCTGGGCTCGGCAAATCGCGCACTCTGCGTAATTTTCAAGAACGTGTGCAAAGCGAGCCCCGCAATCGGGTGCTGTACTACTGCTCGCCCTACCACCGGGACACGCCGTTCTATCCGGTGATCGACCAGCTCCAGCGGGGTCTGCGTTTCGAGAAGAGCGACAGCGTCGCACAAAAGCTCGACAGGCTGGATTCCGTATTGAGCAACCTCGGCCTTCCCGGGGCGGATCTCGCCCCCCTGTTTGCATCCCTTCTGTCACTGCCGACGGCTGAACGCTATCCGCCGCTCGCTCTCAGCCCGGAGGACACGAAGAAGAAGACACTGCAAGCGTGTGTCACGATCATCGACGCGATGGCGTCTCAGCAGCCAGTATTGATGATCGTCGAGGACTTGCACTGGATCGATCCCTCGACCCTCGAGTTGTTGAACTTATTGGTCGAACATTCACAGTCGGCGCGTTTGTTGCTCATCTACACATTCCGACCGGACTTCGAGCCTCCCTGGAGCGACCAACCACACATTAGCCTTATCATGCTCAAACGCCTGAGTCGCAAGGAAAGCGAAACGTTGATTACGAAGGTCGCCAGGGGCAAGGGGCTCCCCACCGAAGTGCTCGATCAGATCATGGGTAGAACCGACGGGGTGCCGCTGTTCGTCGAGGAACTGACCAAGACAGTATTGGAATCGGACCTGCTCAAGGATGCCGGCGACCGGTTCGTGTTGTCAGGCCCGTTGCAGCCGCTCGCAATCCCGGCGTCGCTGCAGGACTCGCTCATGGCACGCCTCGACCGTCTGGCGCCGGTCAAGGAAGTGGCACAGTTAGCAGCGACACTTGGCCGGACCTTCAGTTACGAGTTGCTGGCTGCGGTCGCACAGCGTGCAGAGTCCGCTCTCGAAGACGCCCTGTCCCAACTGATAGACGCGGAACTGCTCTACCGGCGTGGTTTGTCGGCGGAACTGACTTACGAGTTCAAGCACGCGATGGTGCAGGACGTGGCCTATAACAGCCTCCTGCGCAGTAAACGCCAACAGTTGCATAGGGAGATCACCGCTATCCTGGAGAAACAGTTCCCCGACACCGTCAACACGAATCCCGAATTGCTCGCCCATCACTATCGCGAGGCAGCGCTGCCGGAACGTGCGATTCCCTACGCCCTGCAAGCGGGTGACGCCGCGGCCGCACGCTACGCCCGCACCGAGGCGACCGCACACTATCAGGCGGCCCTGGACATGGCACGCTCGCTGCCCCCCTCGGAGAATGCCTCCGAGTCGCAGATTCGCGCCATCCTCAAACTGGCCAACGTGGCATCGAACCGCCAGCAGTTCGAACGCGACCTCAAGAACCTGGAGTACGCTCGGTCGCTGGCGGAGAAGATTAATGACAAGCATCTACTGCGTCAGATCCTCTACTGGATCGGCCGGACAAACTATGTGCTCGGCCAGTTCGATCTTGGTGTCGAATATGCCGAAAAATCCTTACAGATCGCCGAGGCCCTGGGTGGCGAGGATCAGGTAACCGCCGACCCGGTGAATCTGCTGGCGCGGATCCACTGCTTGCGTGGGGAACCTCGGGAAGCCAGCAAGTACGCGGCCCGCAACGTCGAGCAGATGCACAAGGTCGGAAACCAGATCGAGGAAGCCGCCATAGCCGGTGTGCTTGCTTTTGCCTATGGCCTGCACGGGCGGTTCTCGCAGGCCGTCGAAGCGGCGCATCGGGGTGTCGAGGTAGCGCAGAAAACAGAACACCTGCCGACAATCGCTGCCTGTTTCATGTTTCGCGCCGTGGCCCACGGATGGCATGGCGACCTAGAGGCGGCGGTCCCCGATTTTGAGCAGGCTATCGCAGTGTGCGTAAAATCGGGCGACCTCTTCCGTAAGTACTTAACCCATGGCTGGCGCGGCGAGGCCTACCTCTTGGCAGACGGTGTCGAGTCGGCGGAGACTGACCTCACCGAATGCCTGGCCCTCGGCGATCAGATCGGCACGTCGTTCCACCGTGGCGCCTTCCAGGCGTTCCTCGCGAAGGTCCGCCTGCAGCAGGGTGATGTGAAGCGGGCGCTGCGGCTTAGCGAAGAGGCCGTAAAAATAGCGACTGACACTGTTCAGACATGGAGCCGTTCGATCGCACTGCGTATCCGTGCCGAGGCCCTGTTGGCGGCCGATCCCCCGCAGCTAACAGCGGCTGAGGAAGCGGTGAGGGACGCGATCGAGATCCAAGAACGACGCGAGTGTCGTTGTGACCTCGCGTGGTCGCAGCTGGTGTTAGGTGATGTCCTCGCGGCCAAGGGTGAACCCGAAGATGCGAAGAAGGCTTTTGACACCGCCGCCCAGATGTTTGAGGGGGCGGGTATTGCCCAGGGCCGGGACAAGACGGCAGCCGCCCGTGATGTACTCGGGCAGACGCGCAAAAGCGGTGCGGCGGTCCACTGAATCAGCGGCCCCGCCTGTTGCGAATTCATTCAACCATGAAACAATAACTGTGTTACTGCAACAAAATGAAGCGGCGCCTGCCCTAGAGGTTGGCGATCCCATTTAACTCGGAACGAGAAGGAGACAAACAATGAGTGTTGCACTGCTATTAGGTGGAGGCGCGCCGACGCTAACGTTACAGTCTGGCGCATTGGCCGCCCTGGACAAAAAGGGTGTTAAGTTTAGTGTGGTTTCTACTGCCGGGGCAGGGATGGTAGTCGGCCTGGTGTACGCGGCACCGAAGGGAAAGACAACACAGCAAGCGCTGGCAGACACGGTGAATTTGGGCGTGGATGATGCCATCTATGACCAGTTCCCGGTCAATTTCAAAGCATTCCACAAACCGGGGTTGGCGGCTGACCAGTACAGGAGTTTCTTGCGGATGCTCCCTCGGGCGCAACTCGGGGATACCCCTGCCGAACGTCTGTTCAGCGACTGGATGGGCCTTATGTTCAGCGCGTTTTGTCCATCTGACCTTAGCCCACAGAGCAAGGGGTTATGTGAGCACGCCCCATGGATCGAGGACATTGTCGACTTTGACCAATTGAAGAACTTCGACGGCGAGTTCTACATGAACGCCTATAACATCACGAAGGGAAAAATGGATATATTCCACGAAGCGGAAATCACCCCGGATCACTTCCGGGCAGCGCTGGCGTTTCCTTTTATCTACCCGCCGTTCAAATTGAATGGAAACACCTATATCGAAGGATCCGCGATAGACACTTTATGCTTTGAAGGACTATTGGAGTACCGGCAGGAACAGACCAGGCGGGAAAAGGACCTCACAGACCGCGAACCGGATCTGGAACCGCTAAAGACAGTTGTGATTTTCGATGTCCTTTCGAGCAAAAAAATAATTCGCGAACCGCGAAATCTCTACGATGCGTGGATCCAGTCAATCATGATCCCCTTGGTTGAGATTGCCAAGGACGATCTGGAACTTTTTAAATATCGACATATGGTTAAGCTCGACAGCGAGGAACTCAAACTTTTTCCAGATCGAGATACGCAGAAGTCAGATAACGAGAAGTGGCAGCTGAATCTGCTGGAAATGAAATTTGACGACTACATTCCTGAACACCAATGGCCCTATGTGCTGGATTGGTCCTACAGTAATTTGAAGACGTTGTATGACGCTGGCTATCAAGCAGGCTTGGATTTCTATGAGAAGAACAAGGATGATTTGCGCCCGCACAAGCCTGCAAAAAGAAAAAAGCCCGTCGAGTCAGCAGAACTAGTGACTTAACGTTTTCTTGCTTCTTTATACGCTTTAAACGGCAAGTGACGTGGGTTTTCGTCCGGAGCAGCAGTTCATTTAGAAATAATTGTGAACTGTGCCCGGCGATCCTGCGCCCAGCAAGTCTCATCAGGACAGGATGACAACGAGCCATCTCCAACGCGACTAATCGTTTCAATACGGCCTGAAGCAATACCTTGCTTAACGAGGAAATCCTGCGCAGCCTTAGCCCTTCGAAGAGCGAGGACCTTGTTATATTCCACTGGGCCACGTGGGTCGGAACGGCCCTCAATCAAGACTCGAATTGTCGGATTATTGTTTAGCAGATCGGCAATTTTTTCCAATCGCGCTTCTTGATCTGAACGAATCGTATCGTCATCGAAACCAAACAAAACGTCCTCAAGCCGGACCATTTCGGTAGGTGCAGGAGGTAGTTCGATCTTTGCGACGGGTTCCGCGGGTTGCGTTACCGGTACAGACGCCGCTTTCACTCCAGTATGCCATTCAATGGCGGCCACCAATTCTTCTTTTAACAGATGACGAACTTCAACCCCCGACTGCGAAACCGTTAGCTGCTCATTGCTGCGAACCACCCGCGGATCCGGTCCTTCGAGCTTAAGTTCTCCCTCAACAACGATCAGCGTAGTTATGTCACCGGTTACATCGATACTGATCCGTGAATTGGCAGTGAACCACCCTTGCGGCGTCTTGGCACACACCCTTTTAGCATCGATAAGAATCCGCCCGATTTTGCAAATAATGCAGGTCCCCTCTTTCAGCCAATCAAAGATGGGATCCGTGTTCTCGTCGATATGAATAAACCCCCCAGACGAAAAGTATACGTAAGCCTCGCTTTCTGGGCCTGTCGACACCTCATCCCCGCTGTAAATCTCCATTTCAGTAGCCGCTCGCTTGCCGTTCACCCACACGTTCTGACCCGACGTTTCTAGCGTGCCGACCAAAAGCTGGGAGGAGGTCGCACATGCGGATAAGAGTGCAGGGAGCACCCATGCGAAAAATCTTGTGTATCGTGGGAAAGTGGCATTCGGTTTCATTTCTAGTTCCCTCCCGCTGGAACCTTTTTATCGAAAAGAAAACGGGGCTGCTTGATCTCCGCTGCGAGTACTGACTCTTTCGGGACCACCAAGGTCTCCCTATTATCGGCATTCCATAGGATAAACTCCTCACCGGTCATGTTGAGGAAAAACAAATTGCCGGATTCATGAGACGGATTTTCAGTTAGAAAGCGAATCTCGATTGGAGAAAATTCCATTGGATCCTTCAATACGCCATAAACCATAGGTAAGAGCGTAAAGAGCGTAATGAACATGAGCATGAAAGGCAAGGTCAATAGATAACGGAACCGCCATGGGGAGACTGTTCGCCAGGCGAAGAAGAGCAACAAACCTGATACTAGAGTAGCTATTAGGATGTCCTCGAACTGTGAGCCCAGCCACCGAGTATTGTCTTCATCCCGTTTGACTAGCCGGGTCTTCACCTGGCATTTTCTATATTCCTTAGTTTCCTTACATTCCGTATCGGGGTCCTTGTTCTTAGTCATCCAGGAGAGCTCGAGAAAACCGTTCGCCTTGTTTCGGTTTGTCATCAAGCATCGCTTATATGCCCCAGCTTTTCTACATTGGTTGTCCGGATTCTCGTTGTATTTGGTCAGCCCTACGGCGTCTAAGTTCTTTATCTCTATAGTGGCTTGGACCCATTGCAGTTGTGGGAAGGAAACCCAAAAAAGAAAGAAAACCAGGACCGAAAACACTAACCCCCTCCAAACCCACGATCTGCGTTTAGCCTTCTTGGGCAAACGCTTGCGGAGAAGCAGTAACCAAAACACCGGCCTCACCCACACCCAGGGGGTGCGTTTAGTCATCCTGATCCAGCGCGTTCGGGTCCGATAAATGGCGTCCTTAACGTGACGTCGTTTAAATGGATAAAAAACTGAAGCGACCGGAACAGAGAAAAGTAGTGACACAAACAGAACGAGCCCCAACACCAGGATCATGGCCAAGACTATTTGCGCCGTCGTGATCCCGACATCGAGCAGAAAGGCTCCGCCTTTCTGCAAATAGAAGTCTGTGCTGTAGGTTAAGAGACGGTCGAATCCCAGCAGGTGCCGAGTGGTCTGAACGATCAAATACCCGGCGACGTACACGATCCCTGAAAATGCAGCCACGGCGCCGGCTAGCCATCCGATTATTTCCGCAACTTCCTTGAATGCGTTCATTTGCCACGGGCCTCTGCGTTGGGTACGGGAGTGCTGCCGTCCGGGATAGGTCTGGCACGACAAGCACTGCGTCTTCGACCCTGCCATGCCCTAGCGGCCAATTGCAGAGCCCAACTGCGACAATGCTATGCTACTCTCTTATATGCGTATTCGGAAAGATCGGCCGGATATCAAGCCGGTATGTCCCTTGGAACAATCGTGGACAGGCCCACATTGGGAGCCCAAAAATCAGGGCACACTTCTGCCTTTGCGTAGCGACAGAACGATATGCCATCCGACGATTGCCATTCGGTGTGGTGGGGCACCCCATGTGTATTCGGTGGCAGAAAGGAGCGGTTACCTGTAGCAACGGATAACCCAACAAAACGCTACTAAGGCGTTGAGCGGGTTATTGTCGTCTCCACTTGTTGCCATCGGCTGCTGTGTAGAAAGAGCTAACCCGAGGTTAGGCCTTTACTGCCCGGCTTCAGTTTTTTCCTGCGGTCATGGCGGTCCATAGGGCTAGGTCTTGTCCGACTCCTTGGCCGCTTTTTGCTGACGCGGTGCCTGACTAATGCCCGCCGCTTTCAAAAAGCTTTCCTGGATGTCCGTCCACATCTTGAGATTGCGTTGTGTGACCTCGGACATTGCGCTGACGGGATTAGCGCCAAGCACATCGTTCATCTGATCCTGCATTGACTTCTGTTGTTCTGCGACAAGCGCCAGACTCTTTTCCAGGTAGCTGGTAAAGGCCGGCTGTACGCTGTCGCCGTAGAAGCGAATCATCTTGGTAAGCACTTCGGTCGTAAACAAAGGCTCACCACCGGATTCCTGTTCCATGATTATCTGTAACAGGGTACTACGGGTAAGATCTTCTTCCGTATTCGCCTCAATCACGCGGAATTCGCTGCCGCTCAATACAAGCTCACGA
Source organism: Acidiferrobacterales bacterium (assembly GCA_964194625.1). Lineage (GTDB taxonomy): Bacteria > Pseudomonadota > Gammaproteobacteria > Acidiferrobacterales > SPGG2 > SPGG2. The sequence goes on from CAXMNC010000018.1 coordinate 7,264, forward strand.
ACGTCGGCTAATGTTATATAGTGGCTGAGCTCCGTGTCATAGAGTCGGCGATTTGGGTACTTTTTGATGATTCTTACTGCCACGTGACATTACCCATGAATATTATGCTCGCTATGTGTAATGACCGCCGCCGGTAGCGTTTGTGTGCAAATTCTCTATGTATTTTTTCATCTCTCTACTGCCAGTGCGACGCCCTGCCCGCCGCCGATACACAGCGTCGCCAGGCCCCGGTGGGCATCACGGCGTTTCATCTCATAGAGTAATGTAACGAGAATGCGTGCGCCGGAGGCGCCAATTGGGTGCCCCAGCGCGATGGCGCCTCCATTGACGTTAACCTTGCTGGTGTCCCAACCAAGATCTCGGTTAACCGAGATCGCCTGGGCCGCAAAGGCTTCATTCGCCTCAATCAGGTCCAGATCATCAATCTGCCAGCCCGCTTTCTCCAGGCAACGGCGCGATGCCGGAATAGGGCCCGTCCCCATGATGGCCGGATCAACACCGGCACTGGCAAAGGCGACTACGCGCGCCATAGACTTCAGTCCCAGTTTTTTGGCAGTGCTTTCGGTCATCATGATCACAGCGGCCGCGCCGTCGTTGACCCCGGAAGCATTACCCGGTGTTACGGTTCCTTGCTTTTCGAACGCCGGATGAAGCTTGGCCAAGCCCTCCGCGGTTGTACCGTGGCGTGGAAACTCATCGGTATCGAACACAATGGGTTCACCTTTGCGTTGCGGAATCTCGACCGGAATGATCTCGTCTTTAAATCGTTCTGCCTTTTGGGCTGCTTCTGCTTTCTGTTGCGAGCTAGCCGCAAACTGGTCTTGCTCGCCGCGGTCGATCTCGTATTTGCGTACGATATTCTCGGCCGTATTTCCCATGTGATATTGGTTGAATGCGTCCCACAGGCCATCAACAATCATAGAGTCTTTCATCGCCCAATCGCCCATCTTGGTGCCCACACGTGACTTGGGCAACACATGCGGCGCTAGCGACATACTCTCTTGCCCCCCAGCAACGACAATGTTGGCATCACCACAGCGGATTGCCTGCATGCCGAGATGGACAGATTTGAGTCCGCTGCCACAGACCTTATTGATGGTCAGGGCCGGTACTGAGACCGGCAGACCTGCTTCGATGGCCGCCTGACGGGCCGGGTTCTGGCCCGCACCACCCGTCAAGATCTGCCCCATGATTACTTCATCGATTTGCTCAGGCTTAACCCCACTACGCTCAAGTAGCCCCACGATGACCTTGGCACCCAGGCTGCTGCCTGGAATCTGTGACAGGCCCCCGCCAAACGTGCCCACTGCCGTACGGCCGGCGGCCACGATGACGACATCTTCACTCATGACTTCCTCCTATGTATGGTGCTCCACGGCGGCGTACGGCCGCACAAACCCTTTGCGGCGCCGCAACATAGACTACCAGAGATGGCCAAGTCACGCTATATGTGCGTACACAAAAACAGAGTTTTTAGGCAGGCCTGTATGTTGCAGCGCACAAAACACTATGCTATCCTGCGGACAGATCATCGGCAGCCCTTGCAGAGACAGAATCAATGAGTGACGACCCATTCTCTTCCGCAACCAAGGATTGGCTGGCCTTCCAGCAGCAGTATTCGGATGCCTGGCGTTCATTGGGCGACCAAGTCCGTGAGACCATGTCGACGGCTGAAACGCCGACCAACCCTTGGGCTGAGGCGCTCGATAGTTGGTGGAAGGCGGTGTCTGCGGGTGCCACCCCGGAAGTCAATGATTTCTACGCCAGGCTCAGCCAGCAAGCAAAGGCTTTCTTTCGTCTGTCAGAGGGCTTCGGCCAGATGGCGCAAACGGCCACCGCCACTGGCGACACGGTCGCCCAGTGGCAAGACCAAATGCAACAGGCATTGGCGGGGCTGAAGAAAAACTTTTCCGAACCCAACCCGAACACGCACGAGTTCATGCGGCAGGTCATGGCATTTTGGGAACTTCCGCTCGATACCTGGCAGCGGACGGCCTCTTCCATGTCCGTATTGCCGGACGATTTTTTGCAGAACCTAAAGGCCGGCAGACTCGAACACATGCAAGATATTCCCGGCCGCGTGAATGAATTCCTATCGGCGCCAGGCGTCGGTTATACACGCGAATCGCAAGAACAGTTGCAAACGCAGGCAAAGTTATTGCTCGACTACCAAAATGCTTACCAGGACTACGCTGCGGGTTACGCCAAGATCGGCCCACAAAGCGTGGAACGACTGGAAGCAGTCCTCAAGGCACAAAGTAAGGACAACAAATCGGTTACAGGAATGCGTGAACTGTATGACCTGTGGGTCGACTGCTGCGAGGAAGTCTACGGCGAGCACGTCTCGACGAATGAGTACGCTGAACTCCACGGGCGCTTGGTCAATCGGTTGATGGCGCTTAAGCAGCACAGCCGAGAAATGATCGACCAGTTACTCGGCGCAATAGGCATTCCCACTCGACGTGAAACCAACATGCTACACCGCCGTCTGCAGGAAGTGCGCAGGGAGGGCAAAGCCATGCGCGCCGAGCTTGAGGCCCTAAAGGCGCAAACGGCCATGACAGAGCGTCGCGTGTCGTCGACAGCGCCGACGCAGAATGTGGCCGCCAAAACAAAAATCAAGAAGGCGCGACGCACGTCGCCGGCAAAGAAAACCAAACCAACACGTGGTCGAGCAACCGGTCACAACGCTATCAAGGAAAACTAGGCAATGTCTCCCGTTCAAATCCGACCCGACCAGGCAGCCGACGAGTTGCTCACGTTCAATCGTAAGCTTGGCGAAGGCCTACAGAATCTCGTAAAGATCGGGCCCATCGACGCCGGTGTTACGCCTAAAGAGGCTGTTTACCGTGAGGACAAGATGGTGCTGTATCGGTTCAAATCCGACAACCATAAACCCCGCAATCCAGTACCCGTTCTCATCGTTTACGCGTTAGTCAATCGCCCCTATATGATCGACATACAGGAAGATCGCTCGACTGTGCGCGGTTTGTTAAAAGCGGGTCTTGACGTCTATCTTATTGATTGGGGCTACCCCGATCGAGCGGATAGCTATCTCACTCTCGATGACTATATAAATGGCTACATCGATCGTTGCGTCGATGTAATTCGCAAGAAACACAACCGTGACAAGATTAACCTGTTGGGTATCTGCCAGGGCGGTACTTTCAGCCTATGTTACAGCGCCATGCACCCACACAAGGTACAGAATCTAACCACCATGGTAACCCCGGTTGATTTCAAGACCCCAGAGAACTTGCTCAGCCGTTGGATACAACATATGGATATAGATCTATTGGTCGACACCATGGGGAATATGCCGGGAGAGCTTCTTAATTGGACCTTTCTTTCCCTAAAGCCGTTTCGACTCATGGGACAAAAGTACTTGGATATGGTCGACGCATTGCCTGACGAACGTAAGGCCAAGAACTTCTTGCGGATGGAGAAATGGATCTTTGATAGCCCAGATCAAGCCGGTGAAGCCTTTCGTCAGTTCACCAAGGACTTTTACCAACGCAATTCGCTTATTAAGGGTGAGCTCCGGATTGGCGAGCACGAAGTCAACTTGAGAAATGTCACCATGCCAGTGCTCAACATTTACGCCACTGAAGATCACCTGGTTCCACCAAGTGCGTCGATACCGCTTAAAGATTTTGTAGGCACCAAAGATTACACCGAACAGGCATTCCCGGGTGGGCATATTGGGATTTATGTAAGTGGGCGCGCCCAGAAAGAGATTCCGCCATCTATCGGTCACTGGTTAGGCGCGAGAACTTAATCAAGTGGCAAGTTTGAAGTAGCAAGGAAAAACACAGGGATCGTAACTCGTTACTTGTTGCCTGCTATTAGTCCTCGCACGAACCGATAGCGTCTTTGGCAGGCACACCGTCTCCTGTTTTCTCGCCCGTAGGTCGCTCTTGCCTGAAAAACTGTGGATCCATCATTTCGATGAAGCGCTTGGCCTGAGGTGAAAGAAACTTACCGCGTCTTAGCACTAGCCCGTAACTGCGTTTGGGAAAGTACTTATCCAAAGATATCCGTGCCAACGCTTCCTTGCCCGTCAGACAGATATCGGTGACGATCGAAATTCCAAGTCCGAGCATCACATATTTCTTGATGACCTCCCAGCCGCCGGCCTCCAGGGCGACCGTGTATTTGACGTCGTGTTGATTGAATACGAGATCAACCATACGCCAGGTGCTGAGATGCCGTGGCGGCAGGATCAATCCGTAGGGGCTTATCTCTTGGAGACGTACACTACGTTTCTTAGCCAACAGATGGTCATGCGCGGTAATTAGCACCGTGTTGTAGGTAAAGATGGAGTGGTAACTGATGTCGTCCGGTACATCCGGCATCGATCCCACCGCAAAGTCCACTTCGTCGGCGCGCAGCATGGCAAGCCCATCGCGACCGGTGACATTGTGAAGTTTTAGACGGATCCCAGGATAACACCGTGCGAACTCTCGCATCGGTTCGGGCAGAATGTACAAAATCGTCGACTCACCGGCGGCAATGTTGAGCTCCCCGGTCTCGAGCTTCCCGCGTTGGGCGGCGAAGGTCTCCGGCAACGTATCCATGCCTTGTACAAGTGGCAGCGCCAACTCATAGAGTGCGTTGCCTTCCGGCGTCAGCTTGATATTGGGCCCACGTCGCTCAAACAATTCAATGGCAAGCTCACGTTCAAGCGCCTGAATTTGTAGCGTAACCGAGGGCTGACTCAGGAATAGTCGTTCGGCCGCCTTCGAAACACTCCCGGTCTGGACCGCAAAACAGAATGCGCGTAGTTGTTTGAGCCGGTTTTGTTTGTAATACACCGGGTTCGTGGTCACGAAGGACACCTCTTCATAATTGAAATTTACAATAGTAAATATTGAAATAATTGGTTTGTCAAATAATGGCGACGCTGCGTAGACTGCGTTGGTAATCAATTGAATAACTTGCCAACCCCTAGCACCATGAGGAAAGTTGTTATGAGCACTCATCAATCGGCCACCGAACTCAAGCGCGAATGGACACAAAACCCTCGTTGGCAGGGTGTCGAACGCGCCTATGCGCCCGAAGATGTCCTGCGGCTGCGCGGTACATTACCCATTGAATATTCATTGGCACGGCATGGGGCCGAAAAGCTCTGGAAACGGCTGACCACTGATGATTACGTCAACGCCCTCGATCCTGGTAGCGCGTACCGACGCACTTGGTGCTCGCCTTTTGACCAGCGATGTCGACGAACGTGACGAAGCGTTTATCACTGGTAAACGTACGGTTGAAGGTTTTTTCGAAGTTCGTCCTGGCATGGACCAAGCAATTTCTCGCAGCCTGGCCTACGCACCCTTTGTTGATCTGCTTTGGTTTGAGTCATCCAAACCCAACCTAGATGAGGCTAAGCAGTTCTCGGAGGCTATTCGAGCGAAGTTCCCAGGTAAGCTGCTTGCCTATAATTGCTCGCCGTCATTTAACTGGAGGAAAAACCTCGACGACACGACCATTGCCAAGTTTCAGCGTGAACTCGCGGCTATGGGCTATAAGTTTCAATTCATCACGCTGGCCGGTTTTCATGCGCTCAACTACAGCATGTTCGACCTCGCTGACAAATACCGTGATCAAGGCATGACCGCGTACGTCGAGCTACAAGAGCAGGAGTTTGCGTCTGAGAGCCGCGGTTATACCGCTACCAAGCATCAACGCGAGGTAGGCGCCGGTTACTTCGATGATGTGACTCATATCATTACTGGTGGTACTTCCTCCATCACCGCATTGGCGGGCTCAACCGAGGAAGAGCAGTTCGAAGACGAGCCAGTTGCCAAGCAGGCCGCATACTGACGTAGCTCTTTATCATCACCCTCTCTAATCTCGGCGGCCCGGCCTCAAGGGCCGCCGTTTTTTTGAATCGCTTTGAGTTCGGTCACGGTGGTCCACGGCAGCACCGGCCTGGTGCTGTGTTATCCTCTATCCTTAGGCGCATTGAGTCGCCTGAGCGAGGGTAAGCGATGGCCCAAAAACATTTCCAAGTACCGGCCGACGGCGACAAAATTACCGTAGAGGGCGATAACAAGCTTCGGACACCGGACAACCCAATCATCCCCTTTATCGAGGGCGATGGCACCGGCCCGGATATCTGGCGGGCCACAGTCCGCGTGTTGGACTGCGCGGTGGAGAAAGCCTATCGCGGGCAGCGCAAGATCCACTGGATGGAAATTTATGCAGGAAAGAAAGCCAATGACCTCCTAAATACCTGGCTGCCCGATGAGACGGTAGACGCCTGCCGTGAATACCTGGTCGCCATCAAAGGCCCGCTCACCACACCGATCAGCGGTGGCTTTCGCTCACTTAATGTCGCCCTGCGACAGATGCTCGACTTATATGTCTGCCTGCGTCCGGTCCGCTGGTTCAAGGGTGCGCCATCACCGGTCAGAAAGCCGGAGCTGGTTGACATGATTATATTTCGTGAGAACACCGAGGATATCTACGCAGGCATCGAGTTCGAAGAGGGCAGCGAGAGAATAAGTAGGTTCTTGTCGGTATTCAAGGATAATTTCCCCGACGAGTTCGGCAAGCTGCGTTTTCCCGACACGTCTGGTATCGGCATCAAACCAGTCTCACGCGAGGGCACCGAGCGACTCGTGCGGGCAGCGATCAACTATGCGATCACCAATGACCGCAAGAGTGTAACGTTCGTGCACAAAGGCAATATCATGAAGTTCACCGAGGGCGCGTTCCGCAATTGGGGATATCAGTTAGCTGAGCGTGAGTTCGCGGATCATTGCTACACCTGGGATCAGTGGGAACGCACCAAGGCGGAGAAAGGCAACGAGATGGCCAACGCCGAACAGCAATCTGCGCTGGACAGCGGAAAAATATTGATCAAAGATGCAATTGCTGACATCACGTTGCAACAGGTGTTGACTCGACCTAATGAATTCGACGTGATTGCGACGATGAACCTCAACGGCGATTACCTATCCGACGCGCTGGCTGCCCAGGTCGGCGGCATCGGCATCGCCCCGGGCGGTAATATCAACTATGTTACCGGACATGCGGTGTTTGAAGCGACTCACGGCACAGCCCCAAAATATGCCAACCTCGACAAGGTCAATCCAGGGTCGATGACCCTCTCCGGAGAAATGATGCTGCGTTATATCGGCTGGACCGAAGCGGCGGATCGGATCATTGACGCGATGGGTAAGACCATCGCAAGCAAGACCGTGACCTACGACTTCGCACGTTTGATGGAGGGCGCCAACGAAGTCAAGTGTAGTGAGTTTGGCGATGCGCTGATCAGCAATATGTAACCTACAAAGTTACCCACTGCTCCCTCAACTTAGAAAGGCGAGAATAGAGATACTCGTTTATTCTTAATTCAATCGCTCGACGAGCGCCTGCGTAAACTCGGCCGTACTGCTTTGCCCACCAAGATCAGCCGTGCAGCGGTCTTTCGACTCGATCGTATCGCGGATCGCATGGCGTATTTGCTCTGCTTTGTCACCCATATGGAGATGCTCAAGCATTAAAGCAGCTGCTAGCATGAGTGCTGACGGATTTGCGATTTTTTTGCCAACGATATCCGGTGCAGACCCATGAACCGCCTCGAACATCGCGATGTCGTCACCGATATTGGCGCCAGGCGCCATACCGAGTCCACCTATGAGGCCGGCACACAAATCCGAGATGATGTCACCAAAGAGATTTGTAGTCGCGATGACATCAAACTGATAAGGATTCATCACCAATTGCATACAGGCATTATCGACAATCATTTCGTTGGTGGTGATGTCGGAATACTCCTTGGCCATCTCGCGAGACACCCGCAGGAACAGTGCTGAGGTTGCTTTAAGGATGTTGGCCTTATGTACAACCGTAACTTGCTTTCTTTTGTGCAAACGGGCTGTCTCATATGCGAACCGTAGGATTTTCTCGGCCCCCAACCGAGTGACAACACTGATCGATTCCGCCCGTTCGCCGTCGGGAGATATCTCTTGGCCCTCACCCGCGTACATGCCTTCGGTGTTTTCGCGAATAGTAATAATGTCGATACCCTCGTAGCGACTGGCGGTACCTGGATAGGATATGGCAGGGCGTAGGTTGGCATAGAGATCAAACTGCTTGCGCAACGTGACGTTTAGCGAGGTGAACCCTTCACCCACGGGGGTAGTTAATGGGCCCTTGAGGACAATACGGTTCTTGGCAATCAGGCTCTCCGTCTCCGCTGGCAACAATTCCTTGCTCTTCTCGAGCGCACTGATCCCTGCATCTGCAAATTCGTACTCGAGACCACAATCGAGATGATCCAGAACCTTAAGGGTCGCCCGCATAATTTCCGGCCCAATACCGTCGCCGGGTATTATGGTAATCACTGTGTTCTCCATGTGTTTGCTCCAAGTTAGAGGCCGACAAAACCCACTAGCTTATCGCGTCTGGCGTCGAAATACCTTAGACAGCGTTACGGTGCCGCATTATGTCCCGCCGTTACTTCTACTTTCTCATGGATCAATGTGATCCGGCCCGGACCACTTGAGTATCAGGTATAGATGGCTTCAATCTCCCTGAACGATGCGCATTGGTCGACCTACCGCGTGACCTTGGGCAAAGTCAACACCGATCTCTTTGAGTTTCCGCAAAATGGCTTCATTCTCAACAAACTCGGCAATAGTTTGTTTACCCATGACATGACCAATATCGTTGATCGAACACACCATCGCCAATGCAATAGGGTCATCAACGATATCCTTAACGAACGCACCATCGATTTTTAGAAAGTCCACTGGCAGATTTCTTAGATAGGCAAACGACGATAAGCCACTGCCGAAATCGTCAAGTGCAAAACGGCACCCAGAGTTTCCGAGAGTTTTGAAGAAGTGGCTAGCTGTTGTCAAATTTGCGATTGCCGCTGTTTCCGTGACCTCAAAACAGATCTTCGCCGGTGATACGCCTGTCTGGGCGAATTGCTGAATGACGAACTCAAGGAATTTCTGATCTCCCAACGAATGTCCAGACAAATTGATGGAGCACAGAAAGAGATCACGCACATACAGTGGGTGGCTAGCAAGCCATTTTAAGGCGCTACTAATGACCCAACGATCGAGTTCAGTCGTGAGATTGTAGCGTTCAGCCGCGGACATGAAGGTACGGGGCAACACGATATTGCCGTCTTCGTCTTCCATGCGCACTAGTAGCTCATGGAAATGTCCAGTTTTTTTACCGTCGGCAATGGGCACGATCGGCTGTCGACTAATATGCAACCGATCCTGTTCCAGCGCCCGATTGATTACTTCTACCCACCGCATCTCCTTCTGCCGACTTGCCAGCTCGACATCGTCTTGCCGAGAGATATGGATGCCGTTGGCCCCTTTGTCCTTAGCAACATAGCAGGCCGCATCGGCCATGCTTAGAACATTAGTAATACTTCCACTTGTCGTTGTGATCGGCACTAGGCCGATGCTTACGCTGACGTTGAAACTCCTCTCGCCCCACAAAAATCTAAATCCCTTTATTGCGTCTCGCACAGACTCAGCAACTCGTTGAGCTTGCTCCAGCGAGCAGTGCTCGACCAGTACACCAAATTCATCACCACCGAGACGGGCTAGCGTGTCGCGTTTCCTAACCTTTTCCCGCAAAACCGCGCTAAGCTGACGCAATAGTTCGTCCCCCGCCACGTGCCCACATGTGTCATTAATGATTTTAAACTGGTCTAGGTCCAGGTAGCACAGCGCATGCTCCTTACTATCTGTTTGTGCGGTCTGTAGTGCTCGCAATAGGCGGCGTTCAAACTCGCGCCTGTTAATAAGGCCAGTCAAAGGATCATGTGTTGCCTGGTAGGAAAGCTGCTTGGAAAGGTTATGTACTTCGGTGATGTCTTCACAGACCGTCAATACTACAGGCTGCTGATCAGCATCGCGCACAACCCGAGCGGTCTCCCTTACCCATACGACAGTGCCGTCCTTGCGCAATTTCCCAACTTCCCAGCGCTGCACCTGATCGGGATCCTGCAAACAAGTCTCGATCCGTTTGCGCATTGCCATTTGGTCCGCTTCCACATGAAGCGCAAAGATCGACATGCCTACAAGCTCATCGACACTATAACCTAACTCATTTGCGCCGAAGCGGTTTGCCGACACAATCGCGCCGTCACCATCTAGAGTGAAGAACATCGACGGATTGTCATCATACAACGCGCGATATCGTTCCTCGCTGATTCGCAATGCTTCTTCGGCATGTTTTCGGTCGGTTACATCAATGAGCGTGCTCTGCACAGCAGTTTCTCCCTGCCAGGTTACAACGCGAACTGTATTATGTACGGTAACGATTGTCCTGTCTTTTCGAAGGGCATCATATTCGTACTGCGTCGGAGCGTCCTCACCTCGAATGCGGGCCTGTTTGTATCGCTGTAGTCGCGGGCGCTCATACGGCGCGAATTGCGATTCGATGGAGTCCAAGGCGATAATCTCGTCTGGTGAATCGTAACCAAGGATGTCAGCGTATGCTTGGTTAACAAATAGCGGCTTCCAGTCCCTTTGAATTATTATTCCTTGGATAGAACCTTCTATGAGATTACGGAAACGTTCCTCGCTTTCGTTCAGCGCTTCTTCTGCGAGCTTTCGCAGCTCTGCCTGCTCCGTGATAGCTCTGATGAAACAGTAGTGGCCGTTGAATTGTCCATCCTGATCATGAGCTTTAACGATCACGACGTACTGATCCAATGTTGATCCATCTTGGCGGACGCCGCGCACGGCGAATTCGGCCCGGCCTGCGGCCAGCATTCGCTGGTAGGACTCGAGCACGATTTTGTGATCGTCAGGATGAACCGTTTCCTGCCATTGCGCGCCAACCAACTCGTCAACACCATATCCATAGATGTCAGCGTAATGCTGGTCGACCCTGATGTAGTGCCCTTGTGCATCGAGGTGCGCTCGACCTTCGAACGCCTGCGCGAGCAAATGTCTAAGCTCAACGAGCTCAGCCTGCGCACGTGTAAGTGCGTTCTGCGAACCTGGGTCAGTATCTCCAGAATCTTCCGATCCCAGGGCCCGACCGAGTCTATTCTTTGGGGTAACCATAAGTGGGTCGCAAAAACCATCGCTAGCAGGGTCTACGCCACTTATAGTGTAGTCAGAATTACGTTCGGTGCAGCCAAAAGCCGCGCGCAATAGGTCTGCGCACATTGCTTGCTCATGCCTGGAAACAAGAGCCGATTATGGCGCTTAGCTAAGTCCGCACTGCGTCCTCTTCCACCATCTCCAGCTCGAAAGCGGCTGCCATCAGGGCGCGGGTATAGGGCTCACGCGGTTCGCGGAAAATGCGCTCTGCCGGTCCTTGCTCGACCACATGACCGTTACGCATAACGATGACTTCGTCGCTTAAGGCTCGGATCACTCTCAGGTCATGGCTAATAAAGAGGTACGCAAGCCGATGGCGCGTCTGTAGGTCCTGTAGGAGCTCCACAATCTGCGCCTGCACTGACATATCGAGTGCTGACGTTGGCTCGTCCAACACGACAAAACGCGGCTTCACCACCATCGCCCGAGCGATAGCGATGCGCTGACGTTGACCACCCGAGAACTCGTGCGGATAACGATGCCGACTTTCAGGATCTAAATGAACCTCCTCCAAGGCCTCGATGATCATTTGCTCGCGTTCTACCTCGTCCTTGCCTAAATCATGCACTCCGAGGCCTTCGCCGATAATCTGGCCCACTGACATACGCGGGCTTAGACTGCCGAAGGGATCTTGGAAAACGATCTGCATTTCGCGGCGCAATGGCCGCAGCGACTTCCAACTAAGACCCTGAAGGGCGCGCCCATCGAACTCGATCAAACCTTTACTCTTTTGAAGCCGCAAAAGCGCGAGCCCGAGCGTGGTCTTGCCGGAGCCACTCTCCCCCACCACACCGACCGTGTGACCTTCCCGTACCGTGACGTCAATGCCATTCACTGCCTTTACGTGATCGACGGTACGTCGCAATATACCGGCCTTGATCGGGAACCAAACCTTGATGTCACTGGCCTTGACCATCGTGCGGGCGTCGCCAACCACCGTCGTTGGTTTCTCGGCCGGTTCGGCCGCGAGCAAACGTTGTGTATAGGCATGTTGCGGTTGTTCGAAAATATCCTTAACCGCACCCGACTCCACTACCGAGCCCGAATGCATGACATAGACCCGTTTTGCCATCTTGCGCACAACCCCAAGGTCATGGGTTATGAACAACATCGCCATCCCCAGGTTAGCCTGCAGATCGTTCAGCAATTTCAGAATCTGTGCTTGGATCGTGACATCCACCGACGTCGTCGGCTCATCGGCAATCAACAAGTCCGGCTCATTTGCGAGCGCCATCGCGATCATCACGCGCTGGCGTTGACCACCCGACAGTTGGTGCGGGTATGACTTGAGACGCTGCTCTGGGTCACGTATACGTACCAGCTCAAGCAGCTCTAGTGTGCGCACCCTCGCGGCATGACGCGACAAGCCTTTGTGCACCACCAAGACCTCATTGATCTGCTTCTCGACAACATGTAACGGGTTCAACGAGGTCATGGGCTCTTGAAAGATCATCGAGGCCTGGTCACCGCGCACAGCGCGCAAGACATTGTCGTCAGCGCCAACAAGTTCGCGCCCGCGAAAACGGATCGAGCTGCCAGGTGAATGTGCCGCCACTGGATACGGCAACAACTGCAACACCGACAGTGCGGTCACAGATTTACCCGAACCGCTTTCGCCCACAAGCGCCACCGTCTCGCCTTTATCGATATGCAGAGACACGCCTTTCACGGCGGTAACCGAGCTACCGAATTGGCGGAACTCAACGCCGAGTTTGTCGATTTGAAGGAGCGGTATGGCCACTAGTTGGTATGCTCGGCCGCAGGCTGTTGCCGCGTTGTAGTGGTTGCGGGTCCGGTCTCTTCGGGAGGCGGGGCACCAACGAACAGCTTTCTAGGATCAAACGCATCGCGCACGGCCTCGCCGACAAACATTAGGAGACTAAGCATGGTGGCGATAACAAAAAATCCAGTCAACCCCAACCACGGCGCTTGCAAGTTGGCTTTGCCCTGAGCGAGCAATTCGCCAAGCGACGCTGAACCCGGCGGCAGGCCGATTCCGAGAAAATCGAGCCCGGTGAGTATCGTCACCGAGCCCGTCAACGTAAACGGCATAAGGGTAATGGTGGCAACCATGGCGTTCGGCAATACGTGACGAAACATGATCATGGTGTCACTGACACCAAGCGCACGCGCTGCCCGAACAAAGTCAAGATTGCGCGCACGCAGAAACTCCGCCCGCACCACACCCACAAACCCCATCCAGCTAAATAGTACCAGCAGCAAGAGTAACCACCAGAAGTTAAGCTCGACAATGCTGGCAAGAATGATGATCAGATAAAGCATGGGCATACCTCCCCAGATCTCCATGAAGCGTTGAAACAACAGATCCAGCCAGCCGCCGAAGTAGCCTTGCACAGCCCCTGCTATCACACCGATAACCGCGCTCACCACCATAAGCGTGAAACCAAAAAGTATAGATATGCGAAACCCGTAAATCAGCCGCGCCACAACATCGCGCGCCTGATCGTCGGTGCCCAGCCAATGCTCAGCGTCGGGTGGCGAAGGGGCCGGCACGGGGAGGTCCCAGGCCACAGTGCGATAGTTGTAACGCATGATCGGCCAAATCATCCAGCCGTTGTCATTGATAAGCTCGGCGACGAAGGGATCGCGGTAATCCGCCGTGGTCAGAAATTCCCCACCGAAGGTCGTCTCCGGATAGGCTTTGAAGATCGGCATATAGATATCGCCCTCGTAGTAGACGAGAAAAGGCTTGTCGTTAGCCACGAACTCTGCAAACAGGGTAACGACAAAGAATACAAGAAAGATCCACAGCGACCAGTAGCCACGTTTGTTCGCACGGAAATTTTGGAGTCGCCGCTCGGTAATCGGCGAGAGTTTCATGCCAAGAAGGGTAGTTCGAGATTGAGCGGTTTCTTCCATGGCCTCACTCGTTTATGCCTCGCGCGCCTCGAAATCGATACGCGGATCGATGACCGTATACATGAAATCTCCCACTAAGTTCATAAGAAGCCCGAGGAGTGAGAAGAAGTACAGCGTGCCAAACATCAACGGATAGTCACGCCCAAAGGCGGCCTCAAATCCCAATAGTCCGAGTCCATCGAGCGAAAAGATAATCTCGATGAATACCGTGCCCGTAAATAAGATACCGACGAATGCAGCAGGAAAGCCCGCGATCACGAGCAACATGGCGTTGCGGAAGACATGGCCATAGAGCACGCGACGCTCCGTCAAACCCTTGGCCCTGGCGGTAAGCACATATTGCTGGTGCAGCTGGTCGAGGAAGAAGTTCTTGGTAAGCATCGTCAACAGCGCAAAGCCACCAAGCACCATAGAGACGATAGGCAGCGTGATGTGCCAGAAGTAATCGGCCACACACGCAAGATTACTCACACAACCCCTAAACCCGAGACCGAGATACTCTTCGGACAGGAGGCCTCGCAAAGGAAACCAACTGAGATAGCTGCCGCCGACGAATATAACCAGCAAGAACACCGCAAACAAAAAGCTCGGGATCGCGTAGCCGATAACGAGGACAAAGGTCGTCCCTACATCAAAGCGGCTGCCGTCGCGCACCGCCTTAGCAATACCGAGCGGGATAGAGATAAGGTAGACGAGCAGCGTAGTCCACACCCCCAGTGAGATGGATACCGGCATCTTGTCGAGCACGAGATCCACAACCTTGCGATCACGGAAAAAGCTCTCACCGAAGTCGAATACGAGGTAGTTGCGTATCATGTCGAAGAAGCGTTGATGTAGCGGCTTGTCAAAGCCAAAGCGCTTCTCGAGCTCCTTAATAAACTCTGGATCGAGTCCTTGCGCGCCGCGGTAGGCACTCTTGGTGGTTTCCCCCAGTGCCGGTGTCTGCAGGATTTCGCCGGTTCCTACTCGGGTAATGCGCTCGGTGATAGCCGAGCCTTCGCCGGTGAGCTGGGCGATCGCCTGTTCGACTGGACCACCAGGCGCGGTTTGAATCACGGCGAAGTTGATCAACATGATCCCAAACAGGGTCGGGATGATGAGCAACAAGCGCCTGATGATATAAGCGGTCATGAAATTCCCGTGCGCTGCCACACGCGGCGAAACACGAAGAAGCCAGCGATCCCCAAACCAGCGATGACCACTATCGTGGTGCCGATACCTGGTACGGTGGGGCTGCTTCCATCAGCGGCTGGCCCTTCCGTCTTGCGCTCGGCTTCCAAGCGCGCCGCCTTCACCGGGTCAAACCACCAGTAGTCGATCGAGGTGCCAGACCTAGGTGTCACCGCGGGTCGCGAAAACCTGTCCCAAGAAAGAATACGTTGTACCTGCAAATGCCAGTGGGGGACGACGTAGTAACCAAACAGCAATACGCGGTCGAGGGCACGGGTACGCGCGACCAAAGCCTCCCGGTCAGGCGCACTGATCACAAGCTCAATGAGCTCATCAACGACCAGGGCCTTGATGCCGGCGTAATTACGTCCGGCCGGCGAGTCTGCGGCGGCGCTGCTCCAAAAGTTTCGTTGCTCATTGCCAGGAGATTCAGACGAGCCCCAGACCGCGACGATCATGTCAAAGTCGAAACTGCGCAAGCGGTTGATGTATTGCGACTGATCGACCAGACGTACCCGTGCATCGATGCCAAGCCGTTTAAGATTACGCACGTAGGGCAACACAATACGTTCGAACGCGGGACTCACCAACAAGATCTCGAACTCAAATGGTTGTCCGGTATGTACGTTAATGAGCCGCGTGTTCTCTACTACCCAGCCGGCCTCCTCGAGCAGTGCAAACGCTTGGCGCAGATTATTTCTGGGCCATCCGCTGCCATCGGTTGACGGTGCCTCGTACGGCCGGGTGAACACCTCGTCGGGAATACGGCCGCGATAACGCTCGAGAATTTCAAGCTCCTTCCCTTCGGGCAGGCCGGTGGCGGCAAGTTCTGAGTTAGAAAAGTAGCTTTCGGTACGGGTATATTGACCAAAAAAGAGGTTCTTGTTAGTCCACGCGAAATCGAAGGCAAACGCCAGGGCTTGGCGTACCTTGCGATCCTTGAAGATCTCGCGCCGGCTGTTGTAGACAAACGCCTGCATACCAGTGGGGCTGAAATGACGAACTTCCTCCTTTTTTAACCAACCCTCGTGTACCGGCGGTACGTCATAGTCGAGCGCCCATGCTTTCGCCTGATTCTCGAACCGAAATTCTATTTCGCCTGCTTTAAGCGCTATGCGGATGGCCGTATCATCGTGATAGTAGTCGTAACGAATACGGTCGAAGTTGTGCTGACCTCTCTTCACCGGCAGATCCCTGCCCCAGTAGTCCTGCACCCGCTCGGTCGTCACGAATCGACCTGCCTCAAATTCGGTAATGCGATGAGGTCCGCTGCCGAGCGGCGGTTCGAGCGTGGTCTTCTCAAAGTCGCGCGTTGCCCAGTAGTGCTTCGGTAAGATTGGCAACTGACCGACGATCAGGGGCAGCTCGCGGTTGCCTTTCTCAGCGAACGTAAACTTCACGCGTCGTGGGCCTACCTTCTCGGCAGCCGCGACACTCGCATAATAGAAGCGGTAGAAGGGTTGGCCTTTGCTCTTCAGTGTGTTGAACGACCAGATCACGTCCTCGACCGTGATCGGCTTACCGTCGTGCCAGCGCGCTTGCGGGCGCAGACTGAAGATTACCCACGAGCGATCATCGGGAAGCTCGATGGACTCGGCGATCAGGCCGTACGCGGTGAAAGGTTCGTCAGCACTGGCCGTGAGCAATGTTTCAAAGGATGTCCCCGCACCCGGATTACCTTTGGGAATAAAAGGATTGAAGCTATCAAAAGTCCCTTGTACGCCAAGGCGAAGCGTACCGCCCTTGGGCGCATTCGGATTCACATAGTCGAAATGCTGGAAATCGGGTGCATACTTTGGTGTCCCATGCATCGCCAAGGCATGCGTTATCTGACTGGGGGCCGCGCGCGCAGTATCAACGCTGATGAACATCAACCAAGATATGACGCAGATGCGTGTCCAACACTGCCACATAGGCTGCCCCAAACGTTGCCCGCGGGTACGGCGTGATTGTCCCATATGCTATCGCCAATGGCACATTTGCTGGCTGTTTCGACCACGCCTTGTCGCCATGGCGTCTGGGCGGTAATCTATCCTTCTCGTAGGTGCAGCCACAATGACAGACCCAAATCCACAACCCGCGAAGATTGATGCAGCTGAAAAGCAGTCACTAATCGATAGCTTACACGCGTTTTTGCCATCGGCATCTGTTCTCCATCGTGAAGAAGAGCTAAGGCCTTACGAGTGCGACGGGCTGTCGGCTTACCGCCAGCTACCCCTTATCGCAGTACTGCCCGAAACGGTGGAACAGGTGCAGCGTATCTTGCGACTATGTAGTGCTCGCAAGGTGCCGGTGGTGGCGCGCGGCGCCGGTACCGGGCTTTCCGGCGGTGCGTTACCGCTTGCCAACGGTGTGCTGCTAAGCCTGGCGAAATTCAACCGTATTCTAGACCTTGACCCGGTGAATCGAGTTGCCCGCGTTCAGCCTGGGGTAAGAAACCTTGCCATTTCGCAAGCGGCAGCACCGCATGCCCTCTACTACGCACCCGACCCAACTTCACAGATCGCCTGTTCCATCGGCGGTAATGTGGCAGAAAACTCAGGCGGCGTGCACTGCCTTAAGTATGGTTTAACCGTACACAACATCCTGAAGCTGGAAGTAGTCACCATCGACGGTGGGCTTGTCACTATCGGTGCCGACGCGCTCGATAGTCCCGGTTACGACCTACTGGCATTGATGACAGGTTCCGAAGGTATGCTAAGTGTGATCGTCGAAGTTACGGTAAAGCTGCTGCCACAACCCGAATCGGCGCGGGTAATCCTTGCTGCGTTTGACGATATCGAAAAGGCAGGCGACGCCGTGGCGGATATTATCGGGGCCGGTATTATCCCGGCTGGCCTTGAGATGATGGATAAGTTAGCGATATGCGCCACCGAGGATTTTGTGCACGCCGATTATCCGACCGACGCGGAAGCGATGTTGTTATGTGAAGTAGACGGCACCAGCGCCGAGGTCACCGAACAAATCGCGCGAGTCGAAGACGTGCTCAATAGCTGTGGCGCCACTGAGACTCGCAGATCCAGCAATGAACAGGAACGCATAGTTTTTTGGTCGGGGCGTAAGGCGGCATTCCCGGCGATGGGCCGGATTAGTCCTGACTACTACTGTATGGATGGCACCATCCCACGTCGTCGATTGGGCGAAGTACTTGCAAGGATCGAACAGTTATCCCAGGAGTATGGGCTACGCATCGCCAATGTGTTTCACGCCGGCGATGGCAATCTACACCCACTAATCTTGTATGACGCTAACAAGCCCGGTGAGCTCGAACGCACCGAAGAACTAGGCGGCAAAATCTGTCAGCTGTGTGTGGAGGTAGGCGGTACTATCACTGGCGAGCATGGCGTCGGAGTGGAAAAAATCGATCAAATGTGTGTACAGTTCGATAAGTCGGAGCTGGCACAGTTTCACGCCGTTAAACACGCGTTTGACCCAGACGGCTTACTCAACCCAGGTAAGGCCGTTCCTACTCTACACCGTTGTGCTGAGTTTGGTGCCATGCATGTACACGGTGGCAAACTTCCACACGCGGACTTACCTCGCTTCTAGGTCCGAACCCATAGATAAGCCTTGCCTTGACGCTTGAATCAAAAGACATACAAGCAATCGTTCGCGCCGCTTCTGCCGAAGGAACACCGCTGCGGATTCGTGGTGGTGACACCAAGGCCTTTTACGGTAGACAAACGAACGGACAACCTCTAGATGTCAGTGGCCACGCCGGCATCATCAGTTATGAACCCACGGAATTGGTAATTACCGCACGCGCCGGCACCCGATTGAATGATATAGAGTCGGCGCTGGCTGAGAGCAATCAAATGCTGCCGTTCGAACCCCCGCACTTTGATGACGGTGCTACATTGGGCGGTGCGGTGGCCAGTGGACTTTCCGGCCCAGCCCGACCCTACACGGGTGCGCTACGAGACTTCACGCTGGGTGTTGTTTGCATTAACGGTGAAGGCGAACGTCTATCGTTCGGTGGACAGGTGATGAAAAACGTAGCTGGCTACGATGTATCCCGACTTATGGCTGGTGCCATGGGAACCTTGGGTGTCATGCTCGAGTTATCGTTAAAGGTTTTACCAAAACCGACGTGCGAGTTGACGTTGGCGTTTTCCATCGATGCCGCCACCGCTATTGTCGACATGGCCACATGGGCAGCGCAACCGCTACCACTTTCCGCCGCTTGTCATGACGGTGACATATTACGAGTACGATTGTCCGGATCGGAGAGTGGGGTCAATGCGGCACATCAAAAAATCGGTGGCGAGGAAGTTGCTGACGGTGATTCCTACTGGCAGGCGCTACGGGAACATCGATTGCCCTATTTTAGTAATAAACAACCCCTTTGGCGGTTGTCGGTACCCGCTGCTACCCCTGCAACCAGCACCGATGGTCAATGGATGTTGGATTGGGGAGGCGCCCAGCGTTGGTGCGTAAGTGATATACCGGCTGACATGATCCGTCAGCAGGCATCGTCCGTCGGTGGTCATGCCATTCTTTTCCGAGGTGGCGATCGCACTAGTGAAGTTTTTCATCCATTGACACCACCATTGATGACTCTGCATCGCCGACTCAAAGACGCATTTGATCCGAAAGGGATATTAAATCCCGGGCGGCTTTATCGAGATCTGTAACTAGCAAATGACCGAACGCTATGCAAACCGCACTCGCTGAATTCATCAAAGAAACGCCAGAGGGCCTGGAAGCCGAAGAAATATTACGGAAGTGTGTACACTGTGGGCTTTGCACTGCTACCTGTCCCACCTATCAACTTCTGGGCGATGAGCTCGACGGACCGCGGGGACGAATTTATCTAATAAAGCAAGTATTGGAGGGCCACACTGTTTCTAGCCGCACCCAGTTGCACTTGGATCGTTGTCTCGGGTGCCGGGCCTGTGAAACTACCTGCCCATCGGGTGTGCAATACGGGCGCCTTGCCGACATTGGTCGTAAGGTGGTCGAAGAACAGGTCGGACGTTCGTTGCCGGATCGCGTGCGACGCGGAATACTCCAAATGGTATTGCCCTATCCGTCACGTTTTGCGCCATTGCTAGGACTGGGACGTGCAATACGTCCTATATTACCCCGCATACTGCGGCACATGGTGCCACCACGCGATGCGCCGGGGAGCTGGCCGATGCCACGCCACCGCCGACGTATGCTGGTATTGGATGGCTGCGTACAGCCAGCACTGGCGCCGCGTATCAATGCCGCCACCGCACGCGTGCTTGATCGCCTCGGTATCAGTTTGGCGCGCGCTAATCTTGCGGGATGTTGTGGCGCCATGAGTTATCACCTCACAGCCCAAGATCAAGGCCTCAAGTTCGCACGCCGAAACATTGACGCATGGTGGCCCGAGTTGCAAGACGGTGCCGAGGCTATCGTAATAACGGCAAGCGGTTGCGGCATGTTCGTCAAAGACTACGGTCACCTGTTGCGCCACGATGAGCACTACGCCGATAAAGCCGCGCGAGTCTCTGCTGCGACGCGTGACATCGCTGAGATCCTTGTCGAAAACGATACCAAAGGTCTAGATAGCGACCCCAGGAAGATTGCCTTTCAATCTCCTTGTAGTCTACAGCATGGACAAAAGCTCGGCGGCGTGGTTGAAAGCTTTTTGCAAAAACTAGGTTTCGAATTAACTCCGGTACCAGATGAGCATCTCTGCTGTGGCTCGGCGGGTACTTACTCAATACTTCAAAAGGGACTTTCCCAACGCCTACTTGCCAATAAACTCAAGGCCCTGGAGTCGGGCGCTCCCGACATGATTGTTACCGCCAATATTGGCTGTCTCGCCCACCTTCAAAGTCGGGCGAACGTCCCAGTGAAACATTGGATCGAACTACTAGATATCGCGTCGGACTAGCGCTATCTACAACTCGTCCAGACCCCGGTGTGGGTGAAACCTAGCACGTGCTAAGTGTTTGCTTGACCTGGCGTCGCCGCGCGTGCAGAACAGGCTCGGTGTAACCGTTGCATGCGTCGCGTCCCTTAAACACCAAATCCAGCGCCGCCTGAAAGGCAATACTGTTATCGAAATCTGGCGCCATGGCTCGGTAGGCTGGATCATCTGCGTTTTGCGTATCGACGACTACGGCCATCTTGCGGAAGGTTTCTACTACTTGCTCCTTGTCGGTAATTCCGTGGTACAGCCAGTTCGCGATGTGTTGACTAGATATTCGCAATGTCGCACGGTCTTCCATTAACGCAATGTCGTTAATATCCGGTACTTTCGAACAACCGACACCTTGATCTATCCAACGCACGACGTAACCCAATATTCCCTGGGCATTGTTATCAAGCTCTCGTTGAACATCGCTGTCACTTGGTGGGCCATCTGTCATCACCGCCAACGTCAGAATATCGTCGAGATTGGCTCGGCCGCGGCTAGCAAGTTGTGCTTGACGGGCAGATACGTCGATCTGATGGTAGTGCATGGCATGTAAGGTCGCCGCCGTCGGCGAAGGTACCCAAGCCGTGTTGGCACCTGCTTTGACATGACCGATCTTAGTTTCCACCATGGCCTTCATCGCATCCGGCGCCGCCCACATGCCCTTGCCGATCTGCGCTTTGCCACATAACCCGTTTTCAATGCCGATGTCGACGTTCCAGTCTTCGTAGGCCAGTATCCAAGGTTGCGATTTCATATCGGCCTTGGGAATGACTGGACCCGCCTCCATAATGGTGTGAATCTCGTCACCGGTGCGATCGAGAAAACCGGTGTTGATAAAAATGACCCGATCCATGGCGGCACGAATACATTCTTTGAGGTTAACAGTTGTACGTCGCTCCTCATCCATAATCCCGATCTTCAACGTGTTTCGCGCCAAACCCAACGCATCCTCTACGCGCGAGAACAGTTCAACCGTAGCTGCGACCTCCTCGGGACCGTGCAATTTTGGTTTAACAACGTTGACGCTACCAGTCCTTGAATTCTTCAGCTTTCCTGTGCCTTTTAGGTCGTGTAATGCGGCCAACGTCGCCACCATCGCGTCTAAGAACCCTTCGGGTATTTCTTCATCGTCTTTGGTGACCACTGCATCCGTATACATATGGATGCCTACATTGCGTACCAGCAATAAACTGCGGCCATGCAAGGTCAGCGAATTGCCGGCGGGATCAGTGTAGTGGCGGTCTGGGTTGAGTGATCGCGTAAGACTCTTGCCACCCTTTTCAAGCTCCGCGGTCAGGGTGCCCTTCATAAGTCCACACCAATTGCCGTACACTCTTGCCTTGTCTTCAGCATCTACGGCTGCAACTGAGTCTTCAAAGTCCTGGATAGTCGTCACCGCTGATTCGAGCAAGACGTCTTTAACGCCAGCATTGTGGGTCTGACCAATTGGATGATCGCGATCGATCCGGATCTCGATGTGTAAGCGATTGTTCTGAAGCAGGATGCTCTGCAGGCTGCCGCCCGACTCGCAGTAACCAACAAACTTTGTGGAATTCGCTAACTCAGTTTCCTGGTTGTTGTCTAGTACGGCAATGAATCGCTTGCCAGCACCACTGTCTCGCAGCATAAACTCCTTAACGTCGCCGTAGCTGCCATCGGCGAGGGCGACTGCCGAGTCGAGAAACGCATTGGCACGATCGAAAGCTTTTTGCCCGCGTTTCGGATTGTATTGGTGGCCGCGCTCGGCGCCGTCAGTTTCATCTAGCACGTCAGTCCCATAGAGGGCATCGAACAGACTGCCCCAACGCGCGTTGGCCGCGTTGAGCGCATAACGAGCGTTATCTACCGGCACCACGAGTTGTGGTCCAGCGATAAGGGCGAGCTCATCGTCGACGTTTTGCACCGTCACTTTGAAAGGCGCCCCTTCGGGCACGAGATAGTCAATCTCAGTTAAGAAGGCTCTTTGGGCCTCGGCATCCATCCGACCCTTGTTATGCCGGTGCCAATCGTCGATTTTTCGCTGCAGGGCATCGCGCTTATCCAACAGTGCCCGATTCCTAGGCCCTAGATCCGCGACGATACCGTCAAGCGCAGTCCAGAATGCCTCTGGGTCTATGCCAGTACCGGGGGCGATTTCGTTGTTGACGACGTCGTACAGTGATTTGGCTATTCTTAGATTTCCGATCTCAACTCGTTCCTGCATACTAAACACTCGGCTTTTTTCTAGTTAGTTAGTATTGGAAGCGTACCTACCTTCGTCGGTCTTGGTCGAACGCTGGGGCCCCGAAAGCACCGTAGTTTAACCTAATGCCGCGCTCGAGGGGGTGAAGCGCCGATTTGGGGCCGGCGCGCTATGGACGGCTAAACTTTATACCTTATATAAGGAACTTTAGACGCCAACGAGTAACTAAAAGGGCAATCAAGATATAGGGAGCCTATATTCATGAACCGACGCAAATTCGTGGCTACGTTGGTAGGCCTTAGCGCCTTACCATTGGTTGCCAAAAGACTTGTTGCCAACACCGAGACAGACGTGACATCACCTATAGAAAAAATCGAACGTAGCAATGCGGAATGGCGCAAACTACTGACGCCTGAGCAGTACCACGTGTTGCGGGAAGAAGGCACAGAGCGTTCACGTACCAGCCCGCTGAACGACGAAAAGCGTGCCGGAATCTATGCCTGCGCGGGTTGTGCGCTGCCGCTGTTTAGCTCTGATACAAAATACGATAGTGGCACCGGTTGGCCCAGTTTCTACACGTCGTTTAAGGGTGCGGTTGAGACCAAGACGGACTTCAAACTCATCCTGCCACGTACGGAGTATCATTGCGCGCGTTGTGGCGGCCACCAAGGTCATATCTTCAAAGACGGTCCGGCACCGACCGGTCTACGGTACTGCAACAACGGGGTTGCCCTGAAATTTATCGCCAACAAATCTTCCTGAGTACTACTGACCAGAAAGCGTAAACAGTTCAAGGGGCGTGCCAACGCCCCTTAGCTTGTGCTGTCCAAGCGATTGGCAGTCGCCAGGGACGTGCTGCGCGAATTCTCCACTCATTAGCACGTGGCGGTTGAGTTCTTTTGTCATGCCTTCAAGGCGCGCCACCTCGTTAGCAGCGGGGCCAATGACTGAGAACTCCACGCGCTCGGGGACCCCGATATTGCCATACATCACATCGCCCAGGTGCAGGCCGAGACCGAATGACAGTGCATCCTTATCGGTTGCCGCGCGGTCATGGTTCACCTGGACGAGGCGACCGTCTGCGTCGTGCACTGCCGCTAGTGCCGATCGACACGCATCACTAGCGGTTGTACTCGAATCTCGGATGGGAAAAATCGCCAGCACGGCGTCACCGATAAAACGCAATACTTCACCGCTATGCGCGAGTACGGCGCCCGCGGTACACTCAAAGTAGCTATTCAGCGCAGTGAGAAAGTCCGCCGGCACGAGGTGGTCAGCCATATTGGTCGAGTTGCGCATGTCGCTATACCAGATGACAGCATGTATGGTCTCGCCGTCGCCGCGCTTTATTCGACCATCTAGTACCTGCCGGCCCGCGTCGACACCAAGATAGGCGGAAAGAATGTTGCGTGCGATCTGATCCTTGATCGTCACTTTGCAAGCAACCGCCAGGCGTTGTTGAATACGCTGCAATGCATGGATGTCTGCTTCCGTGAAGCCCGATTCGCGGTCGGTGGTCCATGAACCAGCGATGCCATCTGTTCTGAGTTCATCGAGCAAAACTCTGCCAAACGGAACGAGGTAGGCGAAATAATCCTTTGCGCCCTTGTCCCGTAATTCCGTAAGAACGGGAAAATCCAGAACCGCGCCTTCCCCGACCAAACGTCGGCGCAAAAACGGAATTTGCGTTTCGATCATGTGACGGAATGTTGAGTGGCGCCAGGCGTCAGAACTCGCCGTATGCAGGTGCCCAACGCTTTCCAAACCACCCTCAAGACGCCACGTGAGGGATATGGCGCTGAACAAAGGATGCAAAGTCCGAAACGTAAGATAGGCCCTCCACAGTGGAATGCCAGCCGCGCGCAGGCGCTGGCAACACCCTTCTAGCAGTTTCTCGACATCGGTTTCGCCGAGTGCCTCGGTCATTAACCAATCAGCCACCGAGCCAATCAGCGGATTATCAACTGCGCGTACCGACTCTTCGCTTGTCATCCTTGTTGCACTCTACCAGGTAAAGCATCGCGGCTTAACCGCTGCGCACGATCGCATCTACACGGTGTAAGATCCGATCCCTAATCCCCAGTTCATCCAAGTGTTGCACGGTATTGGCGATATAGTCGGTATTGTCGCCGCTGCATCCATACGCTCGCAATACAGCCTCGGCCGCCTCTTCCGCCCTCAGCTTACCGGCATACTGGGCATGCGCCCTATCGACGACGAACGTGAGGGCCGTTACCTGCCGTTGACTTTTCAAGCGAACCGGCACAAATGTAGGTACATAGACGGCTGTTACCATTTCACGCTCGTAGAGATAGTTAACAGCATCGATCTTATTTGCCGCCGTTACCCGAAATGCACGACCGATGCATGAGCCGCCCATATCCAGACCAAGCACTAGCCCTGGTTTGGACTGGGTACCGCGATAGACCCAAGACCAAACACACAGCGCCCGATGATAGCCGTGGATCCGCGCCGTCTGTAGGTCAACATACGGAAATCCCGGCCTCCACATCAACGAGCCATAACCGAATACCCACAGATCACCTACGGGCAACTTAGTTACGGGTATGTGGCAACGGTCTGTTTCGTACACAACTATGAAGCGGCATACACGCCGCTAGCCCTCGTCGGGAGGTGAAACAACAACGGTATCATACGCGTGCCGTTTGCTAATGACACCGCTGTGCAAGAAAACATCAAGCGCGCGATCATAGGCTTCTCGCGTAATGCGCGGATCAACCTGCCAACAGCCAAGCCCCTGGTAAAACTCGATGGCTCGCCTGAGCGCATCATGGTCGGTACCTTTAAAGAATCCCGCCTCCGCTTCGGCTATGGTGGCAGCTTCGGTGTTGTTGACGTAATGTCTGGCCTTGCGATAGGCATGCATAAACGTTCGCGCCATGTCCGTGCGTAGCCATTCTCGTGACGCGGTCAGGCTACTAAAAGCGACCGGCCCAATCACCTCACCGACAGATGCGACGACATAACCGATACCTTCTTTTTCTAGCTGCTGCGGTGCTGGGCCCTGCTGATGCACGTAGTCGCCTTGCCCGGCGCGAAACGCGGCATCGATTTCCTCGACACCACCAGCATCGATACTGTCTAGGCTTTCGTAATCTACGCCACGCTGATGGGCGGCGTATTTGAACATCGCTAGCGGCTGCCGTAGGTGATCAACCAACACCCGTTTACCGATCAACTTAGTCCAGTTGAAATCAGGGTCGGGTTCGCGGGCGGCGATGAAAAATCCATCGCGCTCATTGATCTGCGAGAAATGTACGTTATCGGTAGACCCGCCCCGTTCCAACAGACCCCAGTTTGACGATACTGCGGACTGACCGAGGTGAATCGAGCCGTCACGAATACCGTCCACCACCGATCTCTGCGGCGTCGCGATCGCGTAGCTCGGCGCCAGGCCTTCTTGTTCCAAAAAACCAGCCGCAATCACCGAAATCAAAGGACTGTAGAACGCCGCATGGCGCGTCACCATAATATTGATAGACGTCAAAGAAATATCTCACCTGATAAAGACACTGGGATACTAGCCATACTAGCGTGGCCACCCTAACGTACGCCAGTGGTTGAACTGTCTGGAATATGGATGCTAATAGCGTGGGGATGGCGTTGTGACCCGCCACCCACATAATCATCACAATCTCGGCGGCCAGCCGGCAGGCGCTATCGATCGCGGCGAGCACGAACAGCAATCTGGGAGAAACGCGTCGACGCCATCTTAATGTTGCTTACGCATAAGTATCGACAAATCATGACGGTGCCGCCACTAGACCATCTGATTACAAATCCCCCGCAACCCACAAACTGCAACAACCCGCGACACCCAACAACAATTGATTCAGGGTGTTAGCGGACCTAGCCCTGTTGTGGCTTGTCGTGCATAACTGTGGTTTTTTGCCTGCGAGTGCACCACGGCGGAGGAGTCTGGCGCCTGTACACAAAACGATTGCCCGGAGGTCCGCTTACGGCCATAACCGGACATTCAAGCAGTTGAGATACCGCAGTCCAAATTGCCGGTCCTGACCCAAAGGGAGCATGCAATCATTGAATTGGATCAGCGAACAAGGGGGCGGTCATGAAACCTCCCCCTTGAACACTGATGCAATTTAAAGGCGGCCTCTCGAATGAGAGACCACGGGCTCGATCTTATGTTTCGATGGAACTTCTTACTCCACCTTGATCATCATAGGCTTGCCGATATCCCCTACCTGAAACACCAGGAGCTCGAGGTCATCGGTCGCGCTTAGATTCTTGCCGACCATCGCGGCATCGATATTCTCGGGATATAACTCCCCCGCCTTAAAGGTTTTAGTTTTACCCGCAAGCTCCACGGTAAGCTCGCCCTCCAGTACGTACACAAAGACAGGGCCGGGATGCATATGCTTGCCCCCAACAAACTTGGGCGGCGCTGCAAAGTGTTTAACGACTATCTCCTTGCCTGCCACTCCCTGGAGCGGGGCTTTGTGTAGTGTCTTGGCTCGAGCCTTCGAGACATATTCCTCGGCGCCGGTTGCTTGAAAACTTGCCATTCCGAACAGTATGGCTGATACGAGTGCAGTACTGAGTAAGTATTTTGTTTTCTTCATTTCTCCTCCTCGATATGGGACCGGTAGGAGTAACATGCGCCTACCGGTCGTTATGGCCCACAAGGCGGTGAACAAAGGTCAATGCATCGATTTCTTGGCCCGGCCACCGCTGTGGTCCGCTGAAGGCATTGGTTGGCGCTCATCCCTTGAGCGCCCGTTCAATAATATAGAAATTAACACTAGGCGGGAAGTGATACCAAGCGAC
Source organism: Acidiferrobacterales bacterium (assembly GCA_964194625.1). Lineage (GTDB taxonomy): Bacteria > Pseudomonadota > Gammaproteobacteria > Acidiferrobacterales > SPGG2 > SPGG2. The sequence continues at coordinate 35,285 of CAXMNC010000018.1, forward strand.
GAAAGGTCAAGCTATTTTAAAGTTATCGCCCAGATTACTGCCGAATGACCGCAAAGGGTCGTTTCCGGACATTCACGAACGTCTGCTTACGGCCAGGAGCGGACGTTCAGAATCGCCGCCACCCGGTAACTCCAACCATGGCCGCTCTTGGCTATTCTCGAACATCGAATAGTAGGCTAAAGCGTCTGGTGCCGTCTCGAGTTCAGACGTTCGTATCTGGAATTCCAAATCTATACACCCGGTATCTACTTGTGCCGTCAGGTAACACTTTCCTACAATCACAGATGCCATAGTGATAGGTTGAAACAATCTAAGAGCTGGGTGTCCCTCGGGAGACAACGCCGTGACATCGATGCAGGACCTCGTGCGTGCGCGCCAGCCCGGCTGGTCTCTTGAGCAAGCCTTCTATACCGACGCCGATATCTTCGATATCGATATGGCGAGGATCTTTCGTACGGGCTGGCTGTTCGCCGGACACGCTTGCCAGATTCCGAGGCTCGGAGCAACATTCTGGTTGGGAATGAGGGGGGCGGAGTTTCGAATCCCGTAATGGCGATCCAGAATCCCAAGCTCACGGACCAGCTTGAATACAAGCTCCTTTAGGACAAGTCGGCTTTCGTCGGTCGGATAGGCTTCGGAGTTGAGGTCGTCCAACGACACGAGTGACAGCACTTCCTCGTACCGTTGTTTCGTGAGGGCTAGGCGCGAGTTCAGTTCCATGGCGTCCTACGTTCAACGCCTCCGCGTTGAAATCGCCACATTTTATTCTGGAACAAAGTGAGAGCGAATGCCGTTCGCAGCTGCCTCTTTTTTTACCTAAGCTGGCTGTCCTTGCTTCCGCGTCGGTTGTAACCGCTGTGATTGACTGCTTCCTTATCATGTTCCGCCTGACAGTTGACACACAGGCGCACGCCCGGGACAGCCTCACGGCGGGCAGTGGGGATGGCGGTATCACATTTTTCGCAGTTCTTCAGGCTCTCGCCCCGTGGCAGCTGGTCACGCGCGCGATTGACAGCGTCCTCGATTGTCGCATCGATCTGGTCCTGTACTGCACCGTCTTTTGCAAAGCCGCCAGCCACTCATATGCTCCATAGTGCCAACTACACTTATTGTTAGTGTAGAGAAATATCA
>CAXMNC010000019.1:0-5740 GCA_964194625.1 Acidiferrobacterales bacterium
TCATTCCCGATTTCGCCAAGGCCGGCGCCTCCTACATCACCTTTCATCCTGAGGCGAGCGAACACATCGATCGCTCCTTGCAGCTGATTCGCGATCAGGGTTGCAAATCGGGGTTAGTCTTCAATCCAGCCACGCCCTTAGACCATCTTCACTATGTGCTAGATAAGGTGGACATGGTGTTGCTGATGTCGGTCAACCCTGGCTTTGGCGGTCAGAAATTCATAACTGGTGTGTTGGCTAAACTGCGCGAAGCCCGCAAGATCATCGACGAGAGTGGTTTACCTATACGTTTGGAAATCGACGGTGGTGTGAAAGTCGACAATATCCGCGAGATAGCCGAGGCGGGTGCCGACACGTTTGTCGCCGGCTCGGCGATCTTCGGGACCGATGATTACAAGGTAACGGTCGCAGCCATGCGAGATGAGCTCGCCAAGGTGGGTGCTTAGTCGGACAAAAGCAGCGGTGTGAGCAGTGCCCGAGGTGAGTCAGCGATTCGAATGCCCGCTGTCCGTGAAGCTTGTCATCATGGATTTGGATGGGACCTTGGTCGATACCGCACCGGATATCGCCGCCAGCATAAATGGCATGCTCGCGGATCTCGGGTTGCCGACCTACGATCGCGCTACCATTACCGATTGGGTCGGTGGTGGCGCCAGCCGTCTGATTAAGCGGGCACTCACCGGACAGGTGGATGGGGAACCGGGCTCAGCCCTTTACGAACGAGCGGGGCCACTGTTCCGACGGCACTATGGGGCACGGGTGTCGCAGGAGAGCACGCTCTATCCAGGGGTAGCCGCAACCCTAGAGGCCTTGCGTATAGCCGGGTTTGAGTTAGCGTGCATCACCAATAAACCCGAAGCGTTTACGGTGCCGCTACTCAAGGATTTAGGTATCCACGACCATTTCCGACTGTTGCTGAGCGGTGACGCATTGCCACGGGGTAAGCCCGATCCCCTGCCGTTGCGCCACGCGTGTGAGTACTTTGGCACTAGTCCGAACTACAGCGTAATGGTAGGGGATTCGGTGAATGACACCCAGGCGGCCCGGGCGGCCGGGATGCCTGTAATTTGTGTAACATACGGTTATAATCGAGGCGTCGATGTACGCGAGCTGGCGCCCGTAGCAGTTATCGACGAGTTTAGCGAGCTTCCAAACTACATCCGCTTGTATCAGTAAATATTATGTACACTGCTGGAACACGTAACGTGAGCAAGAACGATACACATTGGCGATGGTGGCGATGAGCGTCGTCTGTGTGTGTCTTTCTCGTTTTACGTCGTCCAGTGGTGATACATGTCATTAACAGAATCAGAATTCAATAGTTACGCAGCGCAAGGATTTAACCGCATCCCCTTGATGCGGGAGGTGCTGGCCGATCTCGATACCCCACTCAGTACTTATCTAAAGCTCGCCAGCGGCCGCTACTCCTATCTTTTCGAATCCGTCCAAGGCGGCGAAAAATGGGGCCGTTATTCAATCATTGGCCTCCCTTGTCGCACCGTATTGCGTGCTAACGGAAAACAGATCTCCATTGAACGCGATGGCGAGATCGTAGAGCGCACCGTGGCTGAGGATCCCTTGGAACACGTACGCCAGTTTAAGACTCGCTACCACATGCCTGAGATTCAAGGATTGCCACGATTCACCGGCGGGCTAGTGGGCTATTTCGGTTACGAAACCGTGAAATTCATCGAGCCAAGACTGGACGCGCCGGATAAACCCGATGCCATCGGCGCCCCCGATATTCTGTTGTTGGTCTCGGATGAGGTTGTGGTGTTCGACAATCTTGCTGGGAAGTTGTACGTGGTGATACACGTTAACCCTGAGATCGACGATGCCTATGCCAAGGCACGCCGGCGGCTCGATGAATTAGTGGCCCGGTTGCGTGGTGGCGTTCCAGCTGTCTCATCACCGACGATTTCGACCCAGGTATCAGAATCCGATTTTGTTTCGGGATTTGCCCGCGGACCGTTCGAGGCGGCGGTAGAGCGATCGCGTGAGTACATTCGTGCTGGCGACATCATGCAGGTGGTATTGGCCCAGCGACTCTCGATACCGTTCGATAATGCGCCAATCGATCTCTACCGTGCGTTGCGTACTTTAAATCCTTCGCCTTATATGTATTTCCTGGACTTGGAAGACTTTCAAATCGTCGGCTCTTCGCCAGAGATCCTCGTGCGGTTAGAAGGAGACCTTGTAACGCTGCGTCCCATCGCCGGTACGCGACGGCGGGGCAGGGATGAAATCGATGATCAACGCCTGGAGGACGAGTTGCTGGCTGACCCCAAGGAGCGCGCGGAACACCTTATGTTGATGGATTTGGGTCGCAACGATGTCGGGCGTGTTGCCAAGATCGGTAGCGTCAACGTTACCGAACAAATGGTGATAGAACGCTATTCGCATGTTATGCACATCGTTTCCAACGTAGAAGGCAAATTGGCCGACGGTATGGATGCCGTCGACGTCCTACGTGCGACATTTCCCGCCGGCACTGTAAGCGGTGCCCCCAAGGTGCGGGCCATGGAGATTATCGACGAACTTGAGTCGGTGAAGCGTGGCGTCTACTCGGGTGCGGTGGGCTACCTATCATGGTCGGGTAACATGGATACAGCCATCGCCATTCGTACCGCAGTAATCAGCAACAAGAAATTGTACATTCAGGCCGGCGCTGGCATTGTTGCGGACTCGATACCCGCTTATGAGTGGAACGAGACTATGAATAAGGCGCGCGCAATATTCCAGGCCGTATCTTTGGTGGCTGCCGGTTTAGATCAAGTGGCAAGTAACAAGTAGCAAGTGTGAAGGAAGAGTAGAATACATGAGAAACCCAAATGTAGTTTCAAGCATTTCCTTGCTACTTGCTACTTCAAGCTTGCTACGATGCGCTAGCGGAGCGCGCATATGTTATTAATGATAGATAACTACGATTCTTTCACCTACAACCTTGTGCAATACCTGGGTGAGCTGGGCGAAGATGTGCGGGTTTATCGCAATGACCAAATAACGGTGGAAGAAATTGGCAGTTTGGAACCTGAGCGTATTGTTATATCGCCGGGTCCCTGTACGCCCAACGAAGCGGGGGTTACCGTAGACACTGTCAAGGCCTATGGCGGAAAGATTCCCATGCTAGGTGTGTGTCTCGGACACCAAGGTATCGGTCAGGCCTACGGCGGTAAGATCGTACAAGCCAAGCAATTGATGCATGGAAAGACCTCGATGATCCACCACGATGGCGAAGGGGTATTCTCCGATCTGCCCAGTCCGTTTGAGGCTACACGCTATCATTCGCTTGTGGTTGAACGAAAAAGCCTGCCGGATTGCCTGGAAATCACGGCCTGGACCGATGATGATGAAATCATGGGGGTTAGGCATAAGCACTTGGCGGTCGAGGGCGTACAATTTCATCCGGAGTCTATTTTGACCGAGCACGGTCATGCCTTACTAAGAAACTTCTTAACCGCGAGTAAGAAGTAATAGCACTTACCACTAGTGCGAGGAGCGAGTTATGGACATCCAGACAGCAATACGTACGGTATGCGACCGACAGGATCTGAGCCAAGACCAGATGCGTACGGTCATGCGCATCGTCATGACCGGTGAGGCCACCCCGGCGCAGATTGGCGGTCTATTAATCGGGCTGCGCATGAAGGGGGAGACGGTGGAAGAGATCGCGGCAGCGGCCGAGGTTATGCGCGAGCTTGCTACCCGCGTGAATGTCAGCGGTCCGCACCTGGTTGATACTTGTGGGACTGGCGGTGACGGCATCAATACCTTCAATATCTCGACCGCAAGCGCCTTCGTGGTCGCGGCTGCCGGCGGTAAGGTCGCCAAGCATGGCAATCGGTCTGTGTCGAGTCAGTCCGGTAGTGCCGATGTGTTGGAGGCGGCGGGGGTCAGTCTTGAGCTCACGCCGGACCAGGTTGCCCAATGTATTACCGAGGTTGGTGTCGGATTTATGTTTGCGCCTAAACATCACGGCGCCATGAAACACGCCATCGGTCCTCGTCGCGAGATGGCGGTGCGAACCATTTTCAACATTTTAGGCCCATTGACCAATCCCGCTGGCGCGCCACATCAGGTGCTGGGTGTGTTTGACGGTAGCTTGGTAGAGCCATTGGCACATGTGCTTAAACGGCTCGGTAGTAAGCACGTGCTGGTCGTACATGCTGAGGATGGTATGGATGAATTCAGTATCGAGTCGCCGTCGCATGTGGCGGAGCTCAAGGATGGTGATATCACCTCGTATACGATTACACCGGATCAGGTCGGCCTAAACAAAGGGAAGGTCAGCGAGTTGGCGGTGCAGAGCACCGACGAAAGTCTATCTGTTATCAATCGTGTTTTTGATAATGAGGCTGGCCCAGCCAGGGACATCGTCGCGCTGAATGCAGGCGCTGCGATATATGCCGCCGGTTTAGCCTCCTCACTGGAGGCGGGTGTGGAGAAAGCACTGGTGTGCATTGCCAGTGGCGCTGCACGTGACCGATTGCGAGCACTCTCGCAACTTAGCCAAAAACTTGCGTCGTAACCTATGCGCAACCCGTCTGCGATCCTGCAAAAGATCCTGGCACGCAAGGCGCAGGAAATCATCGAGCGTGCCGAGAAGCTGCCACTGCGCGAGCTAAGTCGCCAAGTGGAATCGGCGCCGAATCCGCGGGGGTTCGCCAACGCGCTGCGGGCGTGTTTGGATCGAGGACAACCGGCGGTGATCGCAGAGATGAAACGGGCCTCGCCCAGCAAAGGCCTGCTGGCCAAGGACTTCCAGCCGGCAAATATTGCTAAGGGCTACGAGCAACATGGCGCGACCTGCCTTTCGGTGCTCACCGATGTTGATTTCTTCCAGGGTCATGATGAGCACCTGCGACAGGCGCGCAACGCCTGCTCGCTACCGGTACTGCGCAAGGATTTCACCATGGATTTCTATCAAGTGTATGAGGCGCGGGCGATCGGGGCTGATTGTGTACTGCTCATCGTTGCTGCGCTTGGCGATACGCATATGTCCGAACTGGCGGCGTTGGCGCGCGAACTGAACCTCGACGTGTTGGTGGAGGTCCATGATGGAGCTGAGCTCGAACGTGCGTTGCGGCTCGATACCCCGCTGGTGGGTATCAATAATCGAGACCTGCGCACCTTCGAAGTCAGTTTGCAGACAACGCTGGATCTCATAGAAAGTATTCCAGACGATCGGATCGTCATAACGGAAAGTGGTATTAGCTCAGATAGCGACATAACGTTGATGCGCGAACATGGCGTGCATGCATTTTTAATTGGAGAGGCGTTTATGCGAGCGCCAGAGCCCGGCGCCAAGTTGGCTGAGTTGTTTAACTCGTCAGTCGTGAGCCGTGAGTCGAACACCGAGTCTACAGCTTAGTGGCTGTTTCCGACGGTTTACGGTTAACGATTCACGCATCACGAAACAATGAAAGCGACGATCAAATGGACGGGTGATGCCAGTTTTAGCGGCGAGGCCGACAGCGGTCACACGGTGGTCATGGATGGTGCACCAGAGTTCGGCGGTCGTAACCAGGGTCACCGGCCGATGGAGTTGGTGCTCATAGGTATGGGTGGTTGCACAGCGTTCGATGTTGTAAGCATCTTACGTAAGTCGCGACAGGATGTTAGCGACTGTGTGGCCGAGATCGAGGCCGAGCGGGCTGATACGATACCGAAGGTGTTTACTCGCATTCATGTGCATTTCATTGTTAGCGGAAGAGGCTTGGATCCCAACAAGGTGGCGCGT
>CAXMNC010000020.1:0-4273 GCA_964194625.1 Acidiferrobacterales bacterium
ATACACTCCGTGAGCGCCATTTGAGCCTCAAGAAGTACCTTGGCTCTAGACAATTCGTGTGCATCAGTGTGCTCGGCGTCGCCAGACCGCAAGCTTTCTCTTTCCGCTTCGTTCGCCACGGCGATGAGCGTCAAGGCCTCCCGGATAATGCTGGCTCGACACCGCCGCTGCAACGGCGGGATTCCTTTTTTGTTCCGGCCAAACATGTCCCCATCTCCATTAATAGACTCCGCGTTGAGATGAAGGGGCAACATCCCCGATGACAAAGATATCATACGAGGGCTCCTTAAGGGATTAGGTTCTGGGCGGTTGTCCCGAACAGGGCCTGTACCTCGGTCAGCTATTGCCAGACGGTTCCTCTGGTACGTGGATAAGCCTACCAAGGGGCCATAGGGCCGTCTGTAGGCCAGGGGCATATCTGTTGTAGGCGCGGGACTAATGCCGTCGCCGCCTCGCAAACCCTAACGCCGCGAATACAATTAACCCAAGGCCCACGAGCAGAAACCGGGCGCGGTGTTGCATCAGAAGCGCCTCAATGGGGCGCGCGACTATGGGAATGACCTAGCTGAGTGCATCAATGCCGAAGTGAGCCGGTGCCCGTCAGACCTCACCACCATCCTCAGGGTGCATTGGTTGTATGGGGGAAAGGTCAGAAGAAATAAACAGCAACGCAGCCTGTAGCAAACTGTGGCACAATGAACGCGGGGTGGCGCATGTGCTAGGCAGGAGAAAGAACAGTGGACGTAATCCACGGCAAAGATTACGAAGCCGACAAGGAATTGCTGCGGCTAGCGAAAGAAATCAACAAAGCATTGGGCCGCTCGCGCACACGCACCCACTGGGGGCGTGACCTCCCCACTATGTACAAGATCGGTACGTACCTAATCCGGGCCAAGACCCTGTGCTATAGGGGGATGTGGACAACCTACACCGCTGATGTACTGAATGAAAAACAGCACAACTTGCTGAAGTATATGATGGTGGCCGCCCACTTCACGATCGAAGACGCCAACGAACGAAGCGAGTGGGAAGGACACCACTTAGACGACGCGATAAGAAGGAAGACGCCCCCGCAAGGCTGGCCCCGGGCCGCCCGCGACCGAGCGGAGCACGTCCGCGAATTAGGCGAGCACTTTGCCCGCGAAAAGAAACAACGAGAAAAGGAAAAGAGGGAGCGCCTGCTGAACGGCAACCTCCGCACCCGTGCCGAAGCCCTGGAATTCCTCGAAATACCCGACTGCAACCCCAGCCCCGTAGCACTCCAGATACTGTTCAATGGCTGGGCCAACCACTACCACCCCGACAAAGGCGACGACCTACGCAAGGTGCACACGCTGAACAAGGCCCGCCAGATTCTCCTTCACAATTAACCACTTAAGTTGCCCCTCCGCCGTGTAGCCTATTAGGATTCCAGTATGGCTATCACCGGCAACGCAGACATCGACGCCGACAAGGCAGGCAGGTTCGCCATCCCGGCCCAGATCACTCCAGACGGGGGCAAAGGGGAACGCCAGCTTCACGAGCCTACCAAGCGGCCATAGAGCCGTCTGTAGGCCAAGGGCGTATCTGTTGTAGGCGTGGGGCTAAAAACTATTGAATCGACTCTGTTAGCCCAACCCATCAGTCCATCCGAGATCGCAGGAAAGGTCGTTAACTTAGACCCGCTTGAAGTCGCAAGTGATAGGCGACCACTTATCAAGTACTCCCTGCCACAGATTGAAGTCGTCGGACTGTCGTTCCTTGAGTTCCACTCCGACCAGATTGCGCCTACTGCCTTCAAGCGGCTTGCACCACCTGACTTCGCCAGCGAGAAAAAAAACGCCTGGACGATTCGATATCTCGACGCCCAGCTCCAACTGGGAGCCTTCTGATAACGGTCGTTCAAGTTGAATTCTCAGTCCCCGCGTCGAAATGTTCTCAGTCCAGCACCGTACGACGGTTCCTGGTGGCAACGTGCCATGTGCCGACGAGGTAATCTGGAAGACAACTTTCTCGTCTTGCACCCGGCGAATGTGTTTACGTTCATCACCTATTTCAGACATTGAATCGTCCTCCATAGCCAATCAAACAAATAGTCAAGGCGAGTTTAACGCAGCCTTCGTCTCGCAAACCCCAGCCCCGCTAAGCCAAGGCCCAGGAGCAGGAGGGTGCTCGGTTCGGGTACACCGCGCCCAGGAAATGGGAATGGTCCTGGGAAGCAGCCTCCCGTCGCACCGCCACCCGGAAATGGAATACATAGATCAATGACGAGCGAGTTGACCTGATACTGCTCCCCGGTGTCGTTGTCCCTCATAAAAACAAAAGATACTGCTTCCGAAGAGTCCAACGCTCTCGACGTGCTCATGAAAATCCCGGACCCACTCAAAAACGAAGTGTCTACCGTTGTCTGACCTAACGCCAAAGTAAAATCCACAAGTACATCGAATTAACCGCCAATGGCGGGATATCCCGCGCCAGTAGAAACGGAATCTAACGTCCTTGCCGACCCCGTAGTTCCCGAGTCAACCAATGTAGTGCCCAGAAACTCTCCGCCGCCATTGTCCGCTGTTACAGCTCCGACAAGATTGCTGCCGTCTCCAAGTAGAATGTGCGGATCAAAGTCTTCAGCTCCACCCGCACAAGAGCCACTACACCCGAGGCGGGTCAGGTTGATAGATGATGAGATCGTGACAGGATCTGCACCCGAGAACGTGCCGGACGGAAACAGTGGTACTACAAACAGCTTTTCGTGCGCTGCTGAACCAGGGCCGAAGATGATCGATGTTCCACTTGTTGACGGTGCTGTTGTTGGAAAGGATACCGATGGATCGCTCAGCAGGTCGATTCCCGTCCACGTCATGGTCGTCGCGTCGACATGCGGCCAAGCAAGGGAAAAGGCGATTCCGATGAACATCAGAGGTCGTAACTTGCTCATGTTCGGGTGCTCGCGGTTGATTTGCTGACATCCATGCAAGTTTCAGACCCGCCCCCATGATTCAAAGAGTTATGATTAGTCTTGCTATCAACAAGTGCCCAAGTGTAAAGAATCCCGACAAAATTAGGTGCACACTTCGTTCATTTTGGGCAGGTCGTAGCCAGAATCAACACAGCCATGCCGAGGCTTCAACTGCTAGCGCCAAGCTCGCAAGCGTACTGGAGTACAATAGGTCATTCCCGGTTTCTGGGACTAATCACAATGTCCATGCCATGTGTTCTCTTCGACTGTGCATCTTGCGACTTTAAGGCGTCCTCAATGTGCGAGTGGAGGCCGTTTGCGTATGATTTGGGGGAGGCAGGTATTGTCCGACTCGAAAGGCGACTCGCTTGGTGTCACCACTGCGATGATATCGTGCCAATGGAGGATCTGAACGATATCGATGACGTTGTGGAGGAAAGAGATAAAGCCGCTGCATATCTATCCTCTTTGCGTGGAAATGACCGGCTCTTAATGCGACTCCGCAATTCCTTCGGTGACCGACGAGCACGTATCGATATGGGCGACAAGACACTCGCGGAAGCCGACCTGCGGCTAGCCTTCTTACACAAAAGGCAGAGTCCCCCTAAATGCCTATTTTGCGGCGCGGCTCGCGTGACCGCTCTTGATTTCGAGTTGTTCGACGAGAGTCAGCCCGTGGCAATGGGATTTCAACACCCCAACTGCGGTGGGGAGATTTGGATGCGGATGAGCGATTTTCGTATCTGGCCCCAGACGATGAGGCGCGTCTATGACTTCGACGGGCAGTTACTGTCGAAGGAATAAGAAGACTGACAGATTAGGGATACGGAAATTCAAACGATTGAAAATTACAAGTAGACAAGTCTGTAGAGCAAGGCGCATACGCGAAGTACGGCAAAACTACCCATAGGATGTGCAACCATCGCGCAGACATGTCTCACGCTCCGGGGCGTCCAAATCGGGCAGTCTCAGATTGCGCTGTTGGTTTTACAATGAACTTGGTGGGCTCGGGGCGAACTTGTCAATCGAGTCCAGCATTTCCTTGAACTGCCAGTCGTTGAGAACCTTCCGGGCGAACTTGCGGTAGACGATGTGGCCTGCTGGCTCGTCTACCAGGCGCGCGGTGATGCGCCCTGTAAACCGCGCCACCTTGAACAATTCCCAGCGCCCGAAGTGGTCCCTGTACATGTTCAGCATCGGCGCAGGGATGACAGGTGCAGGCGTGCCAGGGATGTGGGCGCGATGCTGCGCGAGCTTGAGTCCACCCAGGATGATGGCAACGTCGGCAGTCTCCCTAGCGTTGCGACGCAGGAACTTCCGGCGCTTCATGTCCAGCCA
>CAXMNC010000021.1:0-13315 GCA_964194625.1 Acidiferrobacterales bacterium
GACTTTCAAAGGCTCATGCGGGACCTCGCGGCACGAGCAATCAATTAAGCGGGCTCGGGAATGTTCGGCCGCGGTACAGGGGTCTAGCAAGCTTGTATGGCCAGAAATAACCCACCTCGCACCGGTTAGGAGCGAAGTCCAAATAATATCGGTCTTAAGGTTGATTAACCCATTGGCCGATTGGAGTACGAGTCTCGAGCAGCGTCTATAAAAGGTGTAGAATTTCTAGAATAGTTTTAAAATTACTCAGATCATCTTCCACCCTGACCGGGAAGAGCCGGCATGCGAGCCAGTCGTATCAGAAAAACTCCAAGGTTGTACCTACTCGCGGCCTACAGCCGTCTACTGGTTTTATCTGCCATCCTACTGTTCGCATCGGGTTGTGCCACATTGCCTCGTAATGCTGTGCCCGTCGACAATATCCATAGTGCTGAGATCGTCGGGATGCCTGACATACGGGCATGGGGCGGTCAGATTGCACCGCACTTTCAGGCCGACGCCGTCGACTCGTTTCTAGATATACCGGAGGGGGAGTTTCGACGCGATGAGGATCGAGTTCCTATACATGATGTGCTAGCGCTTTCGGGGGGTGGCTCAAACGGCGCGTTCGGGGCGGGCTTCCTGTATGGGTGGACAAAGGCGGGAACGCGTCCGACCTTCAGGCTGGTGACGGGAATCAGTACCGGCGCCCTTATCGCCCCTTTCGCCTTTCTGGGTCCTGACTTCGATGCACAGTTGAAGGAGTTCTATACAACCATAAGCACCGTGGATCTCGTGATCAAACAGGGGCTTCTCAGGATCCTTTTCCGCAGCGAGTCGGCCACATTGACGGACCCTCTAGAAAGGCTCATCAACAGGAACATCAGTGGAGTAATACTACAAGCCGTGGCAGCGGCGCACGATCGCGGGCGTCGGCTCTATATCGGCACTACCCACCTGGATGCGCAACGGCTGGTTGTCTGGAATATGGGTCTGATCGCCAAGAGTGGTCATCCGAATGCGCTAGATCTTTTTCGCAAGATCCTGCTGGCTTCGTCTTCGATCCCGGGCGTGATGCCGCCCGTGCTCATCGAGGTGGACGTAGACGGCGAGGAGTTCGACGAAATGCATGCCGATGGTGGTGCGGCCACCCAGGTATTTTTGCATGCCGGCACCATAGACATTCAAGCTGCGGCCCGATCGGCGCTTGGAGACGACTACCAAGTTAAGGCAGACCTCTACATTATTCGCAACGGAAAGCTTACACCAGAGCCGGAACAGGTCGAGCGCAGGCTGCTGAGCATTACGCGTCGTGCAGTCTCCACCATGATAAAGACGGCGGCGGTGAATGATCTCTTTCGCATGTATGCATTTACGCAGCGAGAGAAAATGGGATTCAAATACGTAGACATCCCGGAGGACTTCGAGTCTCGCGCGCAGGAGGCGTTTGACTCCGAGGAGATGAACAGACTATTTGAAACAGGCTATCAGCTCGCACTCTCCGGCGATGTTTGGGAGACAACACCCCCCGGCTTGGCCTCAGCACTAGACACGCAGTAAGCGGCTTCATGGGCGTGGAATGTTGATGCGAGGACGCCGCAACGCATGCCACGAAACTCGGGGGAAGCCATCGTATTTAACCGCTGCGCAACGCTAATGAGTAGTTTCACCTCGTTCATCGCCGCATGGCTTTTGTCACTGATTCACATCGTTGTGGGGCGTCTTAGAAGAAGCCATCATACTGCCACTTCAGCTCGTTGCCAGGTAGTACGACGGATGCTGCAGCGATTTCCACCGAAGTGAAAACAGAAGACGTGTAACGCGCCGGCGGCTTTCAGAATGTGTACCTGGCGTAGCCGAAGAAGCCGTCATACTTCCAATCAAGCTCGTCCTTGTCTTCTTTGTTCTCGGCCTCGACATGAACGTCATTGTAAGCAAAACTTAGCCCGACTTTCTTCCAAGCTTGATGTTCAAGTACAATCAAGATGTCAACAAGACCGCCTTCGAAGGCGGATGGGAGGTGAGTATGCTGCGTTCGGTTTTCTGGATTCTTGTTGGGCTATTAATTTCGGGTTGTTCGACCTCCGGACAAAACCCGCGGTGGTATGGAAATGAAAGCTCGTCAAATTTTAGGGTACCAGTGGACTCCGAACTCGTGCTCAACCGGGAGTTGATAGTGGTTCCCAGGAGCCAACGAGTATTCTTCCAACGCGGGAGGGTCTTAGCGCGCCATCACGAGGTCAATAGGTATCAACCGTGGTGTGTATTGAGGTTGGATAGGAGAAGGGACGTAGAGGTCCGGATCACACCCGACGAGTTTGTTGTTCACAGCGTTCGACGGCAATACCTAAACCGGGTTGCGCTGCTTGGCCCTATTCAGGTTGCCCAACGTAGGAGAACGGGGACGTCGGCCGCTTATGAGGTGTTTGCTTCGCTGATGGAACTCCGCTCAGAACGCCAACCCGATGTGGCCAACCTCGCCTGCACTAGATGGAGAAGGCCAACAAATAGTTTCCACGTGACGATTCGCAACATCCGGGAGACACTGGGCGATGTCTTTAGCCTTGAGCTTGCGAGCCGCGACTCACAGGGCCTGGAGCACTAGCGGCCTAACGGGGCAGGATCTGTCTGTGCACGTGTTTATACTAAGTGTGGCACTATGATCTTATGAGCATAGCGCGAGAAGTATGTTTGATGATTCGTGGTCAGGTATAACGTGCCCGCAACTCTCAGAAGGTGTACCTGGCGTAGGCGAAGAAGCCATCATACTTCCAATCGAGCTCGTCCTTGTCTTCTTTGTTCTCGGCGTCGATATGAACGTCATTGTAGCCAAGCCCGAGCCCGACTTTCTGCCAGGCCTGATACTCAACGCCGATGAGGATATCGATGACCTGGCCTTCGACATCGCTTTCATCGATTTCGAAGTAGTCATAGCTCGCCCCGAACGTCCACTTCGGCTTAAACGGCCACTTGACACGAAGACCAAATGTCGGGAACGGTGCGGTCCCGTCGCCGTCCTCCTGAGTCCTTGTTAATGGCGCGACTAGGTCCGAGTCGAACTCGTATATGGTCAAGGATGTAGAGACGCCGAGCTCGAGCTTGGGGGTTTGGTAGAAGGAGTACACGTAGGCGGTCTTAAAAACTGTGAAATCGAGCTCGGTACGAATCCTGCTACCCGCGGGGAAGATTGTATCGTCGATCTGGATGTCGCGCAGGACCGTCGCGCGGCCATCGCGAGATATGTTGAAGTAGCTAAATTCGATCCGATGCCGGGGCTTGAAACGGTAGTAGCCGACTACGCGAACGACTTCCTCATCTTCATCCAAACCGAGGTCGTCCTCAAAGCTAATGAGCGTCCCCTCCCCCAGGGCGTCGGAGGAGACGCGAATTTCGGTGCTTTCCTCTACGAAAAAGGCGCCGACGGCGATACTGCCGCGATCGGTCTTCATCCAAACATTGTCAGTTTCAGCCGCCCCCACCGGCAACGAAAGCAGGGCGACGATGAGGGTAATGCAACAAGTTACAGAAGTCTTTCTCACGAATTTCTGTGTTTTTATTCGGACAATACTTTTGTTGGTCGATCATAGCCTACGGGGTAGATTTGTTCTAGGGAAGGTTGACGCTTATTGGGGTGCGGCGACAATCCAGTTGTTGTACCATAGCTGTGCTGTACCCGTTTCCACCCGCCGTTTCGCGTCGGGCGGAAACGGTGAGTTTGTTCTGGTAACCAGTGTCGCGCGATCGGGACTGGGAACGTGCGGGCGACGCTGTCCCCGTGTGGCTTTCACATCAACCTCATAAAAACTGTAAGGGAGATACCTCAATGAATTTCACCAAGACAATAATCCTACTGGTTGCCGCTTTGGTGGCGACCCCTGCCTTCGCTCAGGATAACATGCAGATCCTTCGGGAAAAGATCAAGGCCGACAAGAAGCTCGTGGTGGCCGTGAACATGGGCCTCACCGAGTCCGAGGCGAAGGGCTTCTGGCCGGTGTACGAGGCCTACCAGAAGGAGCTACATAAGATAAACGAGCGGCTAGGAGAGCTGATCCTCGATTATGCCGATGCGTACAACCAAGGAGCAGTCGCCGATAAGACCGCCAAGAAACTACTTAAGGAAGCACTCAATATCGAAGACGCCGAGCTCAAGCTCAAGCGCGCCTACGTGCCTAAGCTCGAGAAGGCGTTGCCCGAGTGGAAGGTCGCACGCTACCTCCAGATCGAGACCAAGATTCGTGCGATCGTGAAGTACGAACTCGCGGCCGAAGTGCCGCTCGTCGAGTAGAAAGCCCTGCTGCGACCAAAACCAACAAGACTGAGACCAATCTATTTCTTACGCTAGCGGATTATCTGCCGAAATCGACAATAGGCGTGTCAGCCTCGCCCGTTCCCTCGGACGTCGATCCCACCTGTTTTTCGACTCGATACGTTAAGGTGGGGAGAGTCCGTGCGCGGACGAGCGCGGGGCTGGTGACGATAGTGCGGGATAGAGCTGTTGGTGAGATATGAGGAGTAGACCGGGAGGACACGGTGGCAGAGAAACGTGCATTGACAGTACATATTACGGACGGAACCAAATTTTCTTTTGATTTTCCGAAACAGGTGCGTGACGATCAGATGATTGCCAGTCGGATCGAGCAAGTACTTAAGGACCAATACCTGCAAAGGGAGATCTCGCTATGAAACGGCGTGTTGTTCTCGGGACACTTGGCGTTGGTGGTTTGGCGGTTATCGGTTCGGCGGGGTGGAAGTATTGGCCGGACCAGGGTATTTGGAACCCGTGTCTCGCCGGCCCATTGCCGCCACGGTTGGCGAAGCACGAACTAATGCAAGCAGCCTGGGAGAATATCGACGCGGCACAGCTATGGGATTCTCATGTCCACCTTGTCGGCGTCGGCGATAGTGAGCGCAGCATCTACGTAAACCCCGCCAACTTCAGTTTGCTTCATCCTTTTCCTTACCTTGGGCAGAAATTTTATTCGAATGCGAGTTGTGCTGAAGTTGAAGGTGAGGTCGATGTTCGTTTTTTGCAACGCTTGGTTGAGCTACACACTGAGTTTCCAGCCGGATCGCGACTGATGTTGTTTGCGTTCGATTATTATCACGATGAACGCGGTAAGCGCCTTCTCGAGCAGAGTCTATTTCACATTCCCAACGAGTACGCCGAAAGAGTGGCCAAATCTGACCCCAAACGCTTCGAATGGATTGCTTCCATTCACCCTTATCGGCCCGACGCAATACAAGCGTTAGAAAAGGTGCATAAAGGCGGTACGCGCGCAATTAAGTGGCTGCCCTCGGCGATGGGTATGGACCCAGCGTCGCCCTCGTGCGATCGCTTCTATGACGCGATGGCTAGATTGGATATGCCGTTGTTGGTGCATGCTGGTGGAGAGGCAGCGGTGCATAGCCCAGAAGCCCAGCGACTCAACAATCCGCTGAAGTTGCGTCGGCCGCTCGACCGCGGCGTGCGTGTTATTGTCGCCCACTGCGCCTCACTTGGCAGCGATATCGATCTCGATAAGGGAGCTAACGGCCCGGAAGTATCGAGTTTTGAGCTCTTTGAGCGCATGATGGACGAGCCACGCTACGAGGGCCTTCTGTTTGGCGATATCTCCGCCATGACTCAGGCCAACCGGATCGGCGCACCGCTTGACACCGTACTCACGCGCAGCGAGTGGCACGCACGGCTTATCAATGGCTCGGACTACCCTTTGCCCGGCGTCATGCCGATTTTTTCCATGCGCAAGATGGTCGCGATGGGTTATATCAGCGATAGCGAGGCCGCAGTGTTTACCGAGATCCGCCGCTACAATGCATTGTTGTTTGATTTTGTCTTGAAGCGCCATATCAGGGCCGACAACAAACGGTTTCAGCCGATCGCTTTTCACTCTCGACGACTCTTCGATAGTGCTTAGTCTGGAGCCGGTAGCCAAATAAGTCTGGAGACCGGAGTCCTGAGTCTGGAGCAGAACAAGTCTTGAGTCTGTAGTCCGGAGCCTAGAGCTTCAAAAACAAGTGTTGAGCCTGAAGTTGCTTTGGTTTGTAGTTGCTCTTCACCCTAGAGAATCAGGACTCAAGACTAAAGACTCCGGACTCAAGACTAAAGGCCCTACTGCACTTCTCCCCCGAGCGAAGAAATCGTCTGACGGATTTCGCCGTCGGGCCCGAGCATAAAGATTTTCTGCGCCTTGGAATCAGCCACCCACACTGTGTTGTCAGGTGCGACGGCCAGACGTGAGGGCGTGCGGAAGGCATCATGGCGCGCAAACACTTCAGGCTTTGTACATCGTATATCATCGCAGTCAAGTCGCCAGATCTGCTTGTGCTTGGTGTCGGCAACGTATATGCGCCCGTCGGTGGGGGCAACGACAACATCCGCTGGCCAACCGAGGCCGTCCGCTACCAGCCGTACTTGCGGCGTCTCGGTGCGCAGATCCACCAAATATAACCGGCCCGTCTCAGTGTCCACGGTAAACAACCGTTTGTTGGTGCCATCGAAGGACATCCGCGCCGGCAGGACATCGATGCGAACGAGCGGTTTCGGTTCTGGCAGGCGCTCAGATAGGTCGGCGACGTAAATCGCATCTTTGGCGGCAAGGTAGACTTTGCGCGTGGCCGCATCACCGGTGGCCGCGAAAAACCGTATCGATCCGGCCACTCGGCCCGGTTTTGCTTCCCGAAATCCCCCCTCGGTCAAAGATACGTCAAGCAGTTCGGTACGATACTTCTCCGCCGTTATTTTGCCGTCTTTATCTTTACCGCCTATATCGGTCAATCGGTTAATGACGACGGTTACAGAATCGCCACTGCCAAAGAAGCCGAGGGCGTCAGCCGGATCGATACCTACTGGTATGCACGATAGAAACACCGGTGTCGATGAACCGGCCGGTAGCGCGTAGAGTCGGCGCGATTGTTCGGCGAAGACGAGCTCGCCGTTTGACCGAACGATGAGTCCGAGCGCACGTAGCCCGGTCTCGCGCACCAGCTCTGTTCGCGAGTTGGGGTCAAGTACGCCCGTGGCTTGCACCAATGCCCGCATAAGCCTTAAGGTGTTAACACCAAAGATGTCGGAGTGATCCGGGATCAGTTCTTTCGGCACGTTCATAATCCAGTAGGGGGTGTCGTTCAATACTCCGGGCCTCCTCTCTATAGTGAAGCGGTGCTTGAGTCCGTTGAAAGAAATTGTCTCCTGTTGGGTGGCGGGGTCGTGCCCACGCTGAAAGTCCATGTCCTTTTTAGATTCGCCCGCATCAGGTAGTGCTTCCGCGGTGACGACATGACTATGTAGGATCCTGTAATGGCCTGCCGTATATAGATAGAAATTACGCTGCTTCGCCGCTGGGCTGCAAAATTCCGGGCCGTAGGTGCGAAATCGGGTGAAGAGAAGACCGAGCGATGTGCCCATGGGATACAACCTGCGCGTGGCCATGTCGGTCCTCGAGGTGATGGAGATCATCAGTGGACGCTCGTAACGCTCGCCTTGTTTGTCGACCTGATAGACCTTGGCACGGTCACGCGCAAATACTTCTATGAGCTGTTTGGCACGGAGCGACGACGATGCCGGGTTGATCAGTATGACCATATCGAAAGGTATATCGAGTTGTCCCGTCTTCGCCCGGACGGTACCGCTGACCAGGCTCGTTAACATAGCCTGCTCCAAGAGCAGCCCGCCGAAGGAGTGGCCGATCAGGAGGACCTTCGATTCGGGGTTCTGATTGATCGTCTGCAAGATCCGCGTCAAGGCCTCGCTAACGGCGCCACCGTTGGCGATTCGGTTCGCGGTACGTCGACGATTCCAGAAGGTAAGGCCGCTAAAGGGCTTGTGAGCCGATTTGCCGCGCCAGGCCAAATAAACCCCGACTATCGGGCGCGTAGCCGTCGGGTCTCTGGCCCTTGTCCGCTGTTCGGCTTGGCTAAGGAACTGCTTGAAGCCATAGAGACTCTTGCCCTCTTGTTGCTCCTGTTCTAGCGAAGCATTGTTTTGCCAGCCGTGTATGAAGACGACGACGACGCTTCCATGTTCGGCTTGATTAGCTCGCTTAATAAGCTCTGTGGCGCGGAACATCTGCGATGGCGACCAAAGCTCGCCCTGGTCGTCAAACTCGATAAAGGCGAGGGTGTAGCCTTCTTCCTCCTGAATGCTGACGGGTCGATACAGGCGCGGGTGAACACACGCCGACGTGGCGAGGAAGAGCGCCAACAACACGAAAACCGACAGGAATGTTTTTGTGGAGCCGGTGTATCTTGGCTGACAGAAGTTTTGCGCCCGATCGTTCATCACTATAGCCGCCTAGCTGTCCAAAACGGGATGCGACTGAAAGATATTCCCAGGTAATCGTTCCCGTGTATTTGGTAGATGGATAGTACGCTTGACGGCGTAATCGAAAAGCAACGGGTTGTAGTGGTAAATCTCGTTTAAGCGCACACGCTCTTCGCGCGTGATGAGCCCGTGTCGAACTAAGGCGCGCGTCTGAATAACGATGTTGATGGCAGGCAGCGGATAATCGCTGCCGTCAAGCAGCCGGTGGTGCAAGTCCTTGCGTTTGATGAGTTTGGTAAATGGCCCCGGTAGGCGATTAAACTGGGTCATGGCCGAGAGATCGCCGAACAATACGTCCTGGTAACGTGGGTCATCCATCATCCGCATAAAGAGATCAAAGCTTTTCACTTGCGTGCCGGGATTATCCAGATCTTCGTTCTTGCCGAGGCTGCCACAATGAGCCATCACGACTCTTACACCCATCTCCAGTGGCCGACGAAACAACAGTGGGTTACCAAAGGCTTGATCTTCTGCGCTGGCCACGGCCGCCTCCTCACCGACATGCGTTAATAGCGTAATGTCATGTTTCTTTAGCAGCCGATAATAGTCGTCGTTTCTTTCATCGGCAGCGTTCATCCCCTGGGCGTTTGGTAGCCACTTGACGAATCGGGCACCACGCTTGGCCCACTTCTCAAGCTCCTGCAAGGCATCAGGCCGGTGCGGATGCACCGAGATGGTAGGGGCGAAGACATCGGGGTATTGCTCGGTTAGCTTAAACACCCATTCATTCGGCACGTAAAAATTCGTTTTGTCCGGGTTGATCGTGCCATCTGCATTGTAATGGTGATCAAAGGCCAAGATATGCGCTTTGCCGTGACCATCGATGTTGCGTATCAGGTCAACCAGGCGCTCGGCGTACTGTCGGTCGGCCTGGCCGCGGTCAGTCACGTGTGCGCCGCTTATGTACACTTGCGCCCGGACGCGGTGGAGCGGATACAGCCAACTTAGCATCTTAGGGTTGACGGACATGCCGCTGTTGTTCGTCCCTAACCCCACGATATGCACGTGATAATCACGCAGCCTGCCAGGGTCTACGTCGGCGAAGGCGTGATCCAAAAGGCGGCGCGCACCGTCGCTGAGTTTAGTGCTCATCTCTTGCGGCTGGTATCGGAAGGCGCCGCTAATCAGATCTATCAGACACACGCTTAACTCGCATCGCTAAATTTAGCCGCATAAGGGCGGGATTGTTCATATTGTACACAGGTCGTCGACGAGGTACACCGTAGCAGCCAGGTAGACGAAGCATTGTAGTAAGATGTGGGGCAAGTCTTGAGTCTGTAGCCTGAGTCTGGAGCGATAAGACAAGTCCGGAGTCTGGAGTCTGTAGTCCGGAGCTTAGAGCTCAAACAACAAGCGTTGAGTATGAAACCTCGTTGGTTTGTAGTTTGCTCTTCAAGCTAGAGACTCAGGACTAAAGACTCCAGACTCAGGACTCTAGACCCAATGCGCGATCATACTAAGCTAAAGGCTTTTGAACTCGCGGATTTGCTTACCCTGACGGTCTATAAGATAAGCGCCCAGCTGCCTAATGAAGAACGGTGTGGCTTAGCAGCACAGATGCGTCGGGCAGCGGTATCGATCTCCTGCAACATCGTTGAGGGATGTGCACGCCATACGGAAGCAGATTTTCTGCGATTTCTTGATATCGCCTACGGATCTGCCCGTGAACTGGAATAGCAGGCCTCCTTAACGTTTCGTCTAGGCTACATCGATGTGAAAAGTAATGGGGAACTCGGTGCGGCTTGTGAAGAGACCTCGAAGATGCTTAACGGACTGATTAGATCTCTGAGGCAGCAGTGAATCTCCAGACTACAGACTCCAGCCTCCAGACTTTTTTGTGCTACGGACTCAGGACTACAGACTCCGGACTAATATCTCCAAACTAGAAGGGGCTAGCTGACAGCGACGCAGGGCGAACCGTGCCAGTGGAAGATGTCGAGAAGGAATTTGGCATCAGTGAATGAAAGTCTACTGGACGGATCGCGCGAAACGCCGACCCAGGCTATCTTGACGGCGGTATAACAAAAGTTATACTATTTAAGAATGAAGACAGCGATATCGGTTCCCGATTCCATTTTTCGTGCGGCAGAGCGGTTAGCGAAGCGTTTGGGCGTGTCACGAAGTGAGCTCTACGCTACTGCCGTGGCAGAGTTCATGTCTGAACACAAGAATGAACGCGTTACCGAACGTTTGAACGAGGTATATGGGCCTGATCCTGGCGCTTCGCAGTTAGATCCCGAGATAGCTCAACTTCAAGCCTATTCGATCACCAAGGATGAATGGTGATTGGCAGGGGAGAGGTCTGGTGGGCATCTCTAGGAAAGCCGAAGGGCTCTGGACCTGGTTTCCGCCGACCTGTCGTCGTCGTTCAGTCCAACGACTTCAATCGTAGTGCGATTCGGACTGTGGTCACCGTCGTCATTACGTCGAATCTTCGTTTGGCACAAGCCCCCGGTAATGTGAGGTTAACGCGGAGAGGGACTGGTCTCGGAAAGGAATCTGTCGTTAATGTCTCGCAGATCGTCACTATTGATAGGACTTTTCTTACCGAGAAAGTCGGCAGATTGACGACGCAGCAGCTGCAAGAGGTCGATGACGGTGTTCGGCTCGTTCTGTCACTTTAAGGCAGAGTGCTACGCAAAATCAGCCAGTAAACAAGTCTGAGGCCTGGTATTCGGAGCGAGTATAAGTCGGGAAACTTGACTCCGGACTAAAGACTAAGGACTCCGGACTAATGTCTCCACACTCCAGACTACAGACTCCAGCCTCCAGACTTTTTTGTGCTACGGACTCAGGACTCCGGACTAATATCTCCAGACTCTGGTAATACTTACGTTCGCGGTGCTATGCAGAAATCTACAATCCGGTGGTGGTTCGTAATAGGTTGCCTGGCGGTGACTCCGGTTGCCGCCGAGGAAAAGCCGCTGCGTTTCGAGCTGACCCCCTTCGCGGGCTATCAATTCGGCGGCGAGTTCGAGCTGACGAATAGCGACACGGAACTGGAGCTAGATGAAGCACAAAGCTTTGGTCTGATCTTCAACATGGACGTTGATGCGGACAGGCAGTATGAGTTCCTTTACTCGCGGCAAGAAACCGAGCTCGATAACAAAGGGTTGTTTGTGAACGAACCGGTTTTGGATCTCGACGTGGAGTATCTGCATGTCGGCGGGACATTGGCGTTCGCGGGTGATTCGGTAAGACCTTATATCGTCGGTACGATCGGCCTTTCGCATTTTGACCCACAGGCATCGGGCTTTGACTCAGAGACGTTTTTGTCGTTCTCGTTTGGAGGCGGAGCAAAATTATTTGCTGATAAACGGATTGGAATACGGCTCGAAGGCCGCTTCTTCGCTACGCTGATCGATAGCGATACCGAAATTTTTTGCCGGTCGGGTGTCGATACAAACTTCTGTGCGGTGAGGGTGGACGGAGATCTGCTGTTGCAATGGCAGGCGATGGCCGGACTGACGTTTCGGTTCTGATCGTTAGATGAAGCCAGAGGATCGACCTAGGTACGGAAGCACAAGCGAATGTGTTAGAGTTCTAAGCTACCGGGTTTCGGTCGCGAGCTGGGACTAATAAAGATAACAAGTGGCTGGTTGCACACATCAAGGCATAGGATATACAGACTGGTAGGATCTTTTCATTTAGATGAAAGTGCTGGCGATTAGCGGGATATTGGCTTTCGGTGTGTTGGTTGCCACAACTGTGTTCGCAGCCTCGGGGATGCGATGTGGTAGTAGGCTCGTAGAGATCGGCGATACCGACTACCAGGTTTTACGTAAGTGCGGCCAGCCTTCTTACAAGGAGGCCAACCGATGGATCTACGATCGCGGCGTTGGCAGGTTTATTAAAATTCTTACGTTTGGGAATGGCAAGCTGCAGTTCATCGACGAAACCCTATCGCATAATTAGAAATCGACCAAGTACACGTCCCAGCCGCTCATTCGTCGTCGTACATGCGGGTCGCGAGTTGGCTTAAAAGGGTGGGAGAGGTGCGAGTAGATGTGGTAGAGTCTTTTGTTATCGCGTCACGCGGGATACACGAATAACAACGGAGACACGAGCGAAGCGGCGCCAGCGGTTCAACGAAAAGCCCCCAAGTCATAGCAAATCCTCCTCCGAATTCGTAGTCAGCCGATTTCACCAGGAGGAGGACGCGTCATGAAATACGTCATTGCGTTGGGGGCCATGCTCGGATTCGTCTCCAAGGGCGCGGGTATACTATCAAATAGTCTGTTGGACTCCAGGTAGGTTTCACCGGATCACGAAGTGGTAAGGGAGGTACGTATGAGAATTCAAGAGACAGTCACCGTCGCGGTGATGGCACTAATACTCACGTTAATGTCGCCCACGGCCTACGCGCAGGAAAAAGGGAGCGATAGTTGGGAGTTCTCCCTCGCCCCCTATATCTGGGCGGTGGGGATTAAAGGTGACATGGTGATCAAGGGAGCGCCCCTCGAGGTGGACGTGGACTTTGATGAACTGTTCGATGAGGTCGATTTCGCTATGGAGCTGCATTTCGAGGCGAGGAAGGGAGACTGGGTGTTCATCGCCGATCCGACGATCATCAGAGTCGAAACCGAAGCGCAGCTTGGGCCCGCAACCGTGGATATCGAGATGGATTATGACTTAGCGGATTTTCTCGTGGGCTATCGCCTCAACCCTCGCTGGGAACTCCTGGGGGGAGTACGATATTGGTCACTGGATGTGACGGTTGACCCCGGCCCGCTGCCCGACGTCAATGAGGGTGAGAGCTGGGTCGATCTCGTCGTGGGCGGGCGTTTTAACTGGCCGCTCTCGGAGAAGTGGGCGTTTATCAGCCGTGCCGATATCGGCGGCTTCGGCATCGGCAGCTCCTCGGATTCCACCTGGAGCGTCTCGGGGCTGTTTGCCCGCAAGTACAAGAACACCGACCTCCTCGTGGGCTACCGTCACCTCGATGTCGATTACGAGACTGGCAGTGGAATCAATCGCTTTGAGTTCGACGTGGAACAATCCGGGCCGATGGTTGGC
>CAXMNC010000022.1:0-3554 GCA_964194625.1 Acidiferrobacterales bacterium
GCAGTGCGCACATCGGACAACGAAGGAGGCGGCGATGCCCCGATCCCTTTTCGTTATTGCCATGATGCTGGCGAGCCTAACGGTATCGAAGGGGCTGGCCAAAGAACAATTCAAACCAGGCTCGACATTCCGCGACTGCCGGACATGCCCGGAGATGGTGGTCGTGCCTGAGGGCCGTTTCATGATGGGCTCGAATGATGGACGCTATGATGAAAAACCGGTGCATCGGGTGACCATCGCCAAGCCCTTCGCCGTCGGTAAATACGAAGTGATGTGGGACGAGTGGGAGGCCTGCGTAGCGGAAGCCACTTGCGACAATGGTCCTGTGACCAAAGCCGGTGGCGACAATGGTTGGGGCAAGGGTCGCCAGCCGGTGATCGAGGTGTCGTGGCATGATGCCAAGAAATACGTCGCCTGGCTCAATTCCAAAGTACCTGGTAAGCCCTACCGGCTCTTGAGTGAGGTCGAGTGGGAGTACGCGGCGCGCGCGGGCACGACGACCCAGTATCATTGGGGCGACGAATTCGATTTATCAAAAGCAAATAACGGCAATAAGATGTTTCCAGTCGGCCAGTACGCGCCGAACAGGTTTGGCCTCTACGACATGCATGGCAACGTCTTGGAATGGGTGCAGGACTGTTACAAGGAAAGCTACGAGGGTGCGCCGACAGATGGACGCTCGGTTTCAGATACACCTGGTTGTCTCCGTGTCCTTCGCAGCGGTGCCTGGACCTACGGTCCTCGAGTTCTCCGCGCCGCGAACCGCTACGGGACCGCACCCGTCGACCGCATGAAACAGGTCGGTTTCCGTGTTGCCAGAACGCTCTGATGTCTGCTTCTCTAATCGGGCACCCAAATAGCTGCTAGCTGGTCGCCGTAGGCGTGGCTTCGCTTTTCGATGTGCTGTATACCCACCCATGCGGAGACCAGTGCATCAAGCGCATCTTCGTATCGCTTTAGCGAATTGAATGATAGCGACTCCACTGAAACTGGAATACTCACCTCAATATCAGCCACGCGCTGCGCAAGACACTCTTGAATGCGCCGGAAAACAGCCAGCAGCTTCTTCTTGCGTTCCTCCACTGTGTTCTTTGGCCAGTAACGATTACGCCGTGAAACTTTGTACGGAATACGATAGTCAGCCTGCATCAACGCTAGTAGGGCTGGATGGGGGTAAACTTCGAGAAGCGCCGGAAAGTATCCCGATGGAGTGTCGGCTGTCGCAAGCGGATAACTCCTCTCTGCGCAAGCGCGAGTGAGTTGCAATGACACATTGCCCGGCCGCGTCGCCGATGGAGAATGCGTCGAACACCCGCGCGCACCAAATGCGCGCGACACTGCCCGGTCAGCTTCGCGGCGACCCGCGATCGCCTCAAGACTGAGCGGCATGTCTACGGTAATCACGCAGAGCTGTGCGTCACTCAACAGCTTACTCGCGGCACTCAGAAGTTTGTCGATGTGAAGCATCCCGCCCTGCGGTTTACTGCCCCAATCCACAGGCTCGCCATCACCGAGGCGCTCAAATTGTTCACAGCTCGGCGCCAGACCGACACAGCGCCAACGATCTCGTTGCTCGACCACTAAGGCGACACCGCTCGGCTCTTTCAGCGTCCAGGCAGCGTCGATGCCAAGGACCGCCTTTGCGCCATCAACCTTCATTCGATCGCGCGCGGATAAATCGAGGTCTCCATAAGCCCGTCACAACGCAGTAAAAGCAAGATAATAACGCGACGCGTTAATACGGTGGATTAGGCGATCGTGGTACGTAATGGGACTGGCACGCATAAATGATCATATTTTCGATTTGATCTGGCTGCCCAAAATCCTTTCAGTAACCTATCATAAGATAAAGAACTACGAGATTCGAGGATCTACAACGTGGCAAAAAGGGCAAAAGTCAGCGAAAAAAAGAAGGACAGTTACTACTCAACGTATGCAGAATACAACCGAGCCCTGAGGGCTTGGTTTGTTGCGTTCGGTGTTGGCGGTCCAGTGGTTTTTCTTGTCAACCAAGACCTGGGCACAAAGCTCTCGGAAGTAGACGCGCTGATGCCTGTAGCAATTCTCTTTTTGGTCGGAGCAGCCGCTCAGATACTCGTAGCGCTAATCAACAAAATCAGTATGTGGTGCCATTATTACGGAGAGGCCAACCGGAAGTTTAAGAAGACATGCCGCTATCAAGCGGCACGTTCGGTCGGAAAACAATTCTGGATAGACATACTGTTGGATGTCGTGAGTATCATCGCCTTCGCAATCGGAATTCTGATCGTATTTTCCGCGTATGCATAACTGAATTGTGATATTGAGACCTGACCCCCCAAGAGGAAGAGAAGTCAGCGAGAAAATAAATTAGTGTGATTCAAAAGTATAAAGGCAAGACTCGACCTCTTTTCTTCCTTTTCTTTTCATTTTTTACGTTCGACCCAGGTCTTTCGCTGTCACTGGGCGAAACGCGTAACGATACCCGAAGTACACAGCAATTCCATAAAAGAGAATGTCCATGGGTTCAAAAGTCGCCACCATGATTTCCACCATGAGACTGAAGTCCATTTGAGCAAGCACGTCAAGAAACGGAATGTCTTCTGTCTTTGCGATCAAATAGCTTACCGTTAGCAGGTTGCCAACTAAGCACCCCACAAGCGCTAAGATCGCACCGACGACACCAAAGATCTGGTCAATCCCTTTTCCGGCTAGTCGTACGGCATAGGCAACGAGAAATCCTACGCCTATTGCCACTACGCCGGTCTGATACTCGGTTAACACCACGATGAACGCCCAAATACCGGCGCCAACAAGCGCCGCTGCCGTTCCCGCTAATATGCCAGCAGGCAGGTTTTGGTTATCCCTCAACCTATTTAGCGCAAATTGCTTTTGGGCTTCCGACACTTCCGGCTGCTCTTGTGACTCCGGGCCCCTATTTGAATCTTGCTCCATAGTGTCACCTCCCCGATGTACATTAACTGTCTAATATTCGAATATACCGCTCAAGTGTCTATTAATCGCCGCTTGAGCGAATCTACTCCAACATTGCTTGATTTTCATGTAACCAGACTGCCCGCTTGACCGGCGTTACGCGGCGCCAGTGTCTAACCGCCGGTTCGTGAACACCGCTCGCATGCGTCCAGCAATTGCTCCATGCATTGCCCTAACTTCTTACGTCCTGTAGGTCGCCTGAACTCGCGGCACTTGTGTGTCTGACCTCCAGGGAGGGAGGAAATGCAAAGAGATTGTAGGGAACAATCTTTGCCTTATGCATCGCGTTAGTCGTTAGCCGTTATTCATATAGCGCGGCAACTCTACAAAAGATTCCTGGTACCTTTTCTCCTTCTAGGGCACGGCACTCGTCGGGGTCTCACGCGCCGCCGACGCCAGCATCTCGCGGCACGTCCGGGAAGGCGGCGACATCGAACTGAAGTGCTGCGAGACGCGCGTAAAGTGGGCTTTCTTCGAGCAGCGACGTGTGGGTTCCCTCGGCAACGACTCGACCTTCATCCATCACTAGAATTCGGTCCGCCTTCAGCACCGTCGCGAGCCGGTGTGCAATGACGATCGTG
>CAXMNC010000023.1:0-5228 GCA_964194625.1 Acidiferrobacterales bacterium
CCCAACAGCGACAGATACTCATCCACCAGCAGCGACATGCGACGCTCACGTGCGTTGAGGTCGGCGTCGTTCCCCAGGCCAAGCTCGGTATCTCGAGCAATTCCGTCACGGCGTCCTGCAGGACTGCTACGGCTTGCTGGCTTCGACTCGAGATCGCCGCATTCAATGCATCAAATGCTGCGACTTCCTTGGCCCGATAGGAGTCCGAACCGTGCTCGAGTGTTATCCGGGACAGGATTTCTGAGAAGGTCTCGTGGGCACCCGCGACATCGCCAGACAACATCTGCGCAATCGGCCAGTCGGGAGATGCCAGCAACAGCCTGTCCAAGCTTCGTGACGCGTCTTGGTCGTGCTCGGAATAGGCACGACCATAGTAAGGCAGGGCCTGTTCCCACTTGCCCTGTGCCGCCAGTGCGTGTGCCAGTCGCAGATAGGTTCGAAGCACGACGAAGTAGTGGTTGGGTGCGCACTTTTCCTCGAAAAAGTCAGCCGTCCGCTGCGACGCCCACTCCGCGTCTGCATAGCGGTCCTGTCGAAGCAACACGACGGCTAGGGCATCCATGGCCCAGGCCAGGTCAATGGCGTCGTGAACCTGCCACAAGTTGAACCGGGCTTCCGCTTCGACCAATCGGTTCTGATTTACCAGAGACAACACAAGCAAGTAGTTGACAAACATGTCGCCGGTGATGGCATATTGCCGTAGGGGCGGGAGTATTGCCTCCTCATATGATGGATAGGTCCAATCATACGTAGCGCCACCCGCCCATCCGGTGCGCAGATCTCTGAGCCGGATCTCGGCTTCTCGATAGCGACTTTGAGCGTACGCATTAATGGCCGCCGCCTCTCTACCCCATGCTTCGTATCGGCGGCGTCCCTGATGAGTTCGTGCCGGGTTATTCCCGACCGCGGCCGACGCCCGGGAGAAATACGCGCCACTTTGGGATGCATCTCCCAGAACGGCGAGGTAGACGGATCTTGAATAAGTTATACCCCCACGAAGAGCTATCCAGCCTTTGGGGAGCGACCTCAGTGCGTCGTCGATGTAGCCAAGCGCACTGTCGAAATCACCGTACCGGAAGGCAGTATTGGCGGCATCGCGCCAAGCGTAGGCCACATTGGAATTCTTCTCCGAAGTTTTCCGTCCCTTTGGAGGAGGGTCAACCTCATAAAAGCCGCCCCCGGCACAGGCTGACTTGTGGGAAATATCCACCTCCGCAACGATCTCCTGGATATCCTCGATCGAACGCTGCGGTGGTGGCACCGGGTATCGGGAAAACTCTATCTCCATCGCGTCCAGCTCTGCGTCGGAGATCGCAGGTACAGAGATTTCCCTCTCCGCGGTGGTTTCGCATGACGTGGTGACGGCCGCGACGATGAGGAACAACAGGACGATCAAAGCTCGGTGTATCACACGACGATCCCGATACGGAGGCGACTCGGTCGCTAGGATAACCCGCTTTTTTCGGGTAGGTCGAGCGTGCATGGTCTTCATTCGCACATAGGCAATCCGCGTTGGTCGAAGTCCCTGGAATGCTGCGCACGCCCGATTCGTTGCAACTGCGACGCGCAGCTCCAAAGTCCGTGGCGTAACGGGAGTTTAGTATTAAGAAGTATAAAGAACATGATACTGGCTGAAACGCATGAACCGGGCGGTATAACGAAGTGAAATATCCTTTGGGGGCAATGTTCGGATGATCATCGCGGCGATGCGTTGAGGACGAGAACTAGAAACGAAGACACCACTGCGTGGCTTACCGTGGTGTCTTGGCGCCTGGGGTGTTGCGCTTGTGTCTCAAGCGTCAATTTTCGTGTTATCTGGAGGTGGCCGACCCGTTAGCCGGACCGGTTACGGCGGGAATCGGTGGTAATGCACGCGTTTTAAGGCATTTACCGCCGAGTTCTTACGAGGATCTGTTTCAAACAGTTGGTCCGGTTGGGTCGGGTGCATATACTAGTATGGTCTGTTAACGAGTCTTCATAAGTATGGCTGACATCGCGGGTCAATATCTTGAGCGTGGCACCTTGTTGTCACGTTATGAGATCGGGGAGAAGCTCGGCGCGGGCGGGTTTGGTATCACCTACAAAGCCTTCGATACCCAGCTTCACTGCGAAGTAGCGATAAAAGAATACCTGCCGGCGGAGTTCGCGATACGGGGCAGCGATCGCTGCAGTGTCACAGCGCGCAGCAACGAAACGGCAGAACCCTTCCAGCATGGCCTCACTCGATTTTTGGACGAAGCCCGGGTGCTCGCCAAATTCAAGAACCGCCATATCGTGCGGGTCAGTGATTTCATGGAAGCGAACGGCACCGCTTATCTGGTAATGGACTACGAGGACGGCCAGCCGCTTACGAAACTACTCAAACAACGCGGGGGATCACTGGCGGAAACGGAAATCAAGAACATCTCTATCCCCATCCTGGATGGTCTTAAAACGGTGCACGACGCCGGTCTGTTACATCGTGATATAAAGCCCGACAACATCTATCTGCGCCGCGACGGACCGCCGGTACTCCTGGATTTCGGTGCGGCACGGCAGTACACCTCCAATCAAACGCGTGGCGTAACCACGATCGTCACGCCCGGGTATGCTCCATTCGAACAATATCAACCGCACGGTGAGTTGGGCGCGTGGACCGATCTTTATGCCTTAGGCGCCACCCTGTATCACTGCATCTGGGGTGAACCGCCGATCGACGCCGTGAGCAGATACGCCGGCGCCACGGTCGACCCGTCGCCCCCAGCCGTTGAGGTCGGCGGCGACCGATACAGTGAGGTGCTTCTGCAGACCATCGACTGGATGCTGCGGCGCCAGTTTGATGAACGGCCGCAGTCTGTCGATGAGGTGTTGCCTTGCATTCAAGGCCGCGCCAAGCCGCCCGTACCCCAACGGGCGGTTGATCTACAACCCGTCGCACAACCCCATGCACCCAACGCCGCGACGGCTGCAGACCCGGGGGCCACTACGATTCGACGACCTCCATACGATCCGGCCCGTAAAGATAGTCCACGGGCCGGACCGGGGGGCAACCGCCGCATCGGATTGATGGCAGGGGCCGCCATGGCGATGTTGATCGGTGCTGGTGCAATCTGGTGGTACGTCGAGGACCAGAAAAAGGTAGCTGAGGAAGTCGCTCGCGCGGCACAGGTTGAGGTGGAAGCGGCACAGCTCGCTCAGGCGGAGGCCGACCGTAAGGCGTCGGAGGAAGCGGCACAACTCACCCAGGCGGAGGCCGATCAAAAGGCGGCGAAGGAAGCGGCCCGGCTGGCCGTGGCGGAGGCCGAGCGCAAAGCGGCGGAGGAAGCGGCACACCTCGCGCAGGCGGAGGCTGATCAAAAGGCGGCGGAGGAAGCCGCACAGCAGGCACAGGCGGACGCCGATCGGAAGGCAACGGCGGAAGCGGCCCGGTTAGCCCAGGCGGAGGCCGAGCGCAAGGCGGCAGAGGAATCGGCCCTGTCCGTGGAGGCTAAGCAAAATACGAGTGAGAGTGCGTCCGGCGCTGAGGACGTGTTTGAGGCGGCGAGAAAAAAATTGCAGGATATTCTGGCGCAGGCGCGGGCGCAGGCTGAGCGCAAGGCGGCGGAGGAAGCGGCCCAGCAAGCCCAAGCGGAGGCCGACCGGAAGGCCGCGGCGGAAGCAGCCCGGTTAGCCCAGGCGGAGGCCGAGCGCAAGGCGCCAGAGGAATCGGCGCAACTCGCCCAGGCGGAAGCCGACCGTAAAGCGGCGGAGGAAGCCGCACGGCTCGCTCAGGCGGAGGATAAAACCAACACTGTTACCAGTAATGTTGATGAGTTCGTTGCTGCCATGATGGGTGTGACGAGTCCGTCCAATAGCGCCGCGGAAATTGAAGCGTCGGCAGAAAAAAAATCTGGCACAATCACACAAACGTTGGCCGACCAAACATCAGCCGATTTGACAAATCTACTGCGCGAGGCTGAGTATTATTTATCCACGTCCGATTTCGTGGCACCAGAAGGCCGAAACGCTCGCACGGCATACGCCAAGGTATTGGCGGTGGATGCCAACAATCAAACTGCCTTGGCCGGCATGAACAGAATTGGAATGGTGTATGAGAGCGCGGCGAGAATAATGCTCGATGAGGGCAGGCCCAATGTCAGTCGTCGGGTTATCGAACGCGGGCTGGACGCCGTGCCGGAACACGTGGGACTATTACGGCTACAGGCCCGATTACAGACCCAATGATCGCAGGTAACAGCACGCCGATGCCCGCTTTGTTGTGACGATATCGGGTTGCACTTGAGTCGGAATATTATACGTTTACGCGTTGTTGCTCTTGAGCCAATCGTAATGAGTAACAAGATGGATGTCTGGGGCCTTGAAGAGATATGACGGGTGTGGTGATACCCGCCAGATTGAGTCTTGTAAATAACCAGAGGAAAATCGATATGAAATTGAGATTGATAATCCTACAAATCATGGTGTTCTCGTCTGCGTTCTTATCGCTCGGTCCGTGGGTCAATGCAACGGATCTGGATGTGACAAACTTCGGCAACAAGACGCCATCCACCGATGCACTCATCGAGGCCCTCGTCAATGACCCGCCTATCCTCACGCGCAGTGTGACGCCGCCTTCCGGTGGACTCATTGAGGGCCTCGTCACGGAGCCGGCAAGCAACACGCGCAGTGTGACGCCGTCGCAACCCGCCAAGAAAAAGTCCGTGTCGTTGGGGATTCAGTTCAAGTACAACTCCTTCGAGCTAACCGAAAGCGCCCGGGACGTATTGAATAGACTGGGCGGTGCTCTGGTATCTCCGCAACTGAGCGAGTACACGTTTATGTTAGAAGGACATACTGATGCGGTTGGCACTAGTGAATTCAATCAAGGGTTGTCGGAAAAGCGCGCGAAGAGTGTCAAGAACTATCTTGTTAGCGTGTTCGGTATTGATCCGTCTCGATTGGAGGACGTGGGAAGGGGAGAGTCCGCGTTATTGGATGAAGCCGATCCGCAAAACAGTGCAAACAGACGGGTCCAGATCATCAATCTAGCGCAATAACCTCCGCCACCCGCGCCAGCAACGTGCGTTCGAGTTACCAGCACTCGCCTGGTTGCCGCGTAATCTCACCGTCAGAGCATGAATGCCGTGACCTCTTGGATATCGAGTCGGTAAGTTCGTGCTTGGTCCGGGGCAAACCTAACTAGCCCGGATATTTCATGAAGGCGGACCATGGACCAAGGATCTTCCCAATATTTGAACTGGTTAAGTCGC
>CAXMNC010000024.1:0-5451 GCA_964194625.1 Acidiferrobacterales bacterium
ATGTCGTGTGAACATACCGTCGCGTCGAGATACTGGTTCAGCTGCGTGCGCTGCATCTTGAGGTCAAGCACCGTGCCATGCGCATCCGTGACTAGAACCAGCCGTTTCCCCAGCTTGCGTACCGCCGTCAGAAAATCGATCACATGCGGGTGAATTGCGATGAGATGATCGACCTCTCGTTTCAGGGCCGGTATATCGAGCTCCAGTTCTTTGCTCCAAAAATCCACGGAATACCAGTTGAGCGTCCCCTTTTGTGCGCGCAGCTGCGGGTACAGCTTGGCTTTAGCCTCGTCGTGGGATATGCGATGTTTCTCGGCTAGACGCAGCGGCACATGTTCCAGCCAGAAGTGAGTATCAAAATGCAGATCCAACAAGGTGCCGTCCATATCAAGCAGCACCGTGTCGACGCTATGCCATTTGATCATTATTCTTGCGAGTCCAATCTAACCAGTATGAATCCAACTACTTGCGGTCGCGGCGTCCTCAAAGAATTCGACGTCAGCGTCGGTAAAGGCTGTACCGAGCCAACTCGACCATGACACCCATTGATCGTCGGTTACAACTGCGATGCGGGCGAAGTCGTGCGCATGGGCCCTTGTGAACTTTATGTCTTCCCACGCAACATCGACCGTAAACTTGGACATATTTGTGAGATCTAAGAGAAGTTTGATCTTGCTGACGCTTTCAAGCTCGCGGATTACCGCCTGTTCGAATTCTTTGTAGTCGGCCAACGTAAACTCTGCGTAGACGTTTACACTGAGTAGATCTTTCTTTTCTTGGATGGCTATCATGGTTAAACGTCGCCCTGCGTTAACTTGTATACTGGAGGGGAAAGGGGGGATTTCACCAGGATTGTAGCACGTGGCACTATTTCGCCAGTATCGATCTCTATATGACAAAGAAACCTGAGATCCTTCGCACCGAGACTATTGCTCGTACGCGCATATTTCGCGTGGAACGGATCGATCTGCGTTTTTCGAATGGGCAGGAGGTGCAGTATGAACGTTTGCAAACACCACCGGGTGGTGCTGTCCTCATTGTGCCAATGCTCGACAAACACACCGTACTCCTCATTCGTGAGTATTCTGCTGGCGTAGACCGCTATGAGCTGGTCTTACCAAAGGGACGGATTGAACCGGATGAATCAGTGCTCGACGCGGCCAATCGGGAGCTCATGGAAGAAGTGGGTTATGCCGCCAAGAACTTGCGACACATTAAATCGCTGACCCTCGCGCCGGGATATGCCAACCACACCACGCACATCGTTTTGGCACAAGACCTGTTTGCGCAAAAGCTTGCCGGCGATGAGCCCGAGACAATCGAAGTGTTGCCATGGCCGCTAGAGAAAATCACGGAGTTACTGGGTCGTGATGATTT
The DNA here is from genome assembly GCA_964194625.1 of Acidiferrobacterales bacterium. Taxonomy (GTDB): domain Bacteria; phylum Pseudomonadota; class Gammaproteobacteria; order Acidiferrobacterales; family SPGG2; genus SPGG2. Next base: position 1,378 of record CAXMNC010000024.1, read on the forward strand.
CACCGAAGCGCGTAGTATCGCGGCGCTTTATATGGTGCGTGATCAATTAGCCTCGGCGACCTAACCAGTTATGAAGCATGCGAGCGATTATTGCGCGTATCTTGATGACGTAAGGGCCATTGCGGCCGATGCCGGTCAACGCATACTAGAAATCTACGAGCGAGGCTACACAGTTTCTATCAAGGGTGATGGCTCACCGCTAACCGAAGCCGACCGTGAGGCGCATACCCTCATCGTTGCGCGGCTAAAAGCCCTTACCCCAGATGTGCCAGTGTTGTCCGAAGAGTCGGCAGAAACGGCCTACGAAGATCGTACCGATTGGAAAAGCTTCTGGCTGGTCGATCCTTTGGATGGGACCAAGGAGTTCATCAAACGTAACGGTGAGTTTACTGTCAACATAGCCTTAATCGAAGGCCAATCGCCGGTATTGGGCGTTGTATCGGCGCCCGCCGTCGGTGTTGCGTACTGGGCCTGTCAGGGTCACGGGGCGTTCAAACAAGACCGTGGCGGTGCCGTGCAACCGATTCGGTCGCGTGTCTACCAAGGCGGCAAGGCGAGGGTGGTTGCCAGCCGTTCACATCCCGGTGAACAGCTGGCCAAATTTCTATCTAACGTCGCGCACGCTCAGGCCGAGCCGGAGACGCTCAGTATGGGTAGTGCGCTGAAGTTGTGTTTAGTGGCGGACGGGACGGCCGATGTCTACCCGCGGTTTGGGCCGACTTCGGAATGGGATACGGCGGCAGCGCATTGCGTGGTTCAAATCGCCGGTGGTCGCATTACGGCGATGGACAAGGCCCCGCTACAGTACAACAAGCGGTCTTTGCTTAACCCGTGGTTCCTCGTCAGTGGCGCCGGCGATTATGACTGGAGCGCACACCTACCCGAAAACTGAGTAAGCCTAAGCGCCTGACTGCCCCTTTAGGTGTTCCAGTTGCTCGAACATTTCGCCGATAGCAAAGGTCTCGACAAAATCGACCCCTCTCGCAGCCAAGTCGACCGCAAGCTTGGCCTTGACGATCTCGTAGACCACCAGTTTTGCGTTATCCACGCGTAGTTTTCCCCACCGCGGCAACAAATTGACATTGCTATGTACGTATTGGGGTTTTATCTTGCGGACGATCGCCACTTTTCGGTCACTCCACTTCGACAGGATGACCCCAAGTGTGGCTACGCCTTGTTTTCGTGCTGCCCGCAAGATCTCGAAAGAAAACGAAATGAGAACGACTTGACCGGCAACGGACTCAATATCACGCAATACGCGATTGAGTACAACCGCAGGCCCGAAGTGCTCGATGCTCGCCGATTTCAACTCGACAAACGCGGTCACCCCCGGCCACTTCTGTAGCAGCTCGCAAAACTTGGCGAGAGTTGGAATGCGAATCTGTGCGTAGCGATAGCCGAAACGTTCGAATTCGCTTGGGTGGATTTCATACAGCTGATCATAGGACAAGTGATGGACCGTACCTTTGAAACCGGCGACGCGTTGCAAATTTTGATCGTGTAGCAAAACGGGCACTTCGTCGGCGCTCAACTGAACATCTATTTCAACCAAGCGTGCACCGACGCGGATTGCCGCCTCAATGCCGCTAAGCGTATTTTCTGGAAAATGCTCGGGATAACCCCGGTGTGCAACAAGCTGCGGTATAGTCATTCGGATCTGTGGAGCCACATGCGAATACTAGACAAAAATCCATCGGTTGGCGCCCGCACGTTCGGTGAGCTATAGTTATTTATGTATCCACCGTGGTAGAGGGAACGTACCATGGCTAAACTGATAATTCCAAGACGGAAACACTTCATTACCTTCGCCCCGCTCGTTATTGTTGCCCTAATCTCTGTCGCCGGCGTTGCATTTGCGGGCAACGCAGCGATAAAAAGTGGTCCCCCGGAATTTCCACAAACCGACCCGGATAAGGCATTGGTGTATTTTGTCAATGATTTCTCGCGCGGTGATGCCCACGTGTATGTAGATAGTGCACCCCTGGGATATGTGCCACGTGCGGCTTATACGGCGGCCATGCTGGAGCCCGGGGTTCGGCTCGTTTGGGGGACGGCTGACGCTAAGTGGTACGACTTCCGGCCCGGTTCGGTGTATCTATTGCGCTTGGTCAAGGTTAGCGGCCGTTCCCGGGTTTGGGTTGCCGACAATCCCGGGGTGGTTCGGGGATTGGTCTTGCGCAAGAAGCTGGCGCATGTGACCACGTCCAAGCAAGGCCTGGCGCAATTGCAAGCCAAGGCCGGAAACAAGTACAAAAGCGCGCTAAAGCGTGCCGAAGACAAACTCGCCCTGCCGTACCAAAAAGGCTTCTATGCACTGGACCTAGAAGGGAATCAGCCTACGTCGGCAAAGACCAGTCAATAGTTAGCTAACCCTCCACAACGCTTGAGAATGATGACATCCCGTGCGGGTACCATATCTGGCCCGACTCATGCAGCCCCATTGCTGGAACGCTGGAGCATTCAGCAGCCTTCACGGCGCCAAGTCGCGGCCCATGAGGCGCGAATACCAGGATGGTGAACGCTAATACAGTAATGCCGAAGCGCCACGAGCACCAACCCATCTGGTTGGCACGTTTTTTGCACCACTGATATCACATACAGGGTTCCACCAGGAATCTATCTTTATTGGCGGGCGTCCGCTTCGCCTCTTACGAACCACGGATTGTTTGTAAGCACCAGCCTATCTCGCTGCGGCGTAGCCGCTGCGGTAGGCCGGAAACCGCCTTTGGTAACTCTGTCGTAGATAATCTAAACGACGGAGGGTGCGATGAAGACCGCCCATACCTTAAGAAGGGCACTTGGTGTGACGTTAATGGGCGTCAAAATACGTCACTTTCAGACAGAAGGAGTCATCCCTCATGAAACAGTTTCTGAAACGCTTTGGGCCAAGTCGACAAATCGGCAGGGCCGTCGCATGGGCCACAATACTGGCGTTCTCAGCCGCGCCGCTCAGTCAAGCCCTTGCCGCTGGTGTCGCGGTAATCGACGTGGAGGTTCAGGTCTTCGATCTGGACTCTACGGCGGTCTTGGATTCAACCCCGGGCATGTTGGAGACACCGGCGGGCGGAGACGTGCGCTTCGCGTATAACCCGGATCGGATAATCCATATTGTGGCATTCCCGGCCGGTGAAGGCGTGGAGCTGGCGTTTGTCGATGAGGTCGCCTTTGACGCGGTCTCTGCCGCGAATGTTGCCGGTCTTACCTTCTCCTCGGTACCGATCGACCTTCCCTTGGATGCGAGCGACACGGTGGTGCTGCGTACCGACACCGGTGCCATATTCAAGATCGGCAACGCCGTGGAGAACAGCCTCGCGGTCGTGACCTTCAACTACGAACGAATCCAGTAAGGGGACCGCCATGAGAATCCAACCCACCCAAGCAATCTCCACGGCTGTCCTCGGGGCGCTACTGCTGCTCGGCGCGGGCCCCGGATGGGCCCTCACACCGACCGAGGTCGCGAAGCTCACCGCCCTTGATGCCATGGCTGGTGATCAGTTCGGCCGTTCCGTCGCGCTGGCCGGCGACACCGCCATCATCGGTGCGGATCTGGACGACGACAAGGGCACCAATTCGGGCTCGGCCTATGTGTTCACCCGCATGGGCACCAACTGGATGCAGCAGGCGAAGCTCACCGCCAGCGATGGCGCGGCTTTTGCTGAGTTCGGCTTTTCCGTCGCGCTGGACGGCGACACCGCCATCATCGGCGCGTTCGCGGATGACGACGCGGGCTCGGCCTATGTGTTCACCCGCATGGACAGCACCTGGACGCAGCAGGCGAAGCTCACCGCCCTCGATGCGGCGGCTGGCGATCGGTTCGGCATTTCGGTCGCGGTGGCCGGCGACACCGCCGTCATCGGCGCGCGTCTGGACGACGACGCGCGCACCAATTCGGGCTCGGCCTATGTGTTCATCCGCTCGGGCACCACCTGGACCGAGGACGCGAAGCTCATCGCCAGCGATGCCGCGCCTGGCGATCAGTTCGGCATTTCAGTCGCGGTGGCCGGCGACACCGCCGTCATCGGCGCAGTTCTGCATGACGACGCGGGCCCTTTGTCCGGCTCGGCCTATGTATTC
>CAXMNC010000025.1:0-9535 GCA_964194625.1 Acidiferrobacterales bacterium
CACCTCCAGGTTTCTGGGGTGAAATGGGATTAGCTAAGCACCAACAACGCCGCCAAGGAGTGGAATGAGGAGATCACCATGTTCCACCTCACCCCCAATCGAGACGACTTCAACCAAGAACTCCAAATCTGTATCGCCGAAGCCTTGTATGATGTGGATTCGATTGTGGCTGATCCAGAGGCTTACACAAAAGAAGAATTAGCAACCCTACACAGTCAGATCGTGTCTAATTTGGAACAGGCGTGGGAGCTATTAGGCGGGAGCGAGGATCAACTGCTGTCTACGACGATGCAGACTTTTACGCGGCGCGGTTAGACAGGAACCGAACAGACCCAGAAACCTAGCTCTTGTCCAATGCGTCGACCTTCTTTTTGTCACCGTGGCGCCCCATCACAATCCCCAAGATACCAGGATCGAGTTTAGATCATGGTCCACTTGGATCTTGTATCGTGGACCTTGCATCTGACTTCGGATATACGATGTCGAGCAAGATATTGCAGAGCTCTTCATCGAGATCGCCAAACATAACCGCCGCCCCGTCTTCCTCAACTCGTATGACTGTGGCGGGCAGACGGCAGTGTCTGGGCTTTCCCCCGGGGCGGATCTTAATCACTACCTCCAGGTTAGTGCCGTTGGGGAGCGCGAAGTTTTTGGTCTCTAGAAATGCACCGCCAACACTGATATCCCGGAGCCTGCACTTCGCTAACTCGACACCGTCACTGGCAAACACCTTGACGTCGGCCACGCGACGGTGAGCTAAACGACGGTTGGCTGACAACGGTTTGTTAGTCAAAAATTACCCCCTGACGCACCTTGATTCCCCTCAGAATCAGTATAGTCCAGCCTTACAAGGCATGTTTTGCAGGTCGCCCAGGGACCCAGAAGCCTACACAAAAGAACAACTAGCGACCTTACACAGCCAGATCGTGTCTAATCTGGAACGGGCGTGGGAGCTATCCGGTGGGAGTGAGGATCAACTCCTCTCTACGATGATGCAGATCTCACAAGTAGTAGCGAAGCAGTTCAAAGAGAACTAGTGGGACGTAGCGTAGGGTAGTTGCTAAGCGAGCCATGGCTACAAAACAAAAGGACACACGAACCAGGACCACGGCACACCGTAGGTTCAAGCTGGACGTTCCTGAGCGCCAAAAAGACGAGGAACCGGCAACCGAGAAACAACTAGCGTACATTCGTCACCTTGCCCCTGGTGCCAAACCGGGACACAGTGAACTAGAGGATCTCGGGAAGTGGCAGGCGTCGGCGCTAATCGACCAGATCAAGGAAGAAAAAGAACGGTTTGAATCGGATGTTGAGGAGGAAATTTGGCAGGAGCGAGAACAAGATGAGAAAGAGGGAATAACTGGTAGGCAGATATTCTGGGCCGTCGTCTTGGCGCTTGTGATGCTTGTCGTACTTTCTGTACTGATAGATGTGCGGTAGTCCCCGAACTTCAGATCTGCATCGCCGCAGCCTTGTACGATGTAGATTCGATTGTGGCGGACCCAGGGGCTTATACAAGAGAGGCAGATATTCGTTATCCGTTCTGCGCTTGCGATCCCTGTATTAGTTGCAGTCCACCCTTGTGGTCAGGACTGGTGAAGGCGCGTAGCATTGTCCTAGTTGCTGACACCATGCTAGGTGTTAAAGAAATCGACTGCGGCAAAGGGGAATAGTAATGCGCGCTTTGCTGGTAAAGGTTTGCCATACGATGTTGAGTTCGATCGTTATTGCACTCGTACTGGCCGCGTGTGCGTCGATGGAAGCGGAAGCTCAAGAGCTGACCAAACCGCATCGTGTGAAGCGGGCAATCTTTACAACCAGGCTAACAGAAGAGAATCAACCCAAGAACAACTTAAAGAAGGTATCGCTAGACAAAGAAGGAATATATATTTTTGTCAGGTGGGAACTTGATCTGGAAAAACAGAAATCCTTTATTGTCAGCTATAGAGTATTTGACGGTTCAGGTACCTATGTAAACTCAGTGGGACGAGCGTTTTTTCCTCGCGCAGAGGATTGGAATAGTTGGTATTGGGTTTATTTCCAGCGGACTCAAACACCCGGAAACTGGCGGTTTGAAGTCTACCTCGATGATCGAAAAGTGGTAGAAAAATATCTTAAAGTGTTGCCTCGGAAAAAAGATGCTAAGCGACGAAAAAAGAAAAACTGAGTGCCGGGCTTGATCGCGTCTCAGTTCTTCAGCCTCCCTTTGATCGTTAGGTGTAAACCAAGGTGGACCTAAAGTTCTTTCTTACAGTGTTCGTGGCAGCTCTATCGCTAGGTTTGGTGCTCTGGTTCTGGGCACTGCCAGCCACGTCAGAGGGAACAATCACTCCCGTCGTGGCACTTGGGGGAACAATTGTTGTTGTGGTTACAGCCACCGCCGTTTTCCGCAGTCTGTGGTCTATAGCAAGCGGTAAACGAGCGAGGCGGACGTAATGGAGACATAAGGATGTGGTTTACACCTAACAATGCGATGCAGAGTCGACGCTCGCTTCGCTCTCGCGCCTGATCGCAAACGTTAGAAAGCACCACTCTGGTAAGACTCACCTAAGAGCCGCCGATAGTCCCAAGGCGGCATAGGATTGTTCTCTCGCCACAACCCTAGTCTTTCATTTCGGGCCTTGTTTTCGGCATCCGCGTATAGCTCTCGGTCTTCCGCGCTTTGTTCGTGCTGGTATTTCTTGTAGTGCCAGGCGAACCCCACCTTAACTTGCTCTAGACACACATCGATCCCATCAAGTAGGACTTTTCCTACAATGCGGCCATAGCGATCCCGCTTTTGGTATTCGACTCTTACTTGTTTACCCGCCACGATGGAAAGTAAATGCTTACGAGAAGCCAGTCCATACGCCTGCCTTCGTTCCGGCGCATCGATCCCCGCTAAACGGATCTTGTGGTCCTTATAGTTAGCATCGAGGACGTAGAGGGTATCGCCGCCCACAACCCTGCCGACCTTCCCGGTGAGGGTATCGCCGAAGGCTGTTAGGGAGAGACCTATTAGAAGGCCAAGGGTGATTACACGGACTGCCATTCCATAGGAATTTGCCGTACCGACTGAGTTAAATAGATGTCCGGGGACTGGTTTCGTCCTTGCGGTAAGAAATCTGTAAGCGATCTGTAAGCGATCTGTAAGTTGTCTGCACCCCCGGTCAAGCTACCATAAATACACGAAGAAAAGATTGGCCGCTGAGGCTGATCTTACGCCATATGCCAATAGTTTCTCGGGGAAAAGATATGAACATCCTAGTACGAAAACCGGTCATCACTTGGATCTGCCTGACCTTGTTCCTCATACAGTCCGGGTGTGCCACGTCTCCGCGGGTGGCGGCACCGCCCTCGAGGGACACCCAGAAAACGCGGGTAACGTCACCCCCTTCTGACGACATCCGCAAGAACCTTGGGACAATCGGCGTCGTTTCTGTCCAGTCTGCGCCCAAGGTGCGGTTTCTGGCGCCGACGCGCGAGAAAGGAGCGGGGGCCGCGGCTGGAAGGACGGCCGGGCGTGCCCTTGGGGGGCTCTGGGCGGGGTGTGGGCAGGTCATTCTAGGAACGCTGGAAACTATCATTATTCCCATTGTCGCTTCGTATGGGTGCGTTGCTGTCACGCCTTTTGTGGCAGTGGGCGGTGCGCTAATTGGCGGTGCGGGCTCGGACGCCGCGAAAGCGAACCGCGCCGCCAAAGCCAACCACAAGGCCGAAGTCAAGGAACTGCGTCCGATAATCGATGCCGCCCTGGACGCGGTGGCGACTGACACCCCGCTGCGGGATGGCCTGCTCGAGCAGGCGCAGGCGCGGACCCACCACGCCTTTGTCAGCGTGCCGGCAAGCGATTCCAAAAAGCCCGACAAGCGGGCGCACTATGGGCGTCTGGAGAGTGAAGGGATCGACACCGTGCTTGAGGTCAGCGTGCCGCGTCTCGACTTTGCTGCGGATAATTATGCATTTGCACTCACCGCCCAGGCGCGGCTCATCCGCGTTAGGGATAACGCCGTGCTATACACGGGCACTTACACCTTTGGGAACGGCGCCCGCGGGATCTTCCAATGGACGGCCGATGGGGGCGACAATCTATCGTCCGCGCTTGCTGGCGCGTACCAGGGTCTTGCTGAAAAAATTGTGGATGACGTATTTCTACTTCAACCTCTACCGCGCCTGGAAGCCGATGCCGACAAGCAGCGGACAGGAGATGCAAGCGACAGTAAGGCGTCATGGATAGAGGACACGAAAACGCAAGCGGTGGTTGTCCGCACGAGGCCGATTACGCTGCACGCGGCGGCCGATCAGGGCGACCTCAACCAGGTCAAACAACTTATCTTCCGGGGCGCTAAAGCTCTAGGAGAAGGATAAAGATGGCAACACACCGCTACACCAGGCGGCGATCAAGGGTCACACCAAAGTGGCGGCCCTGCTTATCTGCGAGGGGCTAAGGTCAAAGCGACAAACAACAACCGCGACACGCCGCTGCACATGGCAGCCTATTATGGTCAAACCGCCATGGTTGAGTTGCTGATATATTTATAGAAGGAGTCCGTATTTAGTGTTAAAGAAATAACGAAAATGCCCTCTACTAACCCGCATCTAGCAATCTAACAATCGTGCCTTGCAAACTCTGCCACACGTTCGATGCCGAGATAGAAATCCGACTTCCGTCAGATCTCACTCGAATCCTGGGGAAACTCAAGGCAGCCGTCTCCGCCGGAAAACTGAAGTACAACTCCTTTGAGTCGAGCCGGGTGCTTATTGGCCAACCGGATTTCACAGCGCTTGAACCAACCGGGCCTTACCCTGATACGCTGCATTACTACTTTGACTGCCCGAAGTGTGGCTGCCTGTTTGAGCTCACGGCTGAGACCTATCATGGCAGTGGCGGTAGTTGGAAGCGATTGCGGTAATCAACGTGCAAGGAAAGGGGGGATGCACCCCTTATTTTACTAGGCACCGTGAAGCGCAACGCCCTGAGTCTGCCCAAGTACGTTAACGCTTGCCATTCCGTAGCGAAGGTGGTTTGCTGGGGTTGGCAGGTGATGGATGATTAGCCCTCCCGGAAGACCCAACCAATAACTACCTGCCCGTTGATTTACTTTTCCGCCTTCTGAGGGGTCTTGCCCTCCGTCCCAGGTACGTTTCATCTCGGCCTATAACTATGAATACAAACGTTAGGAGGAGTCCTGTGAGAAAACTATTTTCCGTTCTCTCTCTGATTGCTGCGCTATTCGCTGTTGGCGCGGTGCATGCTGCTTCACCGACTCAGGTTGAGGGCACCACTACTGTTGACGCGGCCACGGCCAAGCAGTTGTTTGATCGGGGTGTGCCATTCGTTGACGTGCGTGGTAGTTCCTATAAGGATGGCCCATTCCTGGCGCGGTCCACCTCAATTGGGCTGGGGGATTCAGCAAAGCCGAGCTTGCTAAGGTCACAAAGAAAAAGCGAGAGGTCGTCATTTACTGCGGCGGGTATACGTGTAACCGTTCATCCTACGCCTGTAAGAAGGCGGTATCTTGGGGCTATAAGAAAGTGTACTACTTCCGAGATGGGTATCCAGGCTGGAAGGCCGCGGGATATCTCGTCGAGCAGTAGCGGGACCGGAACCGAGAGCCAGCCCGGGACCGACCTCATTTTGACCCGGGATTCCCTTCTTGTATTCAATCGTTACTTGTTTGCTCGCCACTATCGAAGCTAGGTGCTTACGAGAAGCCAATCCATACGCCTGCTTTCGTTCCGGTGCATCGATCCCGGCTAAACGGATTTTGTGTTCCTTATAGTTGGCATCGAGGACGTAGAGGGTATCGCCATCCGTAATCTTGACGACCTTCCCGGTGAGGGAATTGGCGAAGGCTATGGGAGCCGCCAACAGCAGGAATGCGCCTAGGATGATCCGGCCCATGTTGTTCTCTGTAAGTCAATGTTAGCTTTATTATTTTGAGTCGTCGGGACACGGCTTGATCGAAAGACCGGGTGGGAGCTTAGTTTTTTCATCGCCACAGGCTTCGTCAAGTTGCTCCTGAGTTAAGCTCTCGGCGCCCTCAAGGTTTGTGTGTTTCAGTTCGGCTCCCCGCAGGTTGGCGCCGTTGAGGTTGGCCCCCTGCAGCTGGGCGCCGGCGAGGTTGGCCTTCTGCAGGTTGGCGACCAAGAGGTCGGCCCCTTGGAGGTTGGCGCCCATGAGGTCGGCCTCCTGAAGGTTGGCTTGGAAGAGGTCGGCCTTCTCCAGGTTGGCTTTAATAAGGTCGGCTTGGTTCCCTTCCTTGCCGTCCGACTCAACCCACTTTCGGTGTGCCTTAAGGATCTGCTCCAATTCCTCTTGAGACACCTCTCGATATGGCGGCTGATCTTGGTCTGGCTCGACCGACTGCTTGGCAGGCTCGTCGGATTTCTCGTTCATGTTTTTGCCGTCCTTGCCATGTCCCCGCCACTCAGCTGGCGGGCTGCGATAGCGATACGTCCGACTACAGAAAGAAGGTTATCATCGCTCTCAGACCGGGCCGAGGCAACTATCTTCCACAGGAGGGCAGCTATGCCCTGCTTCTACCTCACACCCAAACAAGACGACTTCAACTGCGCATTCTCGTTGCTTTCTTTGCGGGGCTGTGCTGTGATGGTTACGTCTTACGACGGGTGATGGATTGCGGATGACTTAGTTTTGCACTCAAGCCTGCCCGAATTGCACAACCGCTAACGATAATCCCTCACCACCCGCCAGTTTGTTGTCCTTTCGCTTTATGAGGGGTCTTTCCCTCCGTCACTCCTTAAACAGCACGCCGCGAGCGAGTAGGAGTTGTCCGCGCTCAAAGGAAGGGTCCAGGATGAAGCACCCCAAGGTCATTTGGCGTCGGCTCGGTGCGCTACTGCGTTCGGCTTCATCGGCCGCCGTGCCAGAGGCGACCTGGAAGGCTTACAAGGCGGCCGGGAGCAAAGCCTACAAGCAGGGCAATTACATCGAGGCCGAAAAGCAGTTTGCCGTTGCCCTGAACATGGCCCAAGGGTTTGGCCCGCAAGACCCGCGTTTGGGCACCAGCCTCAACAACCTAGGACTGACGTATAAAACACGGGGGCAATTCGGTAAGGCCGAGCTGCTTTTCAGGGGCGCCCTGCGAGTATATAAGAAGGCCCTGGGGCCGGCGCATCCCCACGTGGCCGCCGTCCTTAGCAATCTGGCAACGCTCTACGGTTCCCAGGGCAAACACGCCGAGGCGGAGTCCCTACACAAACAGGCCCTCGTGAATCGCCGAGGACGCGCTCGGGCCGGACCACCTCGATGTAGGCGCAATACTGGACAGTTACGCCGATCTGCTAAGAAAGACCGGCCGCTACGAAGAGACAACGGCAATGGAAGTCCGCGCCAAGGCTATTCGGGCGAAGCAGGCGAAATGATGATGACCTCTCGATACTACTGGCCTAGACGTAGGTGTGCGCTTTACTCTGGCGAAGAAACAAAGCCGAAAGATACTTATCGTTGAGTGGAGTGATGAGCTACGTCAGGCCGTGCAGAGCGCATTGGATGCGCGCCCTGTGGACATTGCGCCCTGGCTGTTTTGTACGCGCCGGGGTAAGCCTTATGTGCGCGAGGATGGTTCTGCCAACGGTTGGGACTCGATGTGGCAACGATTCATGTATCGTGTATTGAAAGAAACCGCCGTATCCGAACGCTTCACCGAACATGACATCCGAGCGAAGGCCGGATCGGATTCAGAGAGCCTGGACCGTGCACGGCAGTTACTCGCACATGCGGACAGCAAGATCACTGACCGTGTGTACCGACGGAAGCCGGAAGTGGTGAAACCACTACGATGAATTGCACAATCGCGTTTGAATTGCACAGTTGCGAATCTGCAACGCGATTTGAGCCTGTCCTTCCCGAGACATAGGTTACACAATATACCGCAGACATAGGTTACACAATGAGGCATTTGGAGGGGCCAAATGCCTTGGCAAGAGAGTAACCTGATGGATGAAAGATTAAAATTTGTAGCGAGGTTATTGGATGGAGAAAAGATGGCGGGTGTTTGTCGTGAGTTTGGTATTTCACGTAAAACTGGCTACAAGATATTCAATCGGTATAAGGATTGTGGATTAGAAGGATTACAAGATTACAGCAGAAGACCCCAACGGCATGCGAATCAACTGCCGTTTCAAGTAGAAAGGGCGATACTGAGGATTAAGCGTGATCGACCGAGCTGGGGAGCGCCAAAGATTCGAGAGAAGATCCTTCGAGAATATCCAGCGATCAAGGCCCCCGCGAAGAGTACCGTGCACGCGGTGCTAGATCGACATGGATTAGTGAAGCGACGCAAAGCAAGACGTTATAAGGCCCAGGGGACAGGTTTACAAGATACTCATCGACCGAATGGACTGTGGTGTGCGGATTATAAGGGTGAGTTCATGTTGGGGAATCGGAGATATTGTTATCCGTTGACGATCAGCGATTACAGTTCACGTTATCTGTTGGCCTGTGAGGGATTGGAGTCGACCAAAGAAACCTTCGCGTTTACTCAGTTTGAGCGAGTGTTTAAGGAATATGGGTTACCGGATGCGATCCGTACCGACAACGGGGTGCCATTCTCGTCACCCAACGCCCTATTTGGATTGAGCCGGCTCTCGGTGTGGTGGTTACGCTTAGGGATATCCATTGAACGCATCAAACCGGGGAATCCACAGCAAAATGGGCGTCATGAACGGATGCATTTAACCCTCAAAAAGGAAGCCACCAAGCCACCCGGCTATAACTTCCTACAACAGCAAGGTAAGTTCGATGATTTCCAGGAACAGTACAACAATGATAGGCCCCATGAGGCCCTGAATATGAAATATCCGGGGGAGCTGTATACACCTTCAGCCCGGGTCTATGACCGGCTCGCCGAGCCCGAGTATCCGTTCCATGACCGAGTCGTTCGGGTTACTCGATGTGGGCGAATCTGCATCGGCAGGCGAAAAATTAACTTAAGTGCGGTATTTGCCGGCCAAACCGTTGGCATTAGGGAAGTCAGTAACCAAATTTGGCTTGTGAGCTTTATGCAGTTTGATTTAGGCTATTTCGACGAAGACGAATGTCGAGTTGAACCCATTAACAACCCCTTCGCGCCCAAAGTGTTACCGATGTCTCCGGTATAAACTGTTACCCATGTGCCCGGTATGGACCCCTGTAATATTGGCGCGCCCGGAGGGACTCGAACCCCCGACAACCTGGTTCCCAACCAGAACGTCGCTGGGTAGCGGATACACAGTCCGGTGCTGCCGACGACGGTTCAAGAGATTACATGCGTTTGTGACGTAGAGTGTGCTGTGTCATGCGCTTCGGTGTCTTTTAGCTGACCGGATCTCGCAGCCGGTGTCAGTCTTCAAGGAAGCCTCGCAGGTGCTCCGAGCAACCGGGGCTGCGCAGTTTTCGCAGGGCCTTGGCCTCGATCTGCCGGATGCGCTCGCGGCTAACGCGGAACTGGCCGGCGACCTCCGCAAGCGTATGGTCGGTGTGCATGCCGATACCGAATCGCATCACCAGGATCTTAGCCTCCCTCGGGGTGAGGGTGTTGAGGATCTCCTG
>CAXMNC010000026.1:0-3274 GCA_964194625.1 Acidiferrobacterales bacterium
GCCCATTTATCGCTTCCGGGTGAGGAGGAATTTCTCGAAAATTGTTCTCAACATTAGTCAGCTGTTAGATGGTTAGACGTTGCAGGCGTTGCTGAATGCCGTCGGTGATGGAATCCCGCAGACCTTGTGGGAACTCTGCCGGCAACGCGTGGCACACGGTGTCGATCGCGAGCGGCATTTGGGGGCGTAGTTCCTGGATGATGTCCGGGACAACTCGTTGGTGCATCCCGGCCTTTGCGGCAGTCTGCACGAAGTGCCGCGGCATGATGTCATTAACGCGATAATGGCGGTTAACACCGACCGCCATGGCAAGCCGCATCTGGTTTCTGCGCAACTGCCCTGCGTCGAGCAAGGGCTGCGTTGACATGACATCGTAGAGCGGTGCGAGATGGAAGCCGCCGCCCGGATGAAGAAAAACACTGAAATTCTTGGCATGACCGTCAGTTGCGCCCATGAGCCAGAAGACAATCTGGGCTTTTATAAAAAGGGTTTGGTCCGGCGCCGGATCATCACTGCCTTTCAAGAAGTCGAGAATATCGACGATACCCGGTCCACCATCGCTTTCATATTTACGGGATGGCGGCACCGACAAGGCCTGGCAGCAATCCTCCTGCGGGAGACGCAACAGCCGGTGATCACCTGTCCAGCGCCGGTCGAACCGCTCAATGACCAGCGCGCGCTGGCCGTCAAAATCCGCAATGCGGGTCTGCGCCACCGGGAGGCCCAGAGCATCGAGTATCTGCATACACAAATATTCATTCTCGACACTTTGCGAGAGGTCGACACCGGCCTGCTGCCCGATTTGCGGTTTCAGAATGTGGGTTGTTGCGGTCGTGCCGTGTGTCCGGTGCCAGCCATCGTTCCAATAAAGAAGCGCTGTCTTTTCCTGCACGCCGGCAAGTGAAATCCTGAATTCCTGATCCTCGCCAAGACCAAGCGGCGCACCTTCGAGATCGGCAAGTATCCTGGCAATGGCCGTGTCCGTAATCGCTTCGGCTGCAACCAAGCCTGCAGGGCCAGGGTCAAGACCATCAGGAAGAAATTGCAGCGCCCCGATACAATCCCGACCGATCGCAGCAAGCAGGCTGTAGGGATCGATGCCACCGGCGTCCATGCGCGCAGCCACCCGGCGGCGGATGTCATCGTTATCGGGAAGCAGATTATCGAAGACGGCGATGACCGGTGCACCGATATAGCGGTCTTCGCGCAACGGTAAAGAGAGTGACACCGCAAAACCGTGCTCCCACTCAAGCCAGGTGGAATCGTACTGAAAGTCGATAGCCCCGGAGGTCTCACGCTTGAGCCGGCCGACCAGCCGGGCGTTAAGATAAACATTCAGAGGTATGCGGGTACGCTTCCGGGCCATCAGAACAGGCTTTCGATCTCATCGACTGAGGTTCGTTCACGTTTATCGATAAGGACTTCCAGGCCTAGGGCGGCTAGCGCATCGAGAAGCGTGCGGAGCTGTGTCGCCGGCTCGCCGGCTTCCAGCTTGGATATGGTGGCCTGGCGCAGACCGATCTTCGCCCCGAGCTGGGTCTGGGTAAGACCTTGCCGGCGGCGCTCGCGGCGGATAATGGCGCCAAGTTGCTTGGCGGTTCGAGCGGTTTGCTTCATATTTGAATATATACGCTAATGCGTATACATTGTCAATATACGCGAGTACGTATAAACTTATAATATACGCGATCACGCATAGGGATCCGAATGGATTCCAGACACAGCATGCGTTCACTCAATCTTATGAAAAGATACGGCGATAAAGCTTCATAAGATCGGGTATCCGCGAGTTCTTGTGAAGCTTTTGTGGCGTCTATTTGTTAACCGGCGTTGAATGACCCACATCGGCGCCGAACGCGGGCCGGCCCAATTTTGCTTTATCGTTGTCTCGGAAGATATTAGTCTTCGAATACGTGGGTCAAGGTTCGATGCCGATTACCTCGTAAAGGGAGAGTCATTTTTACGAGCCGGTTAAAAAGCTAATCTGGGTAAGGCATGACTAGTGCCCCATAATCCAAGTTTCATAAACCAGGTATGCGAGAATTCTTATGCAATTTTTATGGAGTTTATTCTCTGTATCGTCGTTGTCTTTTGGAATAAAACAGTCGTCACTTAACTACAAGCGACGACTGTTTTATTCCATATGGGCATCTGCGGAGAAAGCGTTCAAATCGCTGCAAAGTTATTCCGTAGACAGGGAGACTGCGCACAACTGATTCACGCAAAATTAACACAAAAGAATCCTTGCATTTCGGGTACAGACTTCATTGTTTCTTTCGTTCCAAGACATTTATAAACCTACGGGCGGTGACGATACGGGTAGTTCCGATTTTCTTGAGGGCTAGCACGTCTCGCTTATCCCCGGACACGAGATAAGCCGCTTGACTTGCAGCCGCCATCGCCAGCAATGGATTGTCGTGTGGGTCCCGCGATTCGTCGAGTTCCGGCAATTCTGCGAGCACCCGTGCTCGATGCCGCAAGCCATTAATCATGTTGCCCGCCTCGGAAGGCTTTAGAAATTTTCGTAACTTCGAGTATCGACTGACGTGTTGGAACTCCTCCAACTGCCATTCGGAGGTAATCAATTCGAAACGTTTTTCTCGCCACGCCTGATAGATTTGGTCTGGTGGCGTATCTCTTGTGATTAGCGCGGCAATTAGCACTCCGGTATCGAGGACAACACGCACTAGCCGGCAGCTAATGCGTCTTCGATGGCAGCAAGAATTTCGTCCTGTGAATACTCGACGTTTCGGTCTTTGACGTCCTCGACAGTGAGCTCTAAGAGGCGGGATAGAACCGCTTCATCAACAAAACGGGACAAGTCCCCCTTCCTGCCGCCGGTGCGGGCTAGATAAGAGCGAAGCGCCCGATCCGTATACTCCGGAACAACCACGGACCAACGTATATTGCTCATGGCAAGGATTCTCGCAAGTTGAGATGTTATGAGTATATACATATATACGCCTATACGCACACTATGAGATTTAGTGGTGAAGGCGCCTTGTTGCCCGGTTGTTAATTTGCATCCAAATGTGACCCTGTGTTGGTACTGAATGTTGAACCACATTGGTCTGTCTAACACTTAGAAAATACAGATGGATTACTGCGATTTGGTGGGGCAATTATTAAATGCAAAATCCCGCTAAAGTGGATCAATCGAACATCCAAATCAACACCGTATATTGGAAAGACAAGAAATCGAAGGTGCCGTAAGTTATTGTTTTAAGGTGGCCAGGGACAGAATCGAACTGCCGACACGGGGATTTTCAGTCCC
>CAXMNC010000027.1:0-3713 GCA_964194625.1 Acidiferrobacterales bacterium
AACAGTCACTTGCGACGCTTGCCGCATTCGCAAACCCGACGTAACTCGCTGATTTCCTGTTTCACCAGATATCACCGTGGCACAAATCTGGCACACGTGACTATCGAACAACGAGTACGCTTTCTGAGTGCACGCTCGCGCGGCTCCCAGGAGGACCGGAGCTAGCTCACCCACGCCTATTCAACGTCGTGTGCCGCCCCGAATTCGATGCTGTCCGAGCATCGCCAACGCCGTCAGGTGGCCACGGCTAGACCAGGGCGTTGATCAAACGATTCAACAAATCCTGGAGCGAAAACTCCGTCAGCGTCAATGGAAGGAACGGTACCAGCAAGATCCCGGCTACCGTCAGCACGCCCCGGAGCGTCGCTGGTATCGGTCGCATGGCACGAACATTGTCGTAGGTTGCCGTGTAGTCTGCCATCGTCGACGAATCCATCGAAGCCAGCAGCTCCTTCCCTACGCCTTTGTCACCTTCCCTGATCCACTTTTGACGAAACGCTTCGGACAGCCTTTCAGGCCGGCCTCGCGCATCAACCGGGCCACTTTATGCCGACCGCAGGGCTCGCCCCAGGCGAGCAGCTCGCGGCAGACCTTGCGCGCCCCGTACACACCCCGGCTTTCCAGATGCGCCTGGCGAATGAGGCGCATCAGTTCACGGTTGCGACGCGCCCTGGCGCTCTCACCTCGGTGAAACCACTCGTAATAGCCGCTGCGCGAGACTCTCAACAAGCTGCACATCATCCTGACTGAGTGCTGATAGCGGCGTCGATCGATACAGCGGTATCTCACTTCGACTCCTTGGCAAAGTACCTCGCCGCTTCTTTTAAAAAATCCCGCTCCTGCTTCACCTTGGTGAGCTCGCGCTTCACCCGCGTCAGCTCCTCATCCCGGCTCTTGCCGTGGCCGGGGAACGCCTTTTCTGCCCCGTGCTCATTGAGCGCATCGCGCCAGCGGCGCAGCTGTCGCGTGCTGATCCCCAGTTCCTCACACACCAACGCATCGGTGACGCCAGCTTCATCGGCCCGCTTTAAGGCTTGGCGCTTGAACTCCTCGCTGTAGCGTTTCCGTCTTGCCATGACACACCTCCAAGCACATTATCGTGCTTAAGTCGGTGGTCCGGAAAGCTAGGGCCAAACCAATCTCCGGACATTCGGCGCGCGAGAAAACTAACGTTTGAACGTCCGCTCCCAGACCGGATCTAGCCGTTCGGTGGCCAATCGACGATGCGGGGCTGTGAAACAGCAACTAGTCTAAAGTGTCGATTGCTGGCCCTACCCCACTTCCGAGAGATAGCCGAAATCGCCCTTTAGCCCCCTCGCGATTACCAGCAAGCCTCGCCATAATGTTTCCCATGGGCCTATTCGGGCTTGGGGAGGCATCCCAGTGGAAGAGCGCCTACCGCGCAAGCTCGCTGCCATCCTTTATACGGACGTGGCCGGCTACAGCCGCCTGACCGGTGAGGACGAGGACGCCACTCACCGCAGATTGAGCGAATATCTCGATCTCATCTCCGCAACCGTCGAGCAATACCATGGCCGGGTCATGCACTACGCGGGTGATGCCGTGCTCGCCATGTTCGATGCCGTAGTGGATGCTCTATGCTGCGCCGCCGTCGTTCAACGAGACCTAATAAGCCGCAATGAGAATTTGCCCGACGAACGCAAGGTACAGTTTCGCATCGGCGTCAACATGGGCGATGTCATTGAGGACCGAGACGACATATATGGCGATGGCGTCAATGTCGCGGCGCGCTTGGAGAGCCTGGGAAAGCCAGGAGGTATCTGCATTTCCGACTCGGTCCACACGGCAGTTGGGAACAAGCTGCCGCTGGAGTACGAGTTTATCGGCGACCAGCAGGTAAAAAATATCGCTAAGCCCGTAAAAGCGTATCACGCTCGGCTCAAGCCCGGCGCGGAGCTGCCGTCCCCAACCGCCTTCTCGAAACGTCGCCAACCTATTCGGCCTTATACTTTGGCAGCGACAACCATCGCATTGGTCATTGCTGGAGGAATCCTCATCTGGTTCCAACCCTGGCAGCCGAAGGAAGAGCCGGCCTCCATCGAGCAAATGGCGTTTCCTCTTCCCGATAAGCCTTCGCTTGCGGTGCTGCCGTTCACAAACATGACCGGTGATCCTGAGCAGGAGTACTTTTCAGATGGCATCACGGATGATTTAATCACGGATCTTTCCAAGATTTCCGGCCTGTTCGTCATCGCACGCAACTCCACCTTTGCATACAAGGGAATACCGGTGAAAGTCCGGCAAGTCGCCGAAGAGTTAGGGGTACGCTACGTGCTTGAAGGGAGCGTTCGCCGCGCCGGGGAGACGGTGCGAATCAACGTGCAGCTCATTGACGCTACGACCGGCGGACACCTATGGGCGGAGCGTTACGATGGTTCTTTGACCAACGTGTTCGCGTTGCAGGACAAAGTTACGCAGAAGATAGTGATCGCTCTTGCGGTCAATCTGACTGCCGATGAGAAAACGCGGCGCACGAACAAGGAGACTGACAGCCCCGCAGCCTACGATGCGTTCCTCGAAGGCTGGACGCGTTATCGGCTATTCACGCCTGACGACTTCGTAAAAGCAATCCCTCACCTCGAGCGAGCCATCGAATTGGATCCGAACTATAGCCGCGCGCATGCTGCGCTCGCTGCAGTGTATGTGGAGGCGTGGTACAACCTTTGGGTAAGGATGGTTAGAATGTCTGCGCGAAGGGGGCTGCCGACCGCAAAGCGACATTTGAAAGCGGCCATGCAGAATCCAACGCCTCTTGCGCATCAGGTGGCGTCGTTGATGTCCATCATCGAAGGCCATTACGACGAAGCCATTGCCGAAGCGGAACGCGCCGTTGCTTTAGACCCCAACGACCCAAGCGGCTACGTCGCCATGGCAAGGGCTTTGCTCCTGGCCGGAAGATCGGCAGAAAGCCTTGAATTCATCAACAAGGCTGCACGGCTCGATCCCCGATCTGATTTTCTATACTGGCTTGGTGCGGCTCAATTTCACCTGGAGCGATACGACGAGGCTGTGGCAACGATGATTCGGGCCACTGAACATAATCCTGGCGACCTCCGATCTTTCTTGTATCTGGCCGCAGCCTATGGACATCTGGAACGGCTACAGGATGCCAAATCTGCCTTCGAAACGTTCAAAGAACTAAGAGCTAGAATCCCCTCTTTAGCATCCTCGTGGCCTACGTATACGTCGGAGCAGCTTAACCTCTTGCTGTTCAAGAGACAGGCCGAAACAGAACGCCTCCACAAGGGCTTATCCAAGTTGGGATACGAGTTACCTCCAGAGGTGGTAGAAGCGTCCCCTGAAGGGATTACCTTCAAAAAGACTTCCTTTACGACAGCAGCGCAAGTCTACGATGCTGCCGCGGAATACTGTCGAAAACGCGAAAAAACAAGCATATTAATGAACGCTTCGTTTCCTGTTTATGAGTTCAGCTGTCGGTAGCTGAAAACAACAAACGTTGACATACCCTAAAACAGATTCTGCACCATTGTCCGCTATGCTTTCGAAAGCAGACATTCGCCTCGTAAATTCGAATGGCCAAAAGGGGTTGCCACCTCAACCGGTCGATGCAACACATGCGTTAAATCGTTCGGCTGGTGTCTCATAGTCTAGTGTTTTTCTAGGTCGTTCGTTTAGCTGTCGGGCCACCGCGTTGAGTCTAGCCTGTGAGTGTTCTGACAAGTCCGTTCCCT
>CAXMNC010000028.1:0-8456 GCA_964194625.1 Acidiferrobacterales bacterium
CGCTCGGTATCCCTTTGAATCTTTAGCTATTCTTTTGATTCAAAAACTTTTTGCGAGGTAATGGCTTTCCCACAAAGTGTTGCATCGACCGGTTGAATCGGCAGCCAAAACCGGCCGTTGAGCCCCCGCAGAAAAATGCCAGAGGTCTGACCAGAGGAAGAGCCTCGCGCCCCAAATCTGTTCGCGGTATGGTCGCGTGTGTGGCAGAAACAGGGTAAAGCTGAGGAAGCCCTACGCGCTGCTTCGGGAAATGCCTGACTGGTTCACTGAAGGGTTTGAGACCGCAGATCTCCAAGAGGCAGGAGAATTGCTTGCGAAATATTCTTGAGGAGGACGCAAGCTGACCGGTCATCCGGAGCCAGCGAAATATACAATGCGCATAAAATACTGTCATAACACACAACATTTTCGCAGGCTTGCCAAGCAGCGGTTACCGGGACCGATCTTTCATTACATCGATGGTGCGGCCGACGATGAAATTACTTATCGGCGCAATACCGCAGCCTTTGAAACCTGTGACTTGGTCCCCAATGTGTTAGCCGGCGTCGAGCACATCGATATGTCGACGACCGTGATGGGCCAGAAGCTCGACATGCCCCTGTTTTTGTCGCCGACGGCATTACAGCGATTGTTTCATCATGACGGCGAACGTGCAGTCGGCAAAGCCGCGGAAAAATTCGGTACGCTGTTTGGGATCTCGTCTTTGGCCACGATCAGTATCGAGGAGATTGGCCGCACGATCGCCACACCCAAAATGTTTCAGCTGTATGTACACAAGGACAAAGGGCTGAACAACAGCATGATCGAACGCTGCAAGGAGGCCAATTTCGAGGTTCTGGCACTGACAGTGGATACCATCGTGGGTGGTAATCGCGAGCGCGATCTATATACCGGTTTTACCTCGCCGCCGAAATTAACGCTGAAAAGTCTGCTAAGTTTTGCCGCGCATCCGGCTTGGGTGTTTAATTATTATACGCACGAAAAATTCGAGCTTTCACAGCTAAAAGATTACGTTAAAGAGGGCACCAACATCGCGCTGTCGGTGGCCGATTACTTCAATACCATGCTGGATCAGTCGATGGATTGGCAAACCGCTGAAGACATCAATAAAAGCTGGGGTAAGCAGTTCGTCCTGAAAGGTGTGATGTCAGTCGAGGATGCCAGGTGCGCGGTGGATATCGGTGCGACCGCTATCATGGTGTCCAATCACGGCGGCAGACAGTTAGACGGTTCGCGCGCACCGTTTGATCAGCTCGCGGAAATTGTCGATGCCGTCGGCGACAAGATTGATGTCAT
The DNA here is from genome assembly GCA_964194625.1 of Acidiferrobacterales bacterium. GTDB lineage: Bacteria > Pseudomonadota > Gammaproteobacteria > Acidiferrobacterales > SPGG2 > SPGG2. Next base: position 1,297 of record CAXMNC010000028.1, read on the forward strand.
TTGTGACGGCGGCATCCGCCGCGGTACGCATGTGCTGAAAGCCTTATCGGTTGGAGCCAAAGCCTGTTCCGGTGGGCGTTTGTATCTGTATGCCTTAGCGGCTGCCGGCCAGGCGGGCGTGGAAAAGGCCCTGACTAACCTTAAAGCTGAAATCGAACGCGACATGAAATTGATGGGCTGTAAGTCAATCCAGGATCTCGGCAGACATAATTTAAGATACCGATGATTGATGAAAATGAAACCACCGGAGGATGCTGACATGAACAAGACGGAACAGCAGCGTCTTACGCAGAAGCTTTCTCAAGCGGGATTGCGCTTCGTCCGTGGCGTTAAACCTGCTGCCGATGCGTGCGTAAGCGGCAGGTTCCGGACCAATAATCTGACTGGTCCCGTCTTCCAGTGAAGAACTTGCGGTAATGGGTGTCGGTAGGCATCGTACCTTTGGTGAACCGGGTGGCGCCGCCTTGTTTTCTCAGCGCCGTGAAGTGTTGAAGAGAAGTGGACCCCAGATCTTGGACACTGGCTTAATTGGCAGTTGCTCCCACTGCCAAATGTCCGCAGTGGGTCGCAAGCCGCCGTTGGGCGGCCACGGGTGAATTTCATCGCCTGAGCGGCGGGAAACGGCCAGAAGCCGACTTCGCAGCCGGGATGCAGGGACTTTAGGGAGGCCTGGGAATAGCGTCCGGACCGAGGGTCATCCACGGATACTGCGTTTGCACGACCGAAGGACGCTCCACGAAGAAAGCGTACAGGCGATCAAGGTTGTTTCGGCCGCGCCACTGCAAGCCGTTTCGTGTTTCCGAGAAGTCGATATGAACGATGAACATGATGTCCATGAGGGAAAACCAGCCCGGCGCAAATCCCTCGCTGCTCGCCTGCCCGTCGAGCCAATCGAGAATGCTCTCGACCCGTATGCGTTCCCGTCTGAGGTACGGCACCGCTTCGTCCGTTAGACCGTCGAACGTACCCAAACAGTGAATGTGCTCCAGGCTCACGACCAGCGTCTGAAGGGTCGCGAGGAGGGTCGTATCGCGCCATTTGTGGTCGGGCCGGACCAACGTCGGCAAGAGCGGCGGATTCGCATCGAGCCCAGACGGATACTTATCCAACAAGTAGGCGACCATGACCTGGGAGTCATAAATCGTTACGTCCCCATCGATCAGTACTGGTAGGGTGAGATTCGGATTTAGCGGCGCGATTTCCTCGACGGGCCGGAAGCTGCGCTCTCTGAGGTGCTCAGTGACCTCGGCGCCTTTCTCGGCCAGGTAGATGCGTACCTTTCGTGCGAAGGGCGAATCGTAAGCGAGGTGAAAATCCATCGCTGAGTTACCTATCCGTTAGTCACCCACAGGATTGTATGCGCTTTGCGGCAACCGTACCGCACACGGCCTGTCCCCAGCCCCTTCACTTTACCTGATGGCTCGGCAGCTTGATTACGAGCAGAGCTACGTCCGCATTGGGTCGGTTTTTGCCGTTCGCTGTCTTCCGCTGTCCGTCAGGTCGAGCGCCGGCTGATACACCTCAGTAAGCTGAAACACAGCCCCAACCCCCGCTGCCAGAGAAGGGGATAGGGAGAAGCGCAGCGCGGGCGGGGCAATCAGATGATCGCTTTCCTGCCTAGTCGTGTCAGTCGGTTAAGGGCGGTGCGTTTGTAGGCCGAGAGCCCACCCCTGTATTAAATGAGTCGGCTCCTAGCCGTTCATAAGGCTTTCCTCGTATCCCCCTAAGGCCGCCGCGTGGCTTTGAGGCCGTCACAGGCGCTCTGAGAACCATTCAGAGGCACTCTGTATGCACTCTGATAGACAATGGTGATCCAGGGAAAGACCGTAACCAATTGACAAGCTTGGTCGGGGTGAGAGGATTTGAACCTCCGACCCCTGCCTCCCGAAGGCAGTTGGGCATTTCTAACTAGCTGTATTTATTGAGCTATCTGGAGGCGCCCGTGGACGCAAGTGCCTGACTGAGCACAACGGAGCTGGACTGATTCCGGCAAAATTCCGGCAGGGCGGGAGAGTGAGCGCACAGCATCGCAGCCAACATCGGCGAGCCGGGCTACCCAGCAAGATGGTCGGCTTTCGGCCAGTGCGCGAGACGGGCCTGCCGGAGTGAGGGCCCATGCGGCTGGGTGGTAGCGAACCCAGCCCGAGGCATTATTTTCGCCAGTTGATACTATTGTTGGGGATTTGACATTATCCTTGAAGCCTTGAGGAGGTCGTCCGGCAGCATGCCGGATTATCCTGGTTCGTGGCGGAACCAAGAGGGGGAGAGGGAAGGCTACCGTGTCTACTATCCAGTTGGTCGATGTAAAGAAGGTCTGGGGGGACTCTGTCGCCATCGAGAACATCTCCCTGACGGCGGAGGAGGGACGCTTCCTGGTTCTTCTAGGGCCCTCAGGCTGTGGAAAATCGACCACCCTACGGGCGATCGCGGGCCTCGAGACAGTGAGCGCGGGACGCGTCCTCATCGCCGGCGAAGACGTCACGCATCTTCCGCCGGCGAATCGGCGACTCTCAATGGTGTTTCAGTCCTATGCACTATTCCCACACTTGAGCACGGCCGAGAACATTGTGTTCGGCCTCAAGGTCCGTAAAGTCAACTCGAGCGATCGTGCGAGGCGACTCGCAGAGGTCGCGGAGATGGTCGGGCTCAGTGGACTGCTGGATCGCAAGCCGTCCCAGCTCTCCGGCGGGCAACGCCAGCGCGTAGCGTTGGCGCGGGCGATCATCGCCGAGAATCACATCTGTCTCATGGACGAGCCTCTCTCGAATTTGGATGCGAAGCTGCGTCACGACATGCGGGTGGAGATTCGAACCCTGCAGCGGCGACTCGGTATGACCGTCGTGTATGTGACCCACGACCAAACGGAAGCAATGAGCATGGCCGACAAGGTCGTGCTGATGCGTGACGGTCACATAGAGCAGGAAGGAACCCCGGAAGATCTGTACGCGAATCCGGCCACCACCTTTGCAGCGCGCTTTCTCGGTACGCCGCCGATGAATCTATTGGATCTGGCCAATGGTCCTGACGGTGCCGTGATCGCCGGAGCCACCGGTGCGCCGATTTTCGCCGGAGATGGTGCGGGTCTGCAACTCGGGATCCGACCGGAAGACATCGAATTTCGCGATAGCGGAGGAATTCCCGCCGAGCTGCTGCTGACGGACTACTTGGGTGCGGACACGATCATCACCGCGCGTATCGGCGACCAGTCCCTGCTTGTCAGGGTGCCGGGGCGTGTGCGGATCGCAGACGGTGAACGCGCCGCGCTCAGCTGGGCACCGGAGGCGTCGCATCTATTCGATGTGACGTCGGGCAGGCGCGCCGAAGCGCGTGAGACAACGGCGCAGCCCGCATAAACAATTAGAAGATGACAACCACGATAAACACGAGAAGGAGTGAGTAATGTTCAACACGTTCAAGTACTACTTGGCAGGGACCACGCTGGCGGTTGCTATGTTCGGATTGGTGGCTCAATCGGCAGCGGCGGTCGAGTTAACAATGTACTACCCGGTGGCGGTGGGCGGACCGCTCACCAAGGTGGTCGACGGTATGGTCGCCGACTTCGAGAAGCAGAACGCGGACATCAAAGTGAACGCCATCTACGCGGGCAACTACAACGACGCCAGAATCAAAGCTTTGGCCGCCATGAAAAGCGGCAAGCCGGCGCAACTCTCGGTGATGTTCTCTATCGACATCTACGAGCTGATCGAACAAGACGCCATCGTCGCGTTCGACGACATCGTAAAAAGTGACGCTGATCGGGCCTGGCTGAAGAGCTTCTACCCGGCACTGATGGAAAACGGTGTGACGCGCAACAAGACTTGGGGGATTCCTTTTCAGCGCTCGACCATCGTCATGTATTACAACAAGGACGCATTCCGCGATGCGGGACTGGATCCCGCTAAGCCACCGGCGACTTGGGCGGAGTTGCAGTCGATGGGCGCAAAACTCGTCGAGAAAGACTCCTCGGGCAACGTGCAGCGTTGGGGCGTCATGATCCCTTCCACCGGATATCCCTACTGGATGTTCGGAGCTCTGACCATGCAGAACGACCAGGTTTTGATGAATCGCGATGGCAATAAGACTTACTTTGACGCACCCGCGACGGTCGAAGCTTTGCAGTTTTGGCAAGATCTGGGCCGCAAGCACAAGGTGATGCCCGCAGGCACCATCGAGTGGGGCACGCTCCGGCAGAACTTTCTGGACGGCAAGACAGCCATCATGTGGCATTCGACCGGCAATTTGACGGTCGTGAAGAAGAAGGCCAAGTTCGACTTCGGAGTGGCCATGCTGCCGGCCAGCAAGCGTCGCGGCACACCGACCGGTGGTGGCAACTTCTACATCTTCAAGAAGAGCACGCCCGAGCAGCAACAAGCGGCATTGAAGTTGATCAAGTTCATGACTTCTCCGGAACGGTCCGCGGAGTGGAGCATCAAGACCGGCTATCTCGGTACGCGACCGGATGCTTACGATACGCAAAAGCTCATGAGCTACGTCAAGGAGTTTCCGCCCGCGGCGGTGGCCCGCGATCAGCTGAAGTATGCAACCGCTGAGTTGTCGACCTATCAGACTGGTCGCGTTCGCAAGCTGCTCGATGACGCCATCCAGGCGACTCTCGTTGGTACAAAGACGGCTGGCGAGGCGCTCGGATCAGCTCAGAAGCAATCCGAGGGACTGTTGAAGCGTTATCGGTGAGCGCATCGGCTCGTAACCGGGAGGCCGCCGCGAGGCGGCTTCCCGGGTCGTCGCGTCCATGAGGCACGAACGCGCTCGCATGGGCCAAGTGCACGCTTGGCTGCTGCTGCTGCCGGCTGCGGTGCTGCTGGCCGCCTTCACCCACTACCCAACGATCGCGACTCTCGGCCAGAGTTTCTTTTCCACGGGGACGGCGAGGCGTCCTTCGGTGTTCGTGGGCCTTGAGAACTACCAGTTGTTGTTGGGCGACGAAGTATTCTGGAAGGTGGCCAACAACAACTTCTGGTACGCCATCGGAACGATTCCCGCCAGCATCGCCATCGCTATTCTCATGGCAGTTTGGGTCAACGGCAAACTGCCAGCGCGTGGCTTGGTGCGCATGGCGTACTTCACTCCCACGATCCTTCCGATGATCGCGGTAGCCAATATCTGGCTTTTCTTTTACACCCCAGACATTGGCCTGATCGACCAGGTGGCCGCGAAATTCGGTATTGCCAGCCACAATTGGCTTGGAAATCCCGACACGGTGCTCGGCTGCCTTATCGTCATGACCGTATGGAAGGAGGCCGGTTTCTTCATGATATTTTACCTCGCGGCCCTGCAATCTCTACCGCCCGAGCTCGAGGAGGCAGCTCGCGTGGAAGGGGCGAGCCGCTGGTACTTCTTTCGCCGCGTGACATTCCCGTTGTTGATGCCGACTACCTTGTTCGTATTCGTGAATGCGGTGATCAATTCTTTCAAATTGGTGGATCATCTTTTCATCCTGACCAAGGGAGGGCCAGACAACGCGAGCTCGTTGCTGCTCTACTACATTTACGAGGTGGCGTTCAGTTTCTTCGATGAGGCGTACGCGGCGACCCTCACGGTCGTGCTGCTCGGTGTGCTGGCGCTCGTCGCCATCGGCCAGTTCGTGTTTCTGGAAAAGCGCATCCACTACCGATGAACGGCGCGCGATCAATCGGCATTGGTCAAATTCTCGAGATAGGCGCCGCATGGTTGCTGGCCATTATCTGGTTGATGCCGCTGCTCTACGCTTTCTGGAGCGCGTTCCACCCTGCAGAGTTTGCGACGAGATTCTCGCTTTTTGCGCCGTTGACGCTGGACAACTTCCGCGAAGCCTGGGATCAGGCGCCCTTTGCCCGCTATTACCTCAACACCTTTCTGATGGTGACCTCGATACTGGTCGCGCAGCTCGTTATTTGCACGCTCGCCGGCTATGCTTTCGCACGGCTCGAGTTCGTGGGCCGAGACGTCGCCTTCGCCTTGGTGCTCGTGCAGCTCATGATCATGCCGGAGGTGCTGATCGTCGAGAACTACCGGACCATGAGTCATCTGGGTCTGGTGGATACCATCAGCGGGATCGGTTTGCCGTACATGGCGAGTGCATTCGGGATCTTCTTGTTGCGGCAAACCTTCAAGACCGTACCGCAGGAACTGGAGGACGCGGCGCGGGTGGAAGGCTGCTCGCGCTTACAAATACTGCTTAGAGTCTACGTGCCTCTCGCCAAGCCCACCTATGTAGCCTACGGGCTGGTCTCGGTCAGTTACCATTGGAACAATTTCCTGTGGCCGCTCGTAATCACCAACTCGGTAGAGACGCGGCCGCTGACAGTCGGGCTCGCCATCTTCGGTGCGCCGGAGTCCGGCGTCGACTGGTCGAGCATCACGGCGGCCACCTTGCTGGCGGTCGCCCCTCTCTTGGTCGCCTTTCTGCTTTTCCAGCGTCAGTTCGTACAGTCCTTCATGCACGCTGGAATCAAATGACCGAGATCATCACTTGGAACGTCCAGGGAGGCTGGTCATCTCGAATCCACATGCCCAAAGATCAACTAGCCATCGGTGCGACAACTATCCTGACACAGGGGGCCGGAATAAGGTGTAAACCATGTGACCGGAATGGATCGGGAATTTGTGGTCGGGGTGAGAGGATTTGAACCTCCGACCCCTGCCTCCCGAAGGCAGTTGGGCATTTTTAAGTAGTTGTATTTAATAGACTTACTGGAGACGCCCGTGGACGCAAGTGCCTGACGGAGCATAACGGAGCTGGACTGATTCCGGCAAAATTCCGGCACGGCTAGCCAGGCAGTGGCAAGGAGGTAGGGGAATTCTAAGCGATTGAATCTATGGCACGCCCGTAGAGACTCGTATTGCCGACCACCTGGTTCGAAGTCACACCGATCATTTTGAGATTCTAACTAGAACAGTCACTTGCGACGCTTGCCGCACTCGCAAACCCGACGTAACCCGCTGATTTCCTGTTTCACCAAATGTCACAGTGGCACAAATTTGGCACACGTGGTTATCGGCTATCGACCAACAAGCCATGCACAGGACGATCTCGTCGGGATGAGGCGCATCTGCGACCATCACGGTCACGGTGCTCAAATGGTCGAACGATCAAGCCTCTTTTTAGCCTCCACCCGTATCAGATCGCCCTGCGCCTTCAGAACGTTTCTTTTCGGTTCGTA
>CAXMNC010000029.1:0-12137 GCA_964194625.1 Acidiferrobacterales bacterium
GAGACCAGGAGGTCGGCAGCGTCTGCGCAAAACACTTCTTTTTCGGAGATTGCGGAAGGTCCGCTTTCGGGCCAGTTGCGGTCATTCGTCGGATCGAATATTTAGAGCCATCTCCCGATTCCCAATGTCGGCTTTCGCCTATAACCAGCCGTTCAGGCGCTAGAATTTCGACAGGCAGCTACCGACCCATAGCGGACATTCGCCGAGCTCACTTATAGGAAGATCTTTTCTCGCCTTTTGGGCTTTCCCCTACCGCGCGCTAATTCAAACACCCGTGGATAAGGTGCATAATGGTGATCCGTTCCTGCTACGCGTGGTGTGGAATGGCCGATCAAGACATCTCTAGGAAGCTGGCTGTCATTGTGCATGCCGACGTTGCGGGCTCCACCGCCTTAGTGCAACGCGACGAGACACTCGCCCATAAGCGGATTAACGAGGCCTTCCAACGGTTCTCGTCCATCATTCAGGAATATAACGGCACCGTGCACGAGATCCGGGGCGATGCACTCGTGGCCGGGTTCGCCCGGGCCTCGGATGCGGTGTGCGCGGCACTCAGTTTTCAGCGGTCCAATACTGCGCACAACGCCCAGCTCGACGACGACATCGTGCCAGTGGTTCGCGTGGGTATCGCCCTGGGCGAGGAGATATTTGCCGATGACACGGTGACCGGGCCGGGCGTGGTCTTAGCGCAACGGGTGGAGCAGTTAGCAGAACCCGGGGGCGTGTGTATCACCAGTGCTATCCATGAAGCGATTCCCAACCGAATGCCCTTCGACCAGGAGAGCCTCGGCGAACAAGACGTCAAGGGGTTTGACGAGTCGGTTCGTGTTTATCGCGTGGCGTTGAAACCAGGCGAACTGATTCCACCGCCCGAGACCAGCAAACAAGCTCACCCACCATCACGGACACGGCGTTTAATCGTCGCGTTCGCTGCGCTTGTCCTGCTCGTTGCCGGCGGGCTGGTCGTCTGGTTAAAACCTTGGGCACCCGAGTTTGAACCGGCGTCCGTGGAGCGCATGGCGTTTCCGCTGCCCGACAAGCCTTCAATCGCTGTTCTGCCCTTCGACAATCTCGGCGGTGACCCGGAGCAAGAGGTCCTCAGTGATGGGCTGACCAACGACATCATCACAGATCTGTCGAAGTTCAAGCACCTATTTGTGATCGCGAGCAACTCGACCTTCAGCTACAAGGGTAAACCCGTCAAGGTGCAGCAAGTAGCGGAAGAGCTCGGCATTCGCTATGTGCTGGAGGGAAGTTTCCAAAGGGCAGGTGAGAGGCTCCGCATCAACGTGCAGCTAATCGATGCGACCACGGGCCATCATCTATGGGCAGAGCGCTATGACCGCAACGCCAGTGACTTCTTTACCATCCAGGAGGACATCTTGCGCACGATTGTGGGAAGTCTGGCATCTCAGGTAACGGAAGCGGAGATTAAGCGTGCGCTTGGCAAAGCGACCGATGATTTAGGGGCCTATGACTATTATCAACGGGCCTGGAAACTGTTTTTCACCTTCAGCAAGGAAGCGAACAATCAGGCGCTCGAGCTATTGGAGAAGGCAATAGAACTCGACCCCGATTACGCCCGTGCATACGGTCTCTTGTCCTGGGTCCAGGCACATAACTCTAGTCAGCGTTACAGCTGGGGCCAGGATCCAGAGCGCTCGCTGGACCTTGCCCTCGAGTCCGCACGCAAAGCCATTGCGCTCGCGCCTGACGACTACTTCGGCCATTGGGCCTTAGGATTCGCACTGTCTCTGCACGGAGATTTCGACCGAGCGAGTGCCGGATACGAGCGCGCCCTAGCGCTAAATCCTAGTGATACAACTTTGCTCGCCAATATGTCGGAGGTGTTGTACAAGACTGGAAGAGCGGAGCAAGCCATTGCCCAAATCAAGCTGGCGATACGCATCAATCCTCGTCATCCGGAATGGTACCTCTGGGACCTCGGCATAGCACAATACTTTGCGGAACAACACCAAGAGGCACTGGACACACTGAATAGGATGTCCAATCCTTCTAATGGGGTCCGGCGAATCCGCGCCGCGGTGCTCGTTCGCCTGGGGCGGCTCGAGGAAGCCCGCGAAGTGATGTCGAAATTCATCGAGACCGATCTCGATAGTACGTTGGAAGAGATGGAGGATTCCGCGTGGAGGGACCGGGAATATTTGGACCGTTGGATTGATGACTTGCGCACGGCCGGACTGCCGGAAAGACGACCACTTCCCTTGCCCGACAAGCCCTCCATCGCTGTGCTGCCGTTTACCAACATGAGCGACGACCCGAAACAGGAGTACTTTGTCGACGGCATGACGGACGATTTGATTACTGATCTCTCTAAGATTTCGGGTCTGTTCGTTATCGCGCGTAACTCCACATTCGCCTACAAAGACAAATCTCCTGATGTGCGACAGGTGTCCCGTGAACTCGGTGTGAAGTATGTATTGGAAGGCAGTGTGCGCCGGGCCGGCGGGCAAGTGCGCATCAACGCCCAGCTCATCGACGCAACGACCGGTGGTCACCTATGGGCAGAACGTTACGACAGTTCCATGAACGATGTCTTCGCCGTGCAAGACAAGGTCACGCAGAATGTTGTAGCCGCCCTCAAGGTTCATTTGACGGACAAAGAACAGGCGGCGCGGGCCCGACAGGAGACGGATAGCCCGGAAGCTTACGATGCCTTCCTCCGAGGTCGGACGCACTTTGACATCTACTCAGTGGATGATTCCGCGAAAGCAATTACGTACCTCGAGAAAGCTATCCAGCTAGACCCGAACTATGCTCGCGCCCATGGTGTGCTCGCGGCGGTCTATTGGCGTGTCGGGGACAATGAGTGGGCGCCAGCGATGGGCATGTCATACGATGACAGCCTAAAGAAGGCGGAGCACCACCTAAAAGAGGCCCTGAAGAACCCGACCCCTCTCGCCTACTACACTTCTTCACGACTTCTCACCTCGCAAGGGCGAAGCGACGAGGCACTCACCGCAGCCAAACGCGCTATTGCCTTGGATCCCAATGACGCCACCGGTTACGACGCGTTGGCCAAAATCTATAACAAAACCGGCAGATCGGCTGAGGGCCTCGAAGCTATTAAGAAAGCCAGGCGGCTCGACCCGCAAGGCGATGTTCGAGGCGCTTTTTCTTACAGGCTTGGTGAATCCTACTTTCACCTTGACCGATTCGAGGAGTCCGCAGCCGCATTTAAGAAATATACGGAACACCACCCGGGCGACGAGTGGACCTTTCTGTATTTGGCGGCGGCATACGGACATCTGGGGCAGAAGCAAGAGGCCCAGTCCGCCTTGGAGACGTTCAATCAGGCGCGGGCAAAGAAGGGACGGCGCCACTACACCCTGGCCGCCATGGATGGATGGGCGTTTCCAGATGAGGCTATTCGGGAGCGATATCGCGAGGGACTGCGAAAGGCCGGTTTGCCGTCGGGGTCACAGCGCCCACCATTGGCGTTCCGGGGAGTAATGAAGGCACCGCTCGCGATTGAGGGCGCGACCACAATTGACGCAACGGAGGCAAAGGCCCTTTTTGACCGGGGGGTACCGTTCGTTTCCGTGCGCAGTGACCCCCCCTGGCGGCGCAGTCATATTGCTGGTGCTGTGCATCTACATAAGGACCACGACGTCACCGAAGCCAAGCTCTTGAAAATCGTGGCTAAAGACGAAGAGGTCGTAATCTATGCTTGTGGCGCCGGTTGCGGAGTCACCACGAGGGCTGTCGTCACAGCGGTGGCCATGGGTTTCAAAAAGGTTTACTTCTTCCGCGACGGATTTCGGAGTTGGAAGGCTGCCGGGTATCCTATTGAAGTACCGTCAGGATAAAGTCTTACGTCCGACATAAGCCACGCTAGACGGATCGACACACTGGTTTCATCAGGTGGTCCGGTGGGCTGAGCTTCCCAAAAAACTCGGTTGTCTGAATGTCTGCTATTGGCCGGTTGTTGCCTTTCACTAATGCAACTTTTTGTTTGGCGAACGGCCGCTAATAGGCGAAAGCGGCCATAGGAATTTTGATGCGAAACCACGCGCCTACGAATTTGCGAGCGGCTGCTTACGGCCAATAGCGGTCGTTCAGACAAGCGAGTTTTTTGGGAATCGCCCACCAACCACCTAATGAGAAACCGGTGGGTCAATCCGTCGGTCTTGGCCTGGCGTCTTTTGCGTCTGGCTCTCTGGCTACGGCTGGGGCGGGATGGATACGGTATACGATAACGCGAGGAGTTAACTGACAAACGGGATAATTGCCACATATTCTTCGCCGTGTAAGGGGTTTTGTACTATATGTACAATACGATCTTCGACAAGTTGAGAAAGAAGGTAACAGGTGCGAAAAACGATTCTGCTCCTGCGTGCGTGGGTGTTTGTGGTCGTGGCGTTCAGCACGAACATGGTGTCGGGCCAGGAACCCGCTTCCATGCTGCGGCAATCCGCTGCATCAGCGGTTGAGACTGCTGACGCGCCGATGCTCCCACCCGGCGGGACGTTTATCGACGACAATGGAAGCGTCCATGAAGGTTCGATCGAGGCGATCGCGGCTCTCGGGATTACCAAGGGCTGCAACCCGCCGCGGAATACGCGTTACTGCCCCGACGATGCAGTGACGCGCGGCCAAATGGCAGCATTCCTGCAGCGTGCGCTCGCGCTCCCAGATTCGAACACCGACTACTTCATCGACGACGATCAAACGGTATTCGAACGGGCCATCAACGCGATCGCGGAGGCGGGCATCACCAAGGGGTGTAACCCTCCAACGAACGACCAGTTCTGCCCGGGCAATCCGGTCACCCGCGGCCAGATGGCCGCATTCCTCGTACGTGCGCTCGCGCTCCCAGATTCAAACACTGACTACTTCATCGACGACGACGGATCGGTGTTTGAGAGCGCCATCAATACGCTTGCGGCAGCCGGTATCACCAAGGGGTGCAACCCTCCGGCGAATGACCGGTTCTGCCCGGGCAATCCGGTCACCCGCGGCCAGATGGCAACATTTCTCTCACGTGCGCTGGGGCTTTCGCCAATCATCCCGCCGCCGGGACCCGAAACCAGCCTCGCCGGCCGCGTGCTCTTCGAAGAGATGTTTGAGGATGCGGACTGGTGGAGGGCATGGACGAGCAGCTATGCTCCGGGTCACCCGCGGAATCGCACTGAACAGGTTCGAGGTTACAGTGGCCGGGGTATCGAGGTAACGATTCTTGAAGGAAGTCATTTCGGTACAGATCTGCGTTACCGCTTTGCTGCCCATGGGCAGGATGAGCCGGATGAGGTCTCCTTCCGCTACTTCATTCGTTTCATCGATTGGGACAACGTCTCAAGTGGCAAGCTGCCCGGCTTTGAGGGTATCGTGGGCCGGACAGGTTTAGGCAATAAGCCTTCGACACCTGAAGAGCCGGGTTTTTCTGCCCGTGGCCTCTTCGTTCGTGCTCCGGAGGTTGAAGGCGCGACGCCAATCGGCTACTACGTTTACCACATCAACCAGCCTAAGCTCTCGGGTGAGAAATTGCACTGGGATGGAGAACTCGTACACGGTGACTGGTACTGTGTGGAGGGCAGGATCGCGCTCAACACGCCTGGCGAGCGTGATGGTATTCTCGACGCGTGGGTGGACGGGCAGCGTGTTTTCGTGCGCGGTGATATCGAATTCCGCTACAGGGCGGACGAGCACGTCAGGTCGTTCTGGATGGACATCTACTACGGCGGGAAGCAAACCGCACACAGCACAATGACACTCCAGATCGACGAGTTGGTTCTCGCCACGGCGAGAGTCGGATGCACGCTCTAGCGCTGTCGCCGCCAACGTCCTGCATGACAGCTCGCAGACCCCTCGCACACGTCGGGGGGTCTTCCTTTTCTTGTGTTGGTGCGGAGGCAACCTGCGTCATCGCGAAGCCATCGTTGACTTCGCGACCAGAGCGGTGTTCGTCGGCTTCAGGTCTGGGAGCAGACGTTGAAACGGTCAATTTCCCCGCGGAATGACCGTCCCCAGGTGGCCAAACTCGGCCTGTCGCCAAATTCAGATTAGCATAATCTGAACTTCCGCTTCTAGGCGATAGCGGTCATTCAGAGAAACATCATCGCTCCACTGACGCCTAATCCACGAACTCCCGCTTGTGGCCGTAAGCACCCGTTCGCGAATGTCCGGAAACGACCCAAGGCCACCTTTCGGCTGGGGTGATAAGCTCTCTTTTTTGCGGTTCCTTTCGACATGAATCAGGCAGCTGACGTAGAAGAGGTGCTTCGGATGGTGGGCCTCAAGCTCGAGTCAACGAAACTCATTGGCTCGGGTTCGTGGAGTGAGGTCTGGATTGCACGCACATCAGCCGGGAGGGTGGTTGTTCGCTTTTTACGCCCAAAGAATGGGACGCTGCCGCGTATGGTCTTTGAAACGGCCCTGCGTCGCAAACTGCATCGGGATGGCGTTCGGGTTGCCAAACCTGTAGCAACGTCACACGATTTTCCGCAGCGTGTCCATCAAAGACCTTGGATAATCGATGATTACCTCGCAGGAGACACATATCCTCGGGGTGAAATTCCCAAACGCGCCTGTGTTGACCTTGCGAATGTGCTGAGTCACCTGCACAACATTGAAGGGCTGGGCTTCGGATTACCTCATGACTCGGCCGAATTCAAAGGCACCGAAGATACTATACAGTATGGGTTGACGACGCGATTCGATAATCCTTGGCCGTTCGGTGTGTTGTCATTGGACGAACACCCGATTAGTGAAGCTGGAAATAAGCCAGTTTTGGATCGACTCAACAACCTTAGACCTGAGTTAGAGTCAGAGCTGCAGGATTCCCTTTCGCGTGTTGTTCATACCGATTTACACGAGGGACACATCATCTGCACCGGTGAACAGCTGAGTGGGTTGATCGATTTCGGCGATGCAATGATCGGTGATCCCGCGTGGGATTTCGCCTCGCTGTACTATTTTCACGGCGAGCGCGTGCTGAACACAGTCTTAGGTGCTTACGAATCTAACGGCATATCCGGATCGACCTTACGGCACCGGGCGACCCTGTTTTCCGCTTGCATAGCGTGTCACCACGCGATGCGATCAAAGCGCCTAAGCAAGCCACATCGGATGTCTGCAGCACTCGCCCATCTAGAAAAGTCCCTTGCGCATTAGTTTTCTGATTGGCCGCTTTTGGCCGTTTTGAGTCATTCGGACTCGATCAAATCTGACACCGTTTATTTCAATTGCCTCGACGATGCAACTTGATCTGGTTGTACATACCCTCGATGTTGAGTGGCAGCTGCGTATCGTAGTTATGCCAATCTTTGTATTTCTCCAGCCTAATGCTTTGTTGCATGGCTTCTAGGGATTTGCCCTCGCGGGCGCCTGTAAGGACAGCTGCATATAGTGTTTCCATGTAACCGCGGAAGGCGGTGGCATCGGCCTTGGTGCCAAGTCCGCCATGTCCCGGTACCAAGATATCGAAATCCATGGTCTCCACCCGCACGATCGCATCCATCCAATCGGGGATATAGGCGTCGGTCATGTTCTTCCATGCCACCGACTTCACAGGAATAAAGTCGACCGCGAACAACGCCCGTTCTGCCGGAAAACGCATGATAATCATGTTGTCCGAGTGGCTCCGGCCGACATAGCTCAATTCCACACGCTTGCCGCCCAACTCAATGGTCATCTGATCTGAAAAAGTAATATCGGGCACCGCGGTCGGACGCTGTTCAGCGATGATGTCCGCTTTGGCGTTTTCATGCGCGACCACTATCGCCGTGTCGGCGAACACCTCGCCTCCAGCAATGTGATCCACATGGTCATGACTGTAGATCATATACTTAATAGGCTTATTGAAACGTTTGGCGAGCTCGGCCTTGAGCCAGCGCGCCGCATCCGCATTAATGGGATCGGTGACGATGATACCTTCGGAGGTAACGAGGAATACCGAGTAGTGGAAGTTGTTCTGGAATCGGTAAAGATCGCCGGCGATCTTGGTGATGCTTCGCTTGTCGTCAGCCTGTGCGAGCGATATCCCACACAACAAAAGCGTGGCAACAAAGAATACGTTCGCAATTCGTCCTTTCATTTCTCTCCTCCACAGAAGTTTGATTGCCGTTGACATAACATTGAACCCCCGTATTGCTAGGGGTTGGAAATACGGTCGGGCGTTGACTGAAGCACGGCCAAGGCGTCGTGGTGTATCCGTGCATCACCCGCGGCGATGATCCGATCGCCGGAATGTATGGTCAACCGAGCTCCATCCCAATCCGTTATCACACCGCCTGCATTCTCCACGATCGGCACAAGGGCGCAGTAGTCGAAGGGACCCAAACCGGCCTCGACGGCCACATCGATGAAACCCGCGGCCAGCATCGCATAGCCGTGACAACCCGCGCCGTAAACGGTCCATCGGGTAATTGCGTTAAGGCGTTCATACGCATTCCATCCACCATCGTGAAAATAATCGGGCGCACTGGTTGCCATGATCGCGTCCGGCAGGTGATTGCAAGACCGCGTTTCGATTACTTTGCCATTGAAGGTCGTGGGGCGGCCCTGTACCCCCACCCAACGCTCGTTTGTAATGGGTTGATCAAGCACACCAATGACGGGCTTACCACCGCTAGCCAGCGCGATCAGTGTACCGAAGTAGTGGAGCCCCGCCACGAATTGCTTGGTGCCGTCTATGGGGTCGAAAATCCAAACGTACTCGGCATCAACGCGCACATCACCAAACTCTTCGCCGATGATGCCGTGATCCGGAAACTCATTCTCTACCAACCGGCGAAGCTTGGTCTCTACTTTTCGATCGATTTCGGTGACGGGGCTTTGGTCGGGTTTGATGATCACATCACGGTTAGTACGAAACCCAGGCCGAACAATATCGCCGCTTGCATCAGCGAGGCGATTCGCGAAACGAACTAAATCATCCATCGGTTCGATCGACTGGCCCCTGCGCCCCTATCCATAGCCGGTACTGCTCAATGTGAGAGTATTTGGCTAAGAAAGAGCTTGGTGCGTTCACTGCGAGGATTCTGAAAGAACTCGCTCGGTGGTGCTGTCTCGACTATTTCTCCTGCGTCCATAAACACTACCAGATCCGCGATCGAGCGGGCGAAACCCATCTCGTGGGTCACGCAGATCATAGTCATACCCTCTTCGGCAAGCTCGGTCATGACGTCCAGCACCTCGCTGATCATCTCCGGGTCCAACGCAGAGGTTGGTTCATCGAATAGCATGACCTCCGGATTCATGCACAAGGCGCGGGCGATGGCGACTCGTTGCTGTTGCCCGCCCGAGAGCTGACTCGGGTACTTGTCCGCCTGCTCCGGGATATGCACCCGCTCGAGATATCGCATGGCGGCTTCTCGTGCCTCGGGTTTCGGCATTTTGCGCACGAGCTTTAGCGCGAGGGTCAGATTGTCCAGGACCTTCAGATGAGGAAACAAATTGAAGCTCTGGAAGACCATGCCGACCTCTCGGCGTACTGCGTCGATATCCTTGATTTCACTGGTGAGCTCCTTGCCGCCCACAACGATGCGGCCACTGTCGTGTTCCTCCAGACGGTTGATGCATCGAATCATGGTGGACTTCCCGGATCCGGACGGCCCGCAGACGACGATTCTTTCCCGTTTGTGAACGGTGAGATTCACATCGCTCAGGGCTTTGAACCCACCAAAGTATTTGCAAACGTCCTCCAGGATGACAATCGACTCTTGTTCGCTCATGTTGATACTCGCAGTTCCCGATCTATCCCGCAGTCGCTTTGAGATATCGACTCATTCGTCCTTCCAGCATGCCAAACCCCTTCTGCACCATCCACGCGATGACCATGTAGATGATCGCCGCCGAGAGGAAGAGCTCGTAGGGTGCGAACGTCTTGGCCATGATGGTTCGCGCCACGCCGGTCGTTTCCAGCAAGGTGACCGTACTTGCCAGCGCGGTTGCCTTGGTCATGCTGATGATGTCGTTGCTGTAGGCCGGCAGTGAGAGTCTGACGGCGATGGGTGAGGTGATGTAGATAAATCTTTGGGTCTTCGAAATACCCAGCGCCGACGCCGCTTCCAGTATGCCCTTGTCGACACCGAGCACGCCGCCGCGCAGTATTTCCGAGACGTAGGCGCCAGCATTCAGGCTGAGGGCGAGAATGCAACACCAGAACGGTTCGCGCAGAAACGGCCAGACCACGCTCTCGCGAATAAACTCAAACTGCGGCAACCCGTAGTAGATGACGAAAATCTGAACCAGGATGGGGGTGCCGCGAAAAAAGTAGATATAGGCTGCCGCCGGCGCCACCAGAAACGAGCGGCCACTGATGCGCATCAGCAACGTGATGACGGCCAGCACCAGGCCGATAGCGGAGGACAATATCAGGAGCCTGAAGGTCAGACCGAGCCCGTCGCGGAATCTGCTCGTCCATCCCAGCATATCCGGAATACTTTCGAAAACCAAGCTGAAGTCGAATGTCATCGGCTGCTTACCAGGTGCTTGTTGGCGTACTTCTCCATTGCCATCACCGCCAGCGTAATCACCGTGGTGATGCAAAGATAAATGAGCGCCACGATGATATACATGGTGAACGGCTTCAGCGTCACGGTGGTGGCCATCTCGGCCACGAAGACGATCTCTTCCACGCCGATAACCGAAATCAGCGCCGTGTCCTTCATCAGTGACAACATGTGATTGCCGAAATTCGGCAGCGCGAGACGCCACATCTGCGGAATACGCACGTAGACGAAGGTTTGAAATTTGCTGAGCCCCAAGGCGCGTGCCGCCTCCACATGACCGGGGTCGACGCCGAGGAACGCGCCCCGGAACGTCTCGGTCATATAGGCCCCGACAATCAGTGCGATGGCGAATGCGCCCGCCCAAAACGGCGGTATGTCAATGAATTTGATGCTGGGGTCGAAGGACTGAGCAATCGCGGTCAGGCTGACCGCCGCGCCGAAATAGACGATGAGCAGAACCAGCAGCTCGGGCGTTCCCCGAAAGACGACTGTATAGGCGTTGGCGATCGTTTGGGCTATTCGACTCCCGGACAGCTTCATCGCCGACCCAATCAGGCCGATGATGACCGCGAGGAGCAAGGAGACGGCAAAGATCCGGACGACGACCATCGCCCCCCAAAAGTAGTCGTCCCACCACCCACTTAGCTCGGACACGGCATCTCACCCCCTAGGCCGCATGGTGCCAAACAATTGCTGCGTACGAAACCACTCGCTGAAGAACTCAGCGAATATATCGATATACGAGGGTTGCCCTCACACGAGAGGGCGCGGCAGGGACGGCCAATGGTCGACCCTGCCGCATTCACTCTCGGTTACTCAGAGAGCGCTACCCATTTCTCCGGATGAATCGCGAACGGGAAAATCTTGAGCGCATATTTTTCCAGCGAGCCGTCTTCCGTGAGCTGTTTTAGCGCGACATTGATCCGTCCGAGCAGTGCATCGTTGCCCTTGCGCAGTCCGATTCCAACACCGACTCCGAAGAACTCTTTTTCGTCGATGGCTGGACTGACGAACTCATAACCCGCGCCGTCTTCCTTGCTGAGAAACCTGAGGTGGGCTTTCATCGGGTTCGTCATGATCACATCGGTGCGGCCATTTTTCAGGTCCAGATACATCGATTCGTTATTGTCGTATCTCAGAATCTCCGCGTCAGGCACTTTGGCCACGAACCAGTTGTCATAGGTGGTTGCCCGTTCCAGGCCGACCTTGACACCCTTGAAACCGGCCGGATTGACCGAACCGTCGGCATTGAACAAATTGAAGTTGCCGCCCTTTCTGCCGACCAAACGCCCAACGGAAATGCGGTAAGGACCGGAGAAATCGATCTTCACCCGACGTTTTTCGGTAATCGACATGGAAGCCACGATCAAATCGAACTTGTTCGCTAGCAAAGCGGGGATCATGCCATCCCACTTCTGGCAAACGAACTCTAGATCCGCGTTGAGAATACCGGCCACACCGTTGGCAACGTCGACGTCGTAACCGGTCAACTTCCCGTCCGCCGTTCTATAGTTAAACGGCGCATAGGTGCACTCCATTCCAACACGAAGTGTTTCTGCGTACGCAGTCACTGTGAACGCAGTCGAGACGGCGACAAGCACTAACGCACCGGCCGCTTTAACCAACATTTGCTTTGCTTTCATAGTTAACCTCCATCGCTTC
>CAXMNC010000030.1:0-12537 GCA_964194625.1 Acidiferrobacterales bacterium
CCCCGCGAGTTTTGTGAATCGCAAACCGTGAGTCGTGAACCGTAATTTGTGAACAGCGAACCGTTGTATCTTCCACGACTTACGATTCACGGCTTACGGTTCACGGTGAGATGATACCCGAGATCGAGAGGGAAACAAGCCGGTTCAGCGTTAATCTAGAAGGGTTAGTACGTCCTCCAAGTTTTCAATCAACATCTTGACCACATCGCTACGCTCGCCAGTCTCGTTGGCAGGCTCATCCATGGCGAGCTTGTTGCGCGCACCGCTGATGGTAAACCCTTCCACATATAACAAACTGCGGATCTGACGTACAAGCACTACGTCTTGACGTCGGAAGTATCGTCGGTTTCCACGTCGTTTAACCGGTTTGAGTCGAGGAAATTCCTGCTCCCAGTAACGTAGAACGTGCGGCTTTACCGCACACAATTCACTGACTTCACCGATAGTAAAGTAACGCTTGCCTGGGATTGGCGGCAGCTCGAAATTATCCGCTGGATCCAGCATTCAGCTTAGCCCGCTCCTTCATCTTGGCACGTAAGCCAGCATTCTGCTCGACCCGCTCCTTTAGCTTGTGGCTAGCGCGAAAAGTGACTACGCGTCTGGCAGAGATGGGGATTTCTTCGCCGGTTTTCGGATTTCTTCCCGGTCGCGGGCTCTTCTTGCGCACCCCAAAATTCCCGAATCCCGAGATCTTTACCTGCTCCCCCTCCGCCAGCGCAGTGCGGATTCTCTCAAAAAACAACTCGACGAATTCCTTCGCTTCTCGCTTGTTTAAGCCCAATTCATTGAATAAACACTCGGCCAAATCGGCTTTCGTCAGTGCCATTTTCCGCGTCCTTCTTGCTT
The DNA here is from genome assembly GCA_964194625.1 of Acidiferrobacterales bacterium. Lineage (GTDB taxonomy): Bacteria > Pseudomonadota > Gammaproteobacteria > Acidiferrobacterales > SPGG2 > SPGG2. The sequence continues at coordinate 847 of CAXMNC010000030.1, forward strand.
ATTTTAGGCTACTTTTTCTGAGTTCTGCCCCCAGACCCGCTTCTAGAGAATCGATAACGCGCACCATGATTGCTTCAATTATCTCCTCTTTAAGAGTGCGCGAAGAGTCTTGCAAGGTCAAGCTCAGAGATAAACTTTTTCTTCCCGAATCAATGCCTTCGCCGCGATATTCGTCAAAGAGCTGCAAGTCGACGAGGAGTTCGCCGGCAGCCGCGGCGGCACAATCCAGCACCGCTTGCGCCGGCACCCCTGCATCCACCATGAAGGATAGATCCCGACGAATGGCCGGAAATTTAGAAACTTCACTGAATTGCGGAATTCTCGCGGTTTGTAAGGTCGAAATGCGTACCTGAAACAGAAATACCGAGTCATCCAGGTCCAATTTTGCCACAAACTCGGGGTGAAGTGCCCCCAACCACCCTACATTGGCGCCGTTCTTGGTGATTTCGGCGCTTTGGCCAGAGTGCAGTGCCGGATGCTGGCCCGGTTGAAGCTGAAACTCATCACGGCCTCCCGTTACCTGTAGGAGCGCCTCCAGATCACCCTTGGCGTCGTAGAAGTCGACAGCGCGGGCTTTACTGCCCCACTGCTCGGGCAAAACGGGTCCCGTGAGGGCGCCACCTAGCATCAACTCTTGTACAAGATTCTTACCCGTGCCGACAAAGCACCGCCCCAGTTCGAATAGACGCAATCGTGATTGTTGGCGATTTCGGTTGTACACCACCGCCTGCAATAGGCCCGGCCACAGGGAAATGCGCATAGCCGCCATATCTGCGCTTATGGGATTTCGCAAGATCATAGGCTCGGTTGCTGGCTCAAGGAGGCGTTGTAGCGCCGGGTCGACGAAGCTATAAGTAATAACCTCCTGGTAGTCACGGTCCACCAAGACAGTCTTAAATCGCTCTGCCGAAATATGATTCTCTGATGCAAACCGAGACCCCATGGAGATTCGCGGCATTTGACTTGGCAGATTTTCAAAGCCGTACACACGCGCCACTTCTTCGACGAGATCCTCCTCGCGCTCGATATCGAAGCGATGCGAGGGCGGGGTGACCCGCCAACCGTCACCACGCTTACTAACGCGCATCCCCAGGCGTGTCAGAATGCCCTGCGTCTTAGACACCGGCAACTCTTGGGCAAGCAGCTGAGTAAGCCGGCGTCGGCGCAAGATAACGCTAGCGCGCTTGGGCACGTGACGGGTCAAACTTTCTTCTAGTATGGGCCCTGGTCTGCCGCCAACAACACCGAGCAATAACGACGTCGCACGCTGCATCGCTTGACGTTGCAAGTAAGGATCAACACCACGCTCAAATCGAAACGACGATTCGGTCTGCATGCCCAGGCTACGTGCACGACCGGCAATTGTCTGTGGTCGAAAGTATGCGCTCTCGAGAAGCAGATTGTGCGTCTTATCCATCACTGCTGAATCTAGCCCCCCCATAATGCCGGCAAGCGCCACCGGCCCCTTGTGATCGGCAATCAGAAGCGTGCCCGCCTGGATGCGCGGTCTGGTTCCATCGAGTAAGGTTAACGATTCGTTCTTTTTTGCGTGACGCACACGAATGCCACCGACCAATTTGTCGAGATCGAAGGCATGCATCGGTTGACCGAGCTCGAGCATTACGTAGTTGGTAACATCGACAACCGGGCTGATGCTACGGACCCCGCTTCGACGCAGGCGTTCAATCATCCAAATAGGGGTGGTCGCCGTCGAGTTGATACCTTCAATCACGCGGCCTACATAGCGCGGACAGTCTTGTTCCGCCTGGAGTTTGATCTTGAAGCGGCGCTTGCTTGTCGCCGGTATGTTTCGGACCTTAGTGTAGGCTGCCTTGAGGCGCGTCGCCGTCAGCGCCGCAACCTCTCGCGCCACCCCAGCTACACTCAGGCAATCACCTCGATTAGGCGTGAGTTCAATCTCCATGATCGTGTCGTTGAGTTGAAGGTAGTCACGGACCGGCTGGCCCAGGCTCGCATCAGAACCAAGCGCCAAGATACCCTCTGCTGATTCCGCCAACCCGAGCTCGAGCGCCGAACACAACATACCCATAGAAACTTCGCCACGGATTTCCGATTTCTCGACGTGCACGCCATTAGGCAGTTCCGTACCCGGTAGCGCTACCGGCACCCTCATTCCGGTCACGACGTTGGGCGCGCCGCAGACTATTTCGAGTCTGCTGCGCCGGCCAATGTCGACAGAACAGAGCTTGAGCCGATCGGCATGCGGGTGTTCACGCAACGAGTCGATTCGACCCACCACTACACCTTTTAGGTCGGCACTGGCCGGTTCCAACGCGCTCACCTCGAGCCCGGCGAGGGTCAAACGTTCGGCGAGCTGCTCGGTATCGAGCTTAGGCGACACCCATTCCCGCAACCATTGTTCACTTATACGCATACCTTAATCCACGAATCTCGCTCGACATCCTACCTTGCGTGCTTAGCTGAACTGCCGCAGAAAACGCAGATCATTTTCGTAAAACAGTCGAATGTCGTTTATTCGGTAACGTAACATCGCCAGACGTTCGATACCCAGACCGAAAGCAAAGCCGGTGTATTTTTCGCTGTCAATGCCCACATGTCGAAACACTTCTGGGTGCACCATGCCGCAACCAAGCACCTCCAGCCAACCCGTCTGTTTACACACACGACAACCCTCGCCGGCGCAGATCACACAACTTATATCTACTTCCGCCGATGGTTCTGTGAAAGGAAAGAAGGAAGGTCGAAACCTTACACGCAGCTCATCTTCGAAGAATTGCTCTAGAAAATGGACAAGTACCCCCTTTAAGTCTGCGAAACTCACGCCCTCGTCTACCATAAGGCCTTCGGTTTGATGGAACATAGGGGTATGAGTGAGATCCGAGTCGCAACGGAAGACCCGGCCCGATGCAACAATCTGCAACGGCGGCTTGTGTTCTTCCATATAACGAATCTGAACCGGCGAGGTATGCGTACGAAGCAACGTATGCTCGTCGAAATAGAACGTATCGTGCATCGCTCGGGCAGGATGGTTCTCAGGAATGTTGAGGGCTGCGAAATTGTGATAGTCATCCTCGATCTCAGGGCCGTCGGCAATCTCGAATCCCATTTGCACGAACAAACTCTCTACTCGATGTAGCGTACGCGTAATAGGATGCAGCCCCCCTACTCCGTTACCCCTACCAGGAAGCGTGACATCGAGAACCTCACGATTGAGTTGGTGACCCCGGGCTGCAGACCCCAACTCCTGCTTACGCACGCTGAGCCTCTCTTGAAGGATACGCTTAGCGTCGTTGACCCAGCGACCTACTTGCGGACGTTCATCTGCCGGCAGCGAACCCAACTGCTTCAGCTGCTCTGTAACTATGCCTTTTTTCCCGAGATACTTTACGCGCAGCGCCTCCACGGTCGACACGCTATCAGCAGCTGTGATGGCTGAGATCGCATCATCGAGCAGGTGCGTTAACTTCTCTTGTACAATGTCCGTCGACATGTTCCTTGCACATGTAAAATCAATATGACAACCACAAAAAAGGAAAGGCCTGGGCGGCCTTTCCCATTTTATGACTATCGTTGCTTAGTGTTTGCTACAGGGAAAGGCTTTGCCGGGCCTTGTCAGCCAGAGCAAAAAAAGTTTCTTTGTCGCGAACAGCGATATCGGCCAAGACCTTGCGATCGACGTCGATCGAAGCCCTCTTCAGGCCGTTCATGAAACGACTGTAGCTCAAGCCGCATTCTCGCGCCGCTGCATTGATGCGTACGATCCACAGGGCTCGAAACACGCGCTTACGTTGTCGTCGGTCGCGATAAGCGTACTGGCCAGCTCTATTTACAGCCTGATTGGCCACCCGAAAAACCCTGCTACGCGCTCCACGGTAGCCTTTCGCGCGTGCAAGCACCTTCTTGTGGCGTGCGCTCGCGGTTACTCCGCGTCTTACTCTTGGCATTTACTCCTCTCCCCTGGGCACTAAGCGTAGGGCAGCAGGCGCTTTACCAGCGCATCGTCTGCTGCATGAACCATCGCCCCATCTCCTAGATGACGCTTACGCTTGCGGCTTTTCTTGGTCAACATATGACGCAAATGTGAGTGCCGCCGTTTGAACCCGCCGCTTGCTGTCTTTCTAAAACGCTTAGCAGCGCCGCGATTGGTTTTCATTTTTGGCAAACTTGTTCTCCCGAGCCGCTTTACCGGCCAGACTTCGGATTGATAACCATCACCATCTGATTCCGACCTTCCATGCTCGGCTGTTGTTCAACCGTCCCATACGATTGAAGATCATGTTCAACACGCTTTAGCAGTTCCAGGCCCAGCTCTTGATGTCGCATTTCACGTCCCCGAAAGCGCAAAGTTACTTTTGCCTTGTCGCCGTTCTCCAAGAATCGAATCAAGTTGCGGAGTTTGACTTTATAGTCGCTAATATCTGTACCGGGACGAAACTTGATCTCTTTTATTTGAATCTGCTTCTGTTTCTTCTTAGCCGCCTGTTTGCGCTTATTGGTCTCGTACTGAAACTTGCCGTAATCCATCAATCGACACACCGGTGGCGATACATTCGGTGAGATTTCAACAAGATCTAAGCCTGCCTCTTCCGCCCTCTCTAGTGCTTCTGAAATCGACACCACGCCCATCTGTTCTCCCTCAGTCCCGATCAATCTGACCTCCGGCGCCGTGATCTTGTTATTTAGGCGTGTCTGCTTTTTCTTTGTTGCGATAGTCTCAGTCCTCCAAAAACTAAATGCCGCGGCTCGCGATCTCTTGGGTGAGCCTTTCGCTAAATACCTCGGCAGTCATCACCCCGAGGTCCTCACCCGAGCGCATGCGCACGGCTACGGTTCCATCTTGCACCTCCCGATTGCCAATGACAAGCAGGTAGGGGACACGTTGCAGCGTATGTTCGCGGATTTTAAAGCCGATCTTTTCGTTTCTCAAGTCAGTGATGACCCTGAATCCTCGTTGTTTCAGTCGGTTCCCGATATCCTGAGTATAGTCCAGCTGTTTATCAGTGATATTCAGCAGCGCCACTTGTACCGGCGCCAGCCATACGGGCAGGCTGCCGGCGTATTCTTCAATCAAGATACCGATAAACCGTTCCACAGACCCCAGGATGGCACGGTGCAGCATGACCGGGACCCGCCTGCTGCCATCTTCAGCGACATACTGGGCGCCGAGGCGCCCCGGCATGGAGAAATCAACCTGGATGGTGCCACATTGCCACACCCGCTCGAGGCTGTCTTTGAGCGAAAAATCTGCCTTGGGGCCGTAGAAGGCCCCTTCCCCAGGGTATAGCCGCCAGTCCAACCCCTTGTGGTTAAGCGCAAGCTCAAGCGCCTGTTCGGCCTTATCCCATTGCTCATCCGAGCCCACCCGCTTCTCCGGGCGGGTAGAAAACTCGACGATTACATCTTTGAATCCGAAGTCGGCATAGATCTTAAACACTAGATCGATCAATGCAGAGGCCTCTTCCTGAATCTGCTCCTCGGTGCAAAAGATGTGGGCATCATCCTGCACAAAATTGCGCACTCGCATGATCCCGTGCAGAGTGCCAGACGGTTCGTTTCGGTGGCAGGATCCAAACTCGGCCATACGCAACGGCAGATCACGATAGCTCTTCAGGCCCTGATTGAAAATCTGCACGGCTCCTGGGCAGTTCATGGGCTTAATCGCATACTCGCGAGTCTCAGACTCGGTGGTAAACATGAGCTCACTGAACTTCTCCCAGTGGCCTGATCTCTCCCACAGCGAGCGGTCCAACATTTGAGGCGTATGAACCTCTTGATAGTTGTTGGCGCGCAACTGCTGACGCACATATTCGATGACTTGTTGGTAGATAAGCCAACCGCGGTCATGCCAAAACACCATGCCCGGTGCTTCTTCTTGTGTGTGGAACAGGTCAAGCCGGCGACCGATCTTGCGATGATCACGTTTCTCGGCCTCTTCCAATCGATGAAGGTAATTAGACAGGGCCTCTTTGTTTAGCCACGCTGTGCCATAGATTCGTTGCAACATCTCGTTGCTGGAATCGCCGCGCCAATAGGCGCCCGCCACCTTCATCAACTTGAAAGCCTTGAGCTTTGCCGTTGTCGGTACATGCGGACCACGGCATAGGTCGATGAACTCGCCCTGCTTATAAAGCGATATCTCTTCTTGCTCGGGAATATCCTCGATGATTTGTGCCTTGTATTTCTCACCCATATCGCGAAAGAACTTCACTGCGTCGTCACGTTGCATCACCTGCCGACTGACGGGATCGCCTTTCTTAGCAAGTTCTCGCATCTTGCCTTCGATGGCAGCGAGATCGTCATCGGTGAACGAACGCTCATAGGCGAAATCGTAGTAGAAACCATCTTCAATCACTGGTCCTATCGTCACCTGCGCGTCGGGGAATAGTGTTTTAACCGCCTGCGCCAGGAGGTGGGCGGCGGAATGGCGAATAATGTCCAGACCCTCTGGATCGCGGTCGGTAATGATGGTCAGCGACACATCTGATTCAAGCGGGGTCGAGGTATCGACTAGCACGCCATCGACTTTGCCGGCCAATGCGGCACGTGCCAAACCGGCGCCGATGTCAGTGGCTACTTCGGCGACGGTTACGGGCTTGGAGTATTCACGGCGACTGCCGTCCGGCAGGCTAATCGTTGGCATCTGAAGCCCTGTGCGCAGTGGCGACCGCTACGAGTGGCCGCATAAGGGTAAAGTCCATTTGTCTTAAGAATATAGCTGCCTATGTGTGAAATTGGTAGGCGCGAGTGGGATCGAACCACCGACCCCTACCATGTCAAGGTAGTGCTCTACCACTGAGCTACGCGCCTAGAGATAGGCGCGGAAAAATACCACAAGTCTCTAGAGGCTCACAAGGTCAGGCTACCGCCCCAGCTCGATCTCTCGAGGCCGACCGTCAACGGGCAGCGCCCCGAACGAGGCCGAAACGACGTTCTCGAATCGCGTGGATTTTGTCTCGCAGCCCGGCCGCCTCTTCGAACTCCAGGTTCTTGGCGTGGTCGTACATGCGTTTCTCTAACTTCCTGAGCTGGCGACCCAGGGCATCTGCGGACATCGCGTCATACTGCGCCGCTTCTTCGGCGGCAGCGGCGCTAGGCACTTCGCCATATCGGCGTGATCGCCTCGATTGCGCGCGTGGTTGTACGCCATCGATGATCTCCTTGACCGCTTTGACAATACCCTTGGGGGTAATACCGTGAGCCTCATTGTATTCAGCCTGTCGCTGACGACGGCGGTCGGTCTCGTCAATGGCCTGTCGCATAGCATCGGTCACTTCATCCGCATACATAATGGCCTTACCACGAATGTTGCGGGCGGCACGGCCGATTGTTTGAATCAATGATCGAGCCGAACGTAGAAAACCCCGTTTATCAGCATCCAGAATCGCTACCAGCGCGACCTCAGGAAGATCTAGGCCTTCACGCAATAGATTGATGCCCACTATCACGTCGAACACGCCGGCCCGAAGGTCACGAATGATTTCGACGCGCTCGACCGTATCGATGTCGGAATGCAGGTAACGCACACGTACATCGTGCTCGGCCAGATAGTCAGTCAAATCCTCTGCCATACGCTTGGTCAGCGTCGTTACCAGCACACGGTCACCAACAGCGACTTGTCCGCGAATCTCGGACAAGAGGTCATCCACTTGCGTCGCCACGGGGCGAACTTCTACTTCTGGGTCCACCAGACCGGTCGGGCGAACCACGAGATCGATAACCGATTCGGTCCGTTCGAGCTCGTAAGGTCCGGGTGTAGCCGAAACAAAGATGACTTGCGATGTTAACTGCTCGAACTCGTCGAACCGCAATGGGCGATTGTCCAGCGCCGAAGGTAATCGAAAACCATACTCCACAAGCGTTTCCTTGCGCGAGCGATCGCCCCGGTACATGCCACCGAGTTGTGGCACCGTCACGTGGCTTTCATCAATCACCAACAATGCGTCTGCCGGTAGGTAATCCATCAGCGTTGGCGGCGGCTCGCCCTCAGCCCGGCCGGATAAATAGCGCGAGTAATTCTCGATGCCGGCGCAATACCCCACTTCCTGAATCATTTCTAAATCGAAGCGGGTACGGCTTTCCAGGCGCTGTGCCTCGACCAACTTTTCTTGATCACGCAACACTGCTAACCGGTGTTGCAGTTCTACTTTGATCTGTTCGATGGCATTGAGCAACGTCTCGCGCGGCGTAACGTAGTGGGTTTTCGGGTATATGGTTGTGCGTGTGAGCGGCGAGGTTATTTCCCCGGTAAGTGGGTCAAATTCGGCCAAAGCGTCGATCTCATCATCGAACAATTCCACACGTACGGCCAATCGCTCCGATTCGGCCGGGAAAATATCGATTACGTCGCCCCGAACCCGAAATGTGCCACGCCTCAGCTCAACGTCATTACGTGTGTATTGCAATACAGTCAGTCGGTGCAGAATCGCACGCTGATCCGTGTGGGCGCCTCGACGAAGATGCAGGATCATTCCATGATAGGCCTCGGGATCTCCCAATCCGTAGATCGCCGATACGGTGGCAACGATAATCGTGTCTTTGCGTTCCAGCAGCGCCTTTGTCGCTGACAACCGCATCTGTTCGATATGCTCATTGATCGAGGCGTCTTTCGCTATATAAGTGTCTGTGGATGGGACATAGGCTTCGGGCTGGTAGTAGTCATAATAGGAGACGAAATACTCCACCGCACTACGCGGAAAGAAATCGCGCATCTCCGAATATAATTGCGCTGCCAGGGTCTTGTTTGGCGCCAGCACCAACGCCGGCCGCTGGACTTGTTGAATAACGTTGGCCACTGCGAAGGTCTTACCGCTACCAGTGACTCCCAACAACGTCTGATAGGCTTCACCACTCTCTAGGCCATCGACAACCGCCTTGATCGCCTGCGTCTGGTCCCCAGCGGGTTCAAAATCGCTTTGAAGCTCAAATTCTTCGGACATACACTATCGATCAAACCATGGTTAAAGGTATATTATGAATCGTCGTCCTCACTAGCATGAAAGGAAACCATTGGCCACTACCCACTTAGCCCAGCGTGCCCAGCGCATAAAGCCTTCCCCCACCATTGCGGTCAGCCAACGTGCGGCAGAGCTCAAGCGTCAGGGCAAAGATGTCATCGGGCTCGGCGCCGGCGAACCCGATTTCGATACGCCGGACCATGTCAAGCAAGCTGCCATTGATGCCATCAACGAGAATATGACCAAGTATACCGCTGTGGATGGTATTCCCGATCTCAAACAGGCGATCATCGATAAGTTCATGCGCGACAATGGCCTCGACTACGCGATGGACCAAGTGTTGGCGTCGGTGGGCGCCAAACAAGGCCTGTTCAACTTATGCCAGGCTATACTAGACGCGGGCGACGAGGTAGTGATTCCCGCCCCCTATTGGGTCTCCTATCCCGATATGGTGCTACTTGCCAACGCCACGCCCGTGATCGCCGCCTGTGGCATTGACCTGGGCTTTAAGCTCGTCCCGGAACGGCTCGAACAGGTGCTCACTGAGAAGACCCGATTGTTCATCATCAATAGTCCGTCCAACCCCACTGGCGCCGTCTATACAAGGGCCGAGCTAAGCGCGCTCGGCAAGGTGTTGCGCGCTCACCCCAATGTGATGATCGCTTCCGACGATATCTATGAACATATTTGTTGGGGGGATGAGCCGTTCTGCAACATCGTCGATGCCTGCCCGGAACTATTTGAACGAACGATCATATTTAACGGCGTATCGAAGGTTTACGCGATGACCGGTTGGCGAATCGGGTACGCGGCTGGTCCGAAACCGGTGATCGCAGCCATGAAGAAGATTCAATCACAAAGCACGTCCAATCCAGCTTCGGTTTCCCAGGTTGCGGCGGCGGCGGCACTAAGCGGTAACCAAACATGCATTGCGCCAATGGTGCAGGCGTTCAAGGCCCGGCATGACCGCGTTGTAGAACGACTAAACCGAATAAATGGCATTCACTGCCTCCCGTCGCAGGGTGCGTTCTACGCGTTCCCCGACATGCGCGAGGTAATAGCTCGTCGCAGCGGTATAAATAACGACATCGACATGGCCGAGTATCTCCTTAATGAAGCCGGTGTCGCGCTCGTCCCGGGTTCGGCCTTTGGGGCAGAAGGTTATCTGCGACTGTCATTTGCGACTAGCATGGAGGTTCTAGACGAAGCATTAGATCGTATGGAGAGACTGCTTGGGCAGCGTGCAGCATGATGCAGAGCTTATGAGCCTGCCTTCGTTTGCATAGCTGGCAACAACAATAACGCGTGCGGTGATCGCAAGTACCGCACGTTAACCACTAGGGAAGATCTAATCGTGGATGCCGCAAAGCGACTACGGCTACTATCGCATCCCAATCGCACCGACCAAATTCACGCCCAGGGCTTTACACTACACGAGGCCCTAGTAAGCCTTACCCTTGTCGGCATCCTTTTCGTGGGCGCGATGGGTTTCGGACGCCTCGTTCAAAATACTGGCATAGCAACCGATGTGAACACGCTGCTCGCGGATCTGGCTCTAGCCCGCAGCGAGGCGATAAAACGAGGGCAATCAATAACTGTGTGTCAAAGTGATTCGACAACCGATTGTACGGGCTCATCGAGTTGGCACCAAGGATGGGTTGTTTTTGCTGATGCCAACAGCAATCGGTTGGTGGATGTCGATGAGTCCATATTACGAGTGCAACAACCTTTATTGCATGGTGCGCAAGTACAATTCCGGGGGTCTGGTGTAGGTAGGAATCATTATGTGACCTACCAGCCGAGCGGGTTTGCCACGCCTAATGGCAGCTTTACATTCTGCGACGCAAACGATCGGAGAAATGCGAGGACCGTTATTATGTACTGGACAGGGCGCGCGCGTAGTTCGACCAAAAAAGCGGATGGCGACCCAATCGACTGCCCGTGATGGCGCCCTTGTCCCGGCCGAATCATCGACGTGCTATAATTCCACGCGATCCCGACGATTCCCCGGTAGCTCAGTTGGTAGAGCGGGTGGCTGTTAACCAAGTAGCACGAGCAGTAAAGTTCTAAATATTAACCACTTGCACCACTCGCCACCCACAGGCTCCCGCGATAGTATTCCCTGTACGCCCCAATTCTAAGAAGGCACCCCTGCATGGAAGACCGTCTGCCCCGTAAGCTCGCCGCCATCCTGTACGCCGATGTGGCTGGGTACAGCCGGCTGACCGGGGAGGATGAGGACGCGACTCATCGTACCCTCCGCGAGTACCTCGACCTTATCGCCAGCACCATCCAATCCCATCGCGGTCAGGTGATGCACTATGCAGGAGATGCGGTGCTTGCCAGATTCGATGCCGTGGTGGATGCGCTTTCCTCAGCGGTCACGATTCAGAATGAAATCAACACCCGCAATCAGAAAGTGCCAGAAGCGCGCAAAGTCCAGTTCCGCATCGGTGTCAACTCAGGCGATGTCATCGAAGACCGTGGTGATATCTACGGGGGCGGTGTGAACGTAGCAGCGCGCTTGGAGAGTCTTGCCGATGCTGGTGGTATCTGTGTCTCAGACGCGGTGCGCACCGCGGTCGGCAAGAAGCTTAGGCTCGTCTACGAGGATCTGGGAGCGCAGGAGGTTAAGAACATCGCTGAGTCTGTGCGGGTCTACAAAATAGTGGTGGAGGAGGAGAAGGACATGGACGTCAACCTAGCGGACACGTCACCCCTCGAACTACCCGACGAACCTTCGATTGCGGTGCTC
>CAXMNC010000031.1:0-2639 GCA_964194625.1 Acidiferrobacterales bacterium
CCGTTCCCTTTTTCCGCTCACGGCCCGGCGTACGTGGAATGTCACCCCGACCCGGTGCCAACGTCTGTAAGATGGGATCGATGTGGCGAACCGCCTCTTCGACCCCGCCCACCATCATGCAATAACCGCGCTCTAATCCCCATACGCCACCACTGGTGCCCACGTCGACGTAGTGAATACCTTTCTCCTTTAGCAGCTTGCCCCGACGCACATCGTCTTTAAAGTAGGTGTTGCCACCATCGATGATGATATCGCCGGCCTCGAGGCACTCTGCCAATGCTGAGACGGTATGTTCCGTCGGTCCGCCAGCGGGCACCATCACCCATACGACCCGCGGTTTATCGAGCTTGCTCGCAAAGTCATCGAGCGATGTAGTCCCGGTAGCGCCTTCGCCCTGCAGTCGCTTGACGTTGTCGGCATTCAAATCGAAAACAACACAGGCGTGCTTGCCTTGCATGAGACGCCGTACCATGTTGGCACCCATACGGCCCAAACCGATCATACCTATTTGCATAAAGTGATCCTCCGTATTACTTTCGTGATTCGTCCTCCCCCTGGCCCCCTCCCATGAAGGGAGGGGGAAACAGGTTTAGTAATCTCACTTTCCCAAATATGAAGCTCTATCGAACGAATGAAAACAAAGACCAGCCAACGTGTCTCGGCTGTCAAGCCAAAAAACCACAACCTCCAAAAACACTCCTCTGCTTCCTGCCCATTTGTCGGGGAGGCTAGGAGGAGGTACATATCGTCTGAACGATGTCGGTGAGGCGCTCGAGGCCGGCCGCTACTTCGGTACTGAGATGGAGTCGCAAGACACGACGCTTGCGTTCGACAAGTACTTCAAGGTCTCCTTGTGCCTGGAACTGCTTCAGCATACCGAAGGTGTATTGCTGACCGGGGATCGCAATGTCTTGCGGGTCGTCGCAAGTGATTTGCAGAAATACGCCGTTGTTCGCGCCACCTTTATGGAGTTGGCCGGTGGAGTGAAGAAAGCGCGGACCAAAGCCCAGCGTGGTAGCGACCCGCTTACCATCACGAACGGCGTGGCGAATGCTTTGCAACCGCGCTTCATTGGCCTCGCTCATTTCTACGTAGGCGTTGATGGCAAAGTAGTCACCTGGTTGGAATCGATTTAGATGGACCCGCAGGTAGTTTTCAAGACTTGGCCATGGTGCAGCAGAGCTTAAGACCTCGGCGTTTCGCGTATCTGCGAACACACTAATGTTATCGTTCTTCAGCAGCGCAGATTGGGTTGGTATTTGGCCACTTTGTTCGAAAGCGCTCGTCAATCGACGCGTGGCAATCTTGCTGGCTTCGACGTCGGGCTGATTAAAAGGATTGATGCCCAACACTGAGCCGGCCACGGCCGTCGCTACTTGCCATCGGAAAAACTCTTGGCCGAGGTCCATGGTCTCCTCAAGTGTGATGCGTACTACCGGGTGGCCAGCCTTTTCCAACGCGTCGATAGCGGCATCCTGTTCCGGTGACGATGCTTGAGCGACACGTAGGTAAACGAACGCGCGGTCTTGCCCGTATACCTCTGGTGTGCCGACATGCTCACCGTCGATAGGCACGATGCCCTTACCCTGTTTGCCGGTCGATTCAGCGATGAGTTGCTCCAACCAGGCGCCCAGGGAAGCGACGGCCGGTGAGGCAACAATGGTTAGTTTGTCGCGACCCGCCTGCGCCAAGGTCCCCATTATTAGCCCCAGGGCGACGCCGGGATTGACAGCGGGCGGTACGGATGCGGCACACGATTGCACCATGATCTCGGTGCCATCGAGAAAAGCATCGACATCTACGCCCATGACCGCGGCGGGCACCAGCCCGAAATTAGACAGCGCCGAATAGCGTCCGCCGATACTGGGCACACCGTGCACGATATGACGAAAGCGATCTTGCTTGGCAAGTTTGTGCAAGCCGGAGCCGGGATCGGTGATAGCAACAAAGTGAGAACCCGCGTTATCGATAGTTTGTTGTAATTGATCGAAGAAATACTGCTTAAACGCGTTAGGCTCGGTGGTGCTACCGGATTTCGAGGCGACGATGAATAACGTCTTTTCCAGGTCCAGGCGATCTCTGAGTGCCTGGATCTGAGCCGGTACCGTCGAGTCGAGTACCGACAACTCAGGAAAGCCATCGATACAACCAAATGTGCGTCGCATCACCTCTGGGCAAAGGCTAGATCCGCCCATGCCGAGTAGCGCCACATGGCGAAACCCCTGGGCGCGCACATCTTCGATGATGTGCTTTAATTCGTCCGCGTGCTCACGCTGACCATCGACCACATCTAGCCAGCCAAGCCAATTGGTTTCATCGGTGTCCGACCAGAGTGCTGCGTCCCCTTGCCAAAGACGTCTAACCTTACCGTTGGCGCGCCAGTCATCGAGCGCGGCATCGACATCATCCTTGAGATTGCCCACGCTATAGGTTTGTTTCGCTAGCTCTCCCGCCAGCAGGTGTTGACGTTTTTGTTCGACCGCCGACAATAGCTTGTCAAAGGATTCGGAAAACTTACGTAGCCCTTCCGCCAGTAAGTGATCGGTAATGTCCTTCATCAAGATGCCGAGTTCATCGAGCGTGTTTATAGTGCTCTTGGCCTGGGCATAGGCCTGGTCCCAATCGTCGATCAAGCGCGC
>CAXMNC010000032.1:0-3046 GCA_964194625.1 Acidiferrobacterales bacterium
ACATGTGCCGCGATCGACACCTTGGATCTCGAGGGGAAAGGCGACATTGCGGAGCACCGTCAGATGCGGCAACAACGCAAAGTGCTGAAATACCATGCCCATCTTGTGTCGCCGGATTTCGATAAGCTCCTTTTCCGATGCTTGCGATAGATCGTGCTTGTCGAACATCACCCGGCCGGCCGTGGGCTCGATCAATCTTGACATACAGCGCACTAACGTCGATTTACCGGAACCCGATAATCCCATAATGACAAAGATCTCGCCCTTGACGACGGCGAGATTGGCGTTGCGCACCGCGGCGATCAGCCCAGCGTCGGCAAGTTGTTCGTCGGTGGGAGTGAAATTGTGTGCAGCCAGAAAGTTCTCGGCATTGTTACCGAACACCTTCCATACGCCTTCGCAGGATATCTTTGATTCCGACGTTGTTGAACCAATACCTGTAGGATCCCGCGGTGAGGATTTGTCGATCGACACCATCGGTCTTCAGTGCATGAGTGGGTTGTGACGCCGGGCGATCCCACGCCCGGCGTCTAGATAGATAGGATCAACTACACTGAGTCCACTTCTTCCAAGTGCCCTTGTTGGTCTTGATCCAATTGTCAACCACGCCGTCGACCTTATTGCCCTCGAGGTCGACCTTGCCGATCATATCGCCCATGGATTGGTTGTCGATCTTGAAATTGCGCACTGCTTGGTAGGCGCACGGCCACTTGTCATTGCCCGCCTTCCAACCGACCTTCTTAATCCAACCGCGTGGCTTACCGCAATCGTAGGCCATTTTTTTGTTCATACCCCATTCGGGCTTGTTGTAACAGTCATCGGTGTAACGCGGAAAGTTTACCCACTCACCTTTGAACTTAATGGGCGCCCAATGTGGGGTATAGATCCAAGCCAAGATCGGTGCTTTGCGTTCATAGGCCGATTTGACTTCGGCGAAAAGCGCAGCATCGGTACCGGCATGGACTACTTCAAAATCGAGGCCTAATGCTTCGGCGCGCTCGTCATCAAATCCGGCCCAAGTAACAGGGCCGCCGAGATAACGTCCCTTGGGGTGAGTTTCTGCCGTCGAAAACGCCTTGGCGCACTTGTTAAGTGCTTTCCAGTCCGGCAGGCCTGGGCATTTTTCCTTCATGTACAGCGGGT
Source organism: Acidiferrobacterales bacterium (assembly GCA_964194625.1). Classification (GTDB taxonomy): domain Bacteria; phylum Pseudomonadota; class Gammaproteobacteria; order Acidiferrobacterales; family SPGG2; genus SPGG2. Next base: position 1,144 of record CAXMNC010000032.1, read on the forward strand.
ACCACCATTCTTCGATGGCAAGCATGCCGGTCTCGCCGAGATCAGTGGTCTTGCCCGTTTTGAGGCTCTCTTCCATGGCCTGCTTGCCGGTGGTTTCCCACATCTCCATGGCGACGTGGAGGTCACCCGATTCCAGGCCGGCGAACTGGGCGATGTAGTCGGCCTGCTGGTATTTCACGTTATAACCCATGTCTTCCAGCACCCGGCCCATTATATGGGTGGTGATGTACTGGCCGGTCCAATCGTGGATGGTCAAAATTATGGGATCTTTCGACTCTGGCGCGCCGCTCATCGCGGACGTGGAAACCATGATAGTCGCGGCGATGGCACCGATAGCCAGTCGTTTGATTTTGCTGCGCATTTTTACCTCCTCGTCCTCTTCTTGGTTATCGCCATAGACGGCACACGGCAATGGCCGTAGAGGGAAAACTTAGGGGTATCAGCCGTTTTTGGCGACTACGCATAATTACCGCAATCCCGGGTAATGTCAAACTGCCGGGTGAGAGCGATTCCTTAGAGCCAGAAACGTACTACAGTCGGTATACGATTAGCCACACGTCTCCCTGCGCTGCCGGCGTGACCGGACTGCGGTCGTTATTGTGCAGTACCACACGCAGTTGATGTGAGCCATCAGTGATGACATCGGGGATTTTGACCTTGACGGTGTCAGCAGCACTGTCGGCGAGGAAACTGTCACCGGAGGCATCGTCTAGGTAGACACGGTAATGTCCAACGTTGGGTTCGTTGGGTTGGCCAATCTTCGATGTATCCAGGGTAAATTTGTTTACGGTAACCGTCAAAGTAATCTCATCGCCAGGTTGCACGGCATGCATCTTATCAGCGCTGACGCTCACCTCAGGCCCATCCGCCACATTGGTGGATGTTGTCTCAGGAGACTTCTCCCCGGGTTGCCTGTCAGCGGCTTTCTCTCCGCTGCACGCACTTGCTAGTGCTAGCATGGCGGCGAGCAGCACGAGATGCTGCAGTATCTTTGACCCTTTGCCGAGAAGTTTCACGTCTATATCCTTAGATTCAGAATGCTAACTCATGCCTAGACTACGAAGACTGGCGTCATGTAGCAAGTATTGTCAACGTTAGCGCCCCCCCGATACGGGTATCACTGCCCCTGTGATGTAGGCTGGCGATTCGGTCATAAGCCAGAGTATCGTCTCGGCTACTTCGTCGACCGTGGCCGCCCGTTTCACCGGCACTTGCGACATGTAGCGCTCGAGCCGCTCGGGAGCGCCGGCTCGCTCATGCAGTTCGGTATCGGTTAGGCCCGGTGCTACCGCGTTCACACGAATCTGGTCAGCCGCAACCTCGCGTGCCAAACCCTCGGTGAACACATCGATTGCTCCCTTAGAGGCGGCATAGTCCACCCAGTCGTTGGGACTGCCCATGCGGGTTGCGGTCGATGAGACATTAATAATGTTGCCGCCCTGACCACCGTTACAGGCCGACATGCGGGGTATCGCCTCGCGCGCGCAAAGCATAGGCGCGATCACATTGGTATTAAATACATTGTGCAGGGTTTGAGCATCCACGTTTTCTATGCGACGGCCGGACGGCCCCGTAAAGCCGGCGTTGTTGATTAATGCGGTCACCCGGCCGAGTTCCTGGTCGGTGGTTTCGAACAGTCGCATCACGTCTTGCTCACGTGATACATCGGCCTGTACGACAATACTACGTCCGCCCGCGGCTGTAATACTGTTGGCAATGTCTTGTGCTTGTGTGGCGCTATCGCGGTGGTTGATACAAACGGCAAAGCCTTTGCGGGCAGCGAGCTTTGCGGTGGCAGCGCCGATACCACGGCTAGCGCCGGTAATGATCGCAACGTCAGACATTCACATACCCCTTACAGTGAGTAGCGCTCAAACGCACGTTTGAACGCAGGTTCGTCCAA
>CAXMNC010000033.1:0-13295 GCA_964194625.1 Acidiferrobacterales bacterium
CTGCTCAACAGGTATTTCGTGCAAGTGGGCGACATTATCGAGCGCAATGGCGGCTTTATCGACAGGTTCATTGGCGACGGTGTGATGGCCATCTTTGGCATCGAGGATCAGCCAGATGCACCACTCCACGCCGTCAATACAGCTCTGCAAATATTGGAAGCCGCCAAGCAAGTGAAGCCGTTCTTTGCATCCATGTATGGCGTCGAGTTTGATATCCGCGTTGGCCTCCACTACGGCGAGGCGGTTATCGGCTCACTGGGGTCGATCGGTCACGAACGCCTCACGGCCATCGGTGACGTGCCCAACGTGGCCAGTCGGATCGAAGCCGCTAACAAAGAGACTGGTACGCGACTGCTTATCTCCCAAGCTCTATATGACCAGGTCGAAGATGCTGTCGAGGTTGCCGATTTCGTCAGAGTACTGCTACGGGGAACCAGTGATCGAATTACGTTGTACGAGGTCGATGGACTGAAACCCGAAGCCCAGGCGGCGCTGAATGCAGGAGAGCTGCGCGAGACCATGCAGTTCGCGGGCAAGAAGTGGGTTCGTCTCTTCGCGGAAAACGAACTTGCCGTGAACGAATGGCGGGTCATTGCGTTGGAAGACTATGACGTGGTCGTCTTGCGCGGGGCCGATGGGTATCACGCTTTCAACAATGCCTGCCCTCACCTTCATCTGCCGCTTTTCGAGCGCAGGGCGTTGGCGGAGGGCGCGCTCGGGAATTATCCGGGCACGGACACGCCGCGCCCCATCTACAGCACATTTACCGAAGACCGTGGTGTGGTTTGCCGATGGCACCACAGTTGTTTCGATCTGCAAACAGGCGAAGTCAGGGACTGGGCGACGCGGTTGCAGGAGGACGGCACCTCAAAAGGTTGGGAATTCCTGGGCGACATCTCGAAGAATCGAACGAAATTGCCGGTGTACGCTTGCCGCATCTACGATGGCTATCTGTGGGTCGCGCTCGACTGAGTGCACGACACCGTACGGCCTGAAATACCTAGTCAGCTGACGGTATAACGACTTGGTACCTGGCAGTTAGGCACCCCCTTAAACACACACCTCGCCCACCAACCCCGCCATGAGTTGAGAAGGGAACCAGAATAGTATTTACACCTGTTAGTGAGCTGGTTTTCGATTGACGAGAATTACGCCCAAACTGACCAGTAGCAGGGCAATAATAATGGTTTCATCTATTTTCTCGCCGAGAATCAACCAACCAAATATCACACCAAATACCGGAGACAGAAAACTGAATGAAGCCATGCTGGAGGCAGGATAAACCGACAGTACCCAGAACCAGATCAGAAAACCAAAACAAACTACGACGAGGACCTGGATAGAAAACAAAACGGCAATCGTGAAATTCATATCACGAATCAGGTCGCCGAATTTGGGTGCAATAACCAACAATATAATGGTTGATACCGCTAACTGGTAGAGTAACTGCATTTCCGGACAGGATTTGGACAGCCTGGTGGTCCGGGCAACGATAATAATCCCCGACCAGCACATCGCTCCCAACAAACAGAACAGATCACCAATAATTGCCCGGTCGCTTGCCGGTGATTGGTTGTTGGACAGAGCTAATGTCACACCGCCGATCGCAAGCAACAAACCCGTTATTCTGATTGCATTTAATTTCTCACCGAGAATCAGAAAGTGCGCAGCAATAGCCGTCCAGATGGGCATGGTATAAAAGAAGATAGAGGCTCGTGAAACAGTGGTGTAATCAAGGGCTTGAAATAGCAGCAGGAATTCGGTACCAAAGAAAATTCCTGCCAGTATTCCAGGCCAGAAGCTACCGTCCCGCATTGAGAGACGCTTTTTCATTAACAGCGCGTAGCACAGAATTGGAAGGAAGGCGCATGCCGAACGAAGGCCTGCCTGAAATACTGGATGCATGCCAGCGTTAACGATCTTTATGAAGACTTGGTTGACACCCATTAATGCCGAGCAAAAGATCAGCAAAAAAGCGCCTAAAGCGTCGATATGGTCCTTACGCTCCATATTCAGTCATAATTCTTTTATTCCAAATCGACAGGTACTCGCCGACATCAACAATCCCTTAATCAGGAAGGCGCTGACGATATCAATAAAGCCTGTTAAAAACGATCTCTAATCGACTATACAATCACTACTGCCCCGTTAACATGATAAGAAAAACGCAAACCTGGACCTTCTGCTTTGGGTAGAGTATTTGGTACGCTCACCAACAGATCTCTACTGCAATTAAGACTTTCGATTTCGAAAATGCGTTTTCACGATCCAAATGTTACGCCCCATGAATCAAGTAGGCCGGATTCTGAGATTCAGAAAGCCCCAGACGAACCCCACAAGCCCCGTCAGCAAGGCAGCCAGGTCCGAGTAGCGAAACGAAAACTTGTAAGTGAGTGTCACTCTCCTTTCAGGCTCGCCAATCGTCGGCGGCAGCACCCGAGGAACCCAGCCGTATCGCTCTTTGCCGACGAGAACCTTGTTCCACGTCAAGGCTTCGCGCTTGGCGACATCCGCCAATAACAAGAGATCACGCCGGCGAACGTCGCGTAAAATCTGCGAGCCCGGCCAAGGGAACCGGTAAACACGCGTATCGCGCAAGACTTCCACAAACAGGTGGCGCGATTGGTACATTGTTCCATTGGTCGGTGCGAAATCGATGGGCAGGTACGTCGCCGACAGATAGAGAGCGAGGAAACCTACGCAAAAGCCAAAGCCACCCTTCATTAGGCGCAACAGGTGATACGGGACAGCCTGAATCGTGTACAATGCTACCGCAGCCGCAATGGTTCCCATGAGCAGGATCGCCGGAATCGCTGGAGCGGTGTCCAAGATTAGTTGCGGGTTCAGGATGGCGAGTGCTAGAGGTTTATGGTCGGCAATGACGTAACGCAGATACTTGAGATAAAAGAAGTAGAGTATGCCGACGCTTGCAACGGAATAGATCAGAATCTCGGCCTTCTGCTGCTTTATGATCGGCAGAAACGACCAAAGTCGAATATCGTCAATCAGACTCGGATGGCCATGCCATTTACATTGATAGATCACCAGCGACTTCGTTTTACCTTTCGGTCTAAAGCCAGCTTTTTTGCTGAGGCTGAACTCTTTCTCTGGCAACTCAGCCGCTGTGTTATCTGAAACAAGAATTTCATCACCTTTGCCCTGATCTGCCAGCCTTCCTACGACATTGACTACATCCCCATACAGGTCCTTGTCCTCGACGATGGCCTGGCCGCTATGGATTGCAATCCGGACATGCGGGCAGGAGGCTGGGTTGCGGCTGCGCTGCTGCGCGAGCAATTGCTGAATGCCTATCGCGGCCCTGATGGCGTTGGTGGGCACACGAAAGGAGGCCATGACGCCGTCACCGGTGGTCTTGATGATCTTTCCGCGAAAACGCGTGATGACCGGAAATACCAACCGGTTGTGTTGATCGACCATCAATCGGCCCTTAATGTCGCCGCGTTCGTCGAAGTACTCGGTAGAGCCCTCGATGTCGGTGAGCAGTATAGTGAGCGGCTTGGTCGATTTGCGAATTTGGCGGCTTAGACCCGCGACAATATTATCCTTGTGCATGCTTAATGCTTTAACGCCCTTTCGGGAGATCCTTTGTTATCGGGTAAAGTGGGAGGGGGCGTATGCTGCCTAAGACACGCCGGTCCTGCCCCCGGGAAGATCGAGCTGCGACGGGAGTATAACGCTAGATACCATCTGTGGTAATGGGCTGGGGCGCATTATTCGACAAAAGCGTGTTCTCGGCCGATATGATTAGACCTGCACCACCCTATCACCGCGCCTCATGCTGGACCCGCGACTGAAGATAGTTGCGGCTTTTTTGGTGAAGTCCGGGTATAATATTAACTTGCAGCACACTTCTTGTACTCAGTTCGGAAGTTCCTTCTTGTTTTTTGGCAGTTACTCCCGCGATGTTGCTTTCAGGAATGTAACTGCAAACCATCATATTTCAACCAAACAGAGGTATTTCCGTGATTACAGGAACAGTAAAGTGGTTTAATGACAGTAAAGGCTATGGCTTCATTACGCCAGAGAATGGTAGTAAGGATGTCTTCGTGCATCACTCGGCCATTCAGGGCGGTGGTTTCAAGTCCCTCACCGAGGGCCAACGAGTCACGCTCGATGTCGAGCAAGGTTCGAAGGGACCGACGGCGACTAAGGTTCAGCCAGCCTAACGTCGTATTGGTTTTGAACGAAAACCCCGCCGGGCGGCGGGGTTTTCTTTATTCAGAAACGCTTCTATCTGACTTCAAGCGCGACACGCAACCGCGATACCTGTCGTGCTAGATACCGATTTCAGCGCACTCCGGTGTGCGCTTGACGCTGTTGCGGGTAACCCGCTTCGGTGAGCTTCGAACCTTATCCCGCCTACACCGGTCCAAGGCGGTCAACTTAGGTAACTATGTCACTTGATACCTTCGGCTTTTGGGCCGAGTTCCTTCGTGTCGTCGGCGAAGAGGGTTATCGCGGCCCGATCACCCATTCGGTGCCGGTGTCGCAATGATTTACTCGGAGGATACCCCGCACTATGTGCGCGGGACATTTCTGCAGACCTGCGGTTTCTGTGGCTGCGTGTTCCACGTTGGCGTGCCGGGACAGCTAGGCCACGAGGCGCCGGAGCTGTACTCGTGCCCGGAATGCGCCAAACAATTTCTTGTGAGGGCGTCTAGCGCTCCCGCAGTTCGCCTGGCCTCTAAGCGAACCGACGGTGGGACCGACTTGTGCCCTAACGAGAAAGGCTTAGCGAACCGGTCGGGTGTACGCCAGTCGTTCGGACGAAACGCAAGATATCCTGTCCCCCCAAAGAGCACCAACTCGCGGCAATGAGCGTTACTATCAGATCCTAGACTGTGATGTTTAGGGTTAAGGGGTGACAAGCTAGCAAAATCCAATTATCAATATGAGGAGCGTAGGATTCGAAGCCTCGCGTCCTGCCCTAGACAGCCCACAAAGCGCGGTTGGATCCCTCAGACCTACGCCCCCCGCAAAGACTCCGGCATTCGAAGATACCCCGATCCTGAATCACGTACTATTTCACCTTACGATGCTTAAACAAGTGGCCCAATTGCCGGGGAAGCGCAAACCGGAAAAAGGGAAAAGGCGACCTACATGGCAAGGATTGTTCCGACGTAGCATGGTATGGCGTCCTGCCCTCTTTCGGTTCGCAAAATGGTAAAATCCGTCTAATCCACAGTTAATTTCAACAAAGGCGAGAAACATGGATATTACGTTAATAGTTATCTTGGTCATTATTGCGCTGATTATTTTTTATGTAATTGGGATTTTTAACAAGCTGGTCACGCTGAAAAATCGGTATACGAATGCCTTTGCACAGATCGAGGTGCAATTAAAACGGCGTTACGACCTGATTCCAAATCTTGTCGAAACCGCAAAGGGCTACATCAAGCACGAGCGTGAAACTCTCGAAGCGGTGGTCGCGGCGCGCAATGCGGCGGCAGATATGTTGTCCAGTGCGGCTGCTGATCCGGGCAATGCCGAGGCGATGAAGGCCCTGACCGGTGCCGAGGGTAAACTGTCTGGCGCCTTGATGAAATTCAATGTGGTGATGGAGGCCTATCCCGATCTCAAGGCGAGCCAGAACATGATGCAGTTGAGCGAGCAGCTGACTACCACTGAGAATAAGGTCTCCTTCGCCCGGCAGGCCTATAATGACCAGGTGATGGCCTATAACACCTATAAACAGAGTTTCCCGCCTACTTTCTTTGCAGCACGATTTGGTCATGAGCAAGATTCGGCCTTGCTGGAATTTGAAGACAGTGCGGCCATACAGGCCGCGCCAAAAGTCTCGTTTTAATTAGTGCTGTGTATCCTGACGTTTGAAAAATGAATTTCTTTGAATCGCAAGACCGTGTACGCAAAAACACGGCCAAGCTTGTGTTCCTGTTTGCTCTTGCTGTGATCACATTAATCATCATGACCAACCTATTGGTCATGATGGTGTTCGGTTATATCAACAGTGAACAGTTGCGTGATGGCGAGACACTGATCCAGCAAATGGATTGGCAGACATTTGTTGCTGTAGGTGTCGGTGTCAGTGTCGTGATACTCGTGGGCAGTCTCTACAAGATCATGGCGTTATCGGCCGGTGGTAAGGCTGTTGCCGAGTCGCTGGGCGGGCAATTGATCCCACAGGACACTGAAGACCTGAATCGGCGCAAACTGTTGAACGTGGTGGAGGAAATGGCCATCGCATCCGGCACGCCCGCGCCGCCCGTTTATCTGCTCGCGGATGAGCCGGGGATCAACGCATTCGCAGCCGGATTCTCGCCACGCGACGCAGTCATCGGGGTTACCCAGGGCACCATCGATCGTCTAACCCGCGAACAACTACAAGGCGTGATTGCCCATGAGTTTAGCCATATATTTAATGGCGATATGCGGCTCAACATTCGCTTAATGGGCGTGCTGAATGGCATCCTGATTATCGGCATTATTGGTTATTATATTTTGTATTCCACCTCCTACTCGAGGCACCGGCGCGGTAGTGACAAAGGCGCCGGCGGTATCTTGGCGCTGGCGATCGGGCTGATGGTCATTGGTTTTGCAGGCACATTCTTCGGTGGCCTGATCAAGGCCTCGGTAAGCCGGCAACGGGAGTACCTGGCAGACGCCTCGGCGGTTCAGTTTACGCGCAACCCGAACGGGATCGCAGGCGCGCTGAAAAGAATCGGGGGTCTGGAGTATGGCTCAAAAGTGGATAACCCCGGCGCGCCCGAAGTCAGCCATGCCTTTTTCGCCCAAGGAATCTCGGGTTTTATGCAGGCGCTGGGGGCCACACACCCGCCGCTGGCAAAACGTATCCTGCGCATCGATCCTCATTGGGACGGTAAGTTTGATTCTTCTGACAAGATCGACCGGCCGCGGGACGAGGGCGAGGCCGCTAAAAGGGAAACCGCGACGCGAGAGCGAATTGCCAATAAGGTCGCTGCCGTTGCCGTCGGTGCAGCGGTTGCCGATGTCATGAAGGCGGTTGATCAAATCGGCAACCCCAAGCAGGAGACGATCAATTACGCCCGCTCGCTGATATCAGAGTTGCCCATAGCCATTAAAGAGGCCGCCCGTGAGCCCTACGGCGCCCGGGCAGTCATCTATTCCCTGGTCCTTGATAGGGGGCAAGAGGTTCGCGCTAAACAATTAAAGCAATTGCACGACCATGCCGACCCGGACGTTTGCGTACTAACACTCGCGTTAATGCCGGAGATGAGTGGGTTGGATATCAAGTACCGTTTGCCGCTGATCGATATCGCGATTCCGGCGCTCAAGCAGTTATCGATCAGTCAGTACAAAGCGTTCAGGCTCAATCTGATCGCGTTGATCGAGATGGATTCCAAGGTCGATCTGCTGGAGTGGTCGTTACAGAAAATCCTGTTTAACCATCTAGATGGGCAGTTTTTCAAGTTGCCCCACGCGCAAGCGCGTTATTCCCGTCTCGCGCAGGTCAAGAAAGAGATCGAGCTGATTCTCTCGGTCATGGCCTATGCCGGTCAGCAGAATCAAGGCGATGCTAAAAAAGCCTTTGATTCAGCGGCGCAGGCGCTGGAGCTAAGCGAGCTGGCGTTACGGGCAAGAAGTGAAATCAGGCTTTCAGGCGTGGATGCAGCCCTGGAGAAATTGGCGAAGTTGAAACCTTTGGTGAAACCTCGATTACTGAAGGCCTGTGTAGCCAGTATCGTGCACGATCAGAGAGTATCACCGGTTGAAGTAGAGTTATTGCGTGCCTTTTCGGATGTTTTGGATTGTCCTATGCCCCCCGTAACCTAAATAGGTTACAGAAAAACACGGAGATCTAACAGAATCTCGATATGACTAACGCGGCGGCAATGATTCTGGTAAAGCCAGCCCGAATTGAAACCACAGCAATAGCCGCTGCAACCGTAAGGAAGAGGAAGTAAGGAAGAAGAAGAAAAAGAAGAAAGGGTCGCTAGGATTGTTCCGGACAATCCGGTGCATTTCCACCGTCTCGACAATCGCTCCTGCATTGTTCTACCTTCCGACATCCTTGTCGGTCGCTTGGTGGTCAAAGTCTTGACTTTACACTTTTTCGTAGAGCATCTGGTGCGCCCACCAACGGATGTATACTGCCCTTGAGACATTCTTATATCCGGTGTGCTTACTGATTTGGAGGTGGCCTATGTTTGTGGAAAACGCGACTATCGAAGACAAGACAATATATCTAGACGGGGCGACAATACACAATTGCACTCTTCGACGCTGCAAGCTCGTCATTAATGGACTGATGCCGTTCTCGATTTCCCATAGTCATTTCGAAAACTGCTCCTGGACTTTTAACGGACCCGCCGCACAAACACTTCAACAGCTGAAGTTACTTAACCAGGGTGGTGCTTCAAGCATCGTCAAGGGTGTGGTGAACGCGATCCTGAAAGATGAAGAAATTCCCAATATCATGCACTGAGAGACTGGCAACAAACTGCCATTAAATTCACGCGTCAGATGGGAAGAACGATTGACTGCTTAAGTCACATGAATGCATTGACGGGGCAGGAACTGCCGCACTCAAGCCAATGCTAGGTGCTATCGCAGGCGACATTATCGGTTCCGTGTTTGAGGGCAGTGGTCGCAAAGATACGGATTTTCCATTGTTTTCGTCGCGGTCCACCTACACCGACGATACCGTGCTAACCGTCGCGGTGGCCGTGGTCCTGCTCGAGAGTGGTGATTATGCGAGCACTCTCAGACATTATGGCCGCCAATACCCTGACCGTGGATACGGTGGCTCTTTTCACCAATGGCTCCATGACGATTCGATAGGCCCCTATAACAGTTGGGGCAATGGCTCGGCTATGCGAGTCAGTCCCGTCGGTTATGCTGCCAAGACGGTTGATGAAGTACTTCGCGAAGCGCAGCGAAGTGCGGCTGTCACGCACAACCATCCAGAGGGTGTGCGCGGTGCCCAGGCGACAGCCTTGGCCGTGTTCCTCGCCCGCTACGGTGCGAGTAAGTCCGAACTACGGCACGAGCTTACCGAGCGATTTGGCTATGATCTGGACCGATCGGTAGAGGAGATCCGTCCCGGTTACGCGTTTGATGTGTCTTGCCAGGGTTCGGTGCCAGAGGCCATCATTTGTTTCTTGGATTCGTCTGACCTCGAAGGCGCGATCCGTCTTGCCGTCTCCTTGGGCGGTGACGCCGATACCATGGCCTGTATCGCCGGGGGGATTGCCGAGGCGTTCTACGGCGGCGTGCCCGAGGTCATTGAGGGAGAAGTGAGAAACCGGTTACCTGAAGATCTGCTGGATATCGTCGACCGATTTCGTGCTCGATTTTTCTACAACCCCTAACCGCACGTCTCTTGCGCCCACGGATCTATGCCGCCATTTAGACGTTTGTTGCTAGACAGCAGGCCCAACTACCCGGATTCGTATATGAGAAAGCAATATCACTTGCGTCCGTCAGAGCGTGGTGTATTGGTATGGGATGTCGACCGTTTGGTCAAGCTAACTGAACACTTTCCACGCCGTTACGTGCAGTTAAATACGATCAGAGAGCTTGATGAGGTATATTGTTCAGCGACGATAATACGCGGCCGACATGCCGCGCTGTGTTAGAGCATACACGATTGATTGAAGAAGTAGATCTGAGCATTCCGATCATCCTATCCGCCGACGGTCGCGTTATGGATGGTATGCACCGCGTGGCAAAGGCGGTATTGAAAGGATGGAAGAAGATTGAGGTGGTACAATTCGAACGGGATCCCGAGCCAGACTACGTTGGTGTTGATGCGGATGAGCTGCCTTATTGAGTTTGCCAACAGAATTGCGTGAGATGCTTAGTAATCGTTAGAAACCAAGAGGGCAACGAATGACAGAGATAAGAAAAAGGCGCTTGTCATTGTGGTGCGGTGGAGTTTCAGGTCGAGTTGCAGGACGGTTTACAAGACTTGCGCCGGTGTAATTGCTCCTTGTGCCGAAGAAAGGGTGCAGTGATGGCGAGCGTCCCACTCGACAAACTGACGATAATACGGGGAGCAGACCAACTCTCGCTCTATCAATGGAATACGGACACAGCGAAGCATTATTTTTGTCGCATCTGTGGTATTTATACGCATCATCAACGTCGCAGCAATCCCAAGGAATTCGGGTTCAACGTCGCTTGCATTGAAGGTGTGGACCTATACAAACTCGGTGAAATCCCGATCGCAGATGGGGCCGCTCAGTCACTCATATAAATAGGTTCAAGTTTTGACTGAAAAATTTCTGCATTTGGTGCGCCCACCAATGGATATATACTGCAATTAAAATGTTCCATAATCGTTAGCTGGGAGGAGGGGTGCGCCGTGATACTACTTAAAGACCTAGACGATCCGCGGCGGCGGATTCTGCTCCAGGCCCTGGCGGCCGGATTGTTTATGCAAACGCTGCCGGCCGAGGAAGCACAATCGTCGATCTTCGGTAAGAAACCCAAGCGATTACCGCCGGGACGCTCTATCTATGAGCTCGAGGGTGAGGTCAAGGTGAACGGCATGATTGCGACGCTCGAGACGCGCATCGAAGCGAACAACACGGTCGAGACCGGCCCTAACAGCCGCATCGTGTTCGTGGTTGGCGACGATGTCTTCCTCCTGCGCGACGGCAGCAAGCTTATCGTCAGCGGTCGGGAACGCGGTGTGGTTGATATATTGCAGTGCTTTGCCGGCAAGGTGCTGTCGGTATTTGGCCGCCGGCGGCATCAGATCCGTACCCGCACCGCGATTATGGGCGTACGTGGCACGGGCGTGTACTTCGAGGCCGATCCCGAGGAGACGTATTTCTGCACCTGTTACGGCGTGGTGGATATGCGCGCGTCGAGCGATCCGACCAGCAAGGCGACGGTCTCGGCGAAGCGTCACGATGAGCCAAAATACATCGTTGCTAAGGCAGCGGCGGGTCGGCGTATCCGCCCGGCGCCGTTTAAGGACCACACCGACGAGGAGCTGATGATCCTCGAAGCCCTCGTCGGGCGCACCGTACCGTTTGCCTTCTCAAGCCAAGACTATGGCGCCCCACGCCGCGACTACTAGACCCACCTGCACTTAGAACTCTGGTGTGCCTGCGAGGATCCAGTTGAGGAAGGTATCGTAGTTGACGCGATCAGTATTGGCATCACCCGGGGGCAAGCCTGCCATATCCGTGTCCTGCCGGCGTGTGGGGGTTACCCGTGGGTTTGCGCCTTCCGGTTACGGGGCTGATAACGGTACCGGTCAACCCGGCGTCGGCGGTAGCGTGTCAACACCAGAAACCCGCTCAGTATCAGCGTGATGACGATACCGCCATAGGGGTACTCGCCGATCCACAGTATCCCCTGGGCACTGTACACCACGGGCCACAATGCCGCGCGCACGCCCTGGCGCAGGCGCGGGTGTTGGGCCAGCGCGGCAGCATAAGGCGGGCTAGTTCGATAATACCAACCGACGAAGGCGCGTCCGGGCTGCGTCGGCAGCAGGAAACGGTCACGGAACTGCCGCAAGATATCGATCTCCGCCGCTAGCACCGAGCCATAGGCCGCGGTGGCGATGAAGCACCCACCGCCCCCGCCGCCAGCCTTCAGCAGGTCGGTCGGGGGGCTACTCGGAGGCTGTTCGAAGCCGCCGCCGCCGTTGACCATGATGCCGCTGCCCCCGGCCGCCCCGTTGCTCAAGACCAGGTCCAGATCGCTATCTCCGTCGAGGTCGTCCAGCACTCCTCCCACCGCCCCGGTGCCGACAATGAGCAGCGGGTGAAGCGTGAAGCCCCCGGTGCCGTCGCCGAGGTAGACCTGGTGGCCACCGGTGGCGTTGATGACCACGAGATCGGTGAGCCCGTCGCCGTTCACATCGCCGGTGGCGATATCCAGCGTATCGACGTGGCCCACACTGGCGGCCAGCGTGAAGCCCCCAGTGCCGTCGCCGAGGTAGACCCGGTTAAACGGTGGCGTGGTGTCCGCCGCGCTTTGCACGGCGTTAGCAAACGCAAGATCCAGCCGCCCGTCGCTGTTGAAGTCCGCGGTGCTCACGGCCCGGCTGCCGCCGGTTCCAAGGCTGGTCAGGAGGCTAAAGGCGCCGCCGCCGTCATTGCGATAGACGGTGTTCGGGCCATCGGCGTTGGCAAAGATGAGGTCTAACCTACCGTCGCCGTCGACATCGGCCACGCTCACGCCGCGGCTATCGCGGTCGCCGAGACTGACGCCAAGGCTGAAGGTGCCGCTGCCGTCATTGCGGTAGACGGTATTGGGCGAGCCGTTGGCAAACGCGAGGTCTGTGTCGCCGTCGCCATCGAGGTCCGCGGCGGCCACATCGTGGCTCACCGCCGTGCCCAGCGTTTGGCTGAGGCTAAAGGTGCCACTACCGTTATTGCGGTAGACAGTGTTGGCCTCGCCCGCGCCGTTGGCCAGGATCAGGTCGAGGCCGCCATCGTTGTCGATGTCGACCAACACGCCGGCGTGACTCGTGGCAGTATCGCCCAGGCCGGCGTTTTGCGTGAACCTGTCCGCGCCGTCGTTGAAATAGATCTCAGTGGGCTCTCCGGCACCGGTGATCACCACCACGTCGAGGCTACCGTCCGTATTGATATCGCCCAACACGGCCGCGCGGCTGTTGGCGCTGCCGAGGATTTGCGCCGCGCCGCCGCTGAACTGCTCGGCGACGTTGAGGCCCAACACCGCGGCGTTGTCGGCGGGTATCGCGGTCGCCGAACGCACCGCGGCGCGCGCCCACATATCGCCCCCCTGGGCCGTGGTCACACTGACACTGATTGTCGCCGTCTGGCTTGCCGGGAGGTCACCGAGGGCACAGGTCCAGCTGAGATGGTCAGCTGTGTTCACTACGAGGCTACAGCTCGCCACTGCTTGTTCGAGCGCCAGGCCCACATTGTGGGCGTGTAGCTCGATGTCAAGCACCGCCGCCGTGGCCGGTCCCGGTCCGGCATTGCTCACCTCAAAGCGCCAGTTCACGGTCTCACCCACCTGCGCCGGGGCGGGTGTGGCGGCGAGCGTCACCACCAGCGCGACCGTGATCTGCACCCCTGGCGTGAAACAGTTGTTACCCGTGTTGGACTCCCCGCTGACCGTATCCACACACGCGCCGATGAAAAACGTCCCCGGCGTTGTCGGCGCACTCGCCCCAGTTGACTGCGGCGAGGTCGCGCCCGCCGCCAACACCGGGATCGCGTCGGTGCCGATCTGGGTGTCAGCCGTTGAGATCGTCGAATCGGTCGAGCGGAAGTAGCGCAGTGTCGTGCCCGTCGGCGCCATCTGGCCCTGATTCCTCACCGTCGCCTTGATCGTGAACG
>CAXMNC010000034.1:0-6089 GCA_964194625.1 Acidiferrobacterales bacterium
ACCTGCTCAACCGGCCGACGAAACAGAAGAGCAGGAAGAACAATAACCCTTATATTCTTGTACGGTACTTTATCTTTGGCTGGCAGCGTACCTTGCATGCCAGCCAAAGCGCATTGTCATCCACATGAAAATCGCGACCTGGAATGTCAATTCGCTGCGCGTGCGTCTACCGCAGGTACTCGACTGGCTGGCTGATCAGCAGCCGGACGTCGTGTGTCTGCAGGAGACCAAGCTCATCGACGAAGATTTTCCCCAAGATGAGATTAGGGAGGCGGGTTATCACGCGGTTTTCGTGGGCCAGAGAACCTATAACGGGGTTGCCACCCTAAGCCGATTACCGCCCACAGACGTGGTGACCGACGTTAAAGGTCTGGGCGACACGCAAAAACGAATCGTTTCCGCGACCTGCGATGATGTGCGTGTACTGAACGTTTATGTTCCGAATGGGCACGAAGTCGGTTCGGATAAGTATGACTTTAAGCTCGAGTGGCTTCGGCGTCTCACTGATTACATCGCCACCGAACTTAAGTCGCATGATCGATTGGCGCTGTTGGGTGACTTTAACATCGCACCCGAAGAGCGGGACGTGCATGACCCGGCCAAGTGGGAGGCAACCGTGTTATGCAGCCGTGAAGTGCGTCAGGCGTTTGATAAGCTGTTAGCGTTTGGTTTGGCGGACGTATTTCGCAAATTCGATCAGCCGGAGAAGAGCTTTAGTTGGTGGGATTATCGGGCCGGTGCCTTCCGCCGTGATCTTGGCCTGCGTATTGACCATATCCTATGCAGCCGTCCCCTAAGCGCCACATGTCAGACCTGCGAGATAGACAAGGCCCCCAGGGGTTGGGAGCGGCCGTCCGACCATGCACCGGTTTTCGCAGAGTTCAAATCGAATTGACGCCTGTTCGATCGGGCAAGCTTACTGGCAGGTCGAGCAAAGACCGTAGATCACCATAGTGTGATCGGTGATGGTCCAGCCTGCTTTAGCGGCGATGTCGCGCTGGTGGCTTTCGATTACATCGTCGACGAACTCCTCGATCTTGCCGCATTTCACACAACACATATGATCATGATGGCTGCCGTCGGCGATTTCATAGACGGCATGGCCCACTTCGAGGTTGAGTCGACTAACTAATCCGGCGGCGGTGAACTGCTGGAGTACGCGGTAGATGGTTGCCAGGCTCACATCTTCGCCGGTCTCGGCAAGTGCCTTATAGATGCCTTCCGCGCTCATGTGGCGCGTCTTGCCGGCTTCAAGCAAGCTCAGAATCGTCAGACGCGGCACCGTAGCCGTTAGGCCGGCCTTCTTTAGGTCTTGGGTTTTCACAGCCTATCTGGTCGGTACACGACGCATAGAGCTTCTCGGTCGGAAGTAGTGTAGGTAAGAATGATAATAATTGCCAATCCGCGGGCGGCGGCACAGCCGCCGGCTCATTTTGTAGCTGGGTTTTGTCAATGGCGGTAAACATTACTTCGCGGGACGTACTGGAGGTCTGTGCACCGGTGCAATCAGGCATGCGATCGTCGCGTGCGCGAAGTCGAAATGGTGCGATTTAACAGGATGACCGGCAGCAGGCCCGTTACCACGATCATGAGCGCACCGAGCGCCGCTTGTTCGATCAGCTCGTCGGAGGCGAATTGGTACACGTTAGTGGCGAGCGTTTCGAAGTTGAACGGACGCAGAATCAACGTGGCCGGCAGCTCCTTCAAACAATCGACGAACACCAGCAGCACAGCCGTCATTAAGCCGCCGCGGATGAGCGGAACGTGCACGCGAGCGAGGGTGCTTGCCGGCGTATGACCCAAAGTGCGTGCCGACATGTCCATTGTTGGCGTCACCTTCCCTAAGCTCACCTCAATCGCACCTACCGCGATAGCCAGAAAGCGCACGACGTAGGCGAAGATCACGGCAAATATAGTGCCACTCAAAATCAAGCCAGTAGAGAAATCAAATTGCTCACGCATGAAACTGTCAATCGTGTTGTCGATGCCAGCAAACGGAATGATTACGCCGATGGCGAGTACGGCACCCGGCACCGCGTACCCTAGGCTTGCGAAACGAATACAGACCGACAACTTTCCGCTCGGCTTTAACCGCTGGCTATAAGCGAGTATGACACCGATCACCACTGCGAGAGCGGCGGCGCTGCCGGAGAGTAACAAGCTGTTGCGCGCATAGACATGAAACTCAGGCGTCCAGGAAATTTCAAAATAGGTGATCGCGTATATGAGCAACACAAATACAGGTACCACGAACCCGGCGACGATTGGGGTCAGGCAGGCGAGCGTGGCCAGTACTGCGCGGGAACCTTGAAGGGGATATTCGGGCAATGTTTCGGTACGGCGTATCGCTTGGAAGTACCGCCGGCGCCGGCGGCCTAAGCGCTCGAGGGTGATCAGCGCGACCACGAAGACCAGCATCACGGTAGCGATCTGTGCGGCGCCTCCCAGATTGCCCATCCCCAGCCACACGTCATAGATACCGGCCGTGAGGGTACGTACACCGAAATAGTCAACGGTGCCAAAGTCGTTCAGTGTTTCTATGAGTGCTAACGCGAGACCTACGGCGATTGCCGGTCGTGCGATAGGCAGAGACACGCGAAAGAATGTACTCAAAGACCCGCACCCGAGCACGCGACTCGTTTCCAAGACGTCAACAGACTGCTCAAGGAAGGCCGCCCGCGACAGCAAATACACATACGGATACAGAACAAGCGTCATCATACAGATCGCCCCGCCAAGGCTGCGAATATCCGGAAACCAATAATCGGCCCCCCTCTGCCAGCCGAAGAGCCCTCGAAGAAAGCCCTGCACCGGTCCGGCATACTCGAGGAGGTCCGTATAGACGTATGC
Organism: Acidiferrobacterales bacterium; assembly: GCA_964194625.1. Lineage (GTDB taxonomy): Bacteria > Pseudomonadota > Gammaproteobacteria > Acidiferrobacterales > SPGG2 > SPGG2. The sequence goes on from CAXMNC010000034.1 coordinate 2,851, forward strand.
GATGACATAGGCCGGGACGGCGAACGGTAGCAGCAACGCCCACTCGAATATGCGGCGACCCGGGAACCGGGTCATGGTTACGAGCCAAGCGGTGGCAACGCCGATCAACATCGTACCCAAGCCCACGCCCAACAACAGCGCAAACGTATTACGGATGTACTTGGGCAGGACAGTCGAGGCCAAGTGTGGCCAGATGTTTTCTTCGGGAAACAACGCAAGGGTTAGCACTGAGACAATCGGGATAGCCACAACGAGTGCGACACTCAAGCCTACCGTGGACCACGGGTCGAGATAAGTGCCGCTAAGGCGCCAGAATGAAATCTTACCTAGGCTCATTTTACCGTGAGTCAAAAGAATGCCATTTCGGCTAGTGTTCGGATCTGTGCGGAAGAAACAGCAAGGGCCTGCCACCACCGAGGCAGGCCCTTTCTAAACGCCATCGGAGGAGTAACGTGTCAGTCGTTGTAACCCACTTTATCCATCAACTTGATTGCATCCTTGCGGAGATCGGCGATCTTGGCAAGCGGAATCGTATCGGCCTTAAACGTGCCCCAAGAAGTGACCAGACCCGACCAAGCAACGCCGCATTTGACTGGGTACTCGTAGTTTTGCGCCGCGTACATTTGCTGGGCATGATTATCGCTCAAGAACTCCATGAGCTTGATGGCGTTCGCCTTGTTGGGCGAGCTTTTCGTTAACGCCATGCCGCTAATGTTTACATGTGTGCCCCGGTCTTCTTGGTTTGGAAAAACCAGGTAGACCGCGTTAGCCCACTCAGCCTGGTCTTCTTTCTTTAGCATTTTGCCTATGTAGTACGTATTGATCAGTGCCACATCGCACACACCTTCTTTGATGGCTTTGGCTTGTGCGCGGTCATTGCCCTGCGCTTTGCGCGCCAGGTTGTTCTTAAGGCCCGTTAGCCATTGCTTGGCTTCGTTCTCGCCGTGGTGCGCGATCATCGACGCGGTCAAGGCGACCATATACACGTGCTTACCACTACGGGTGCACACACGGCCCTTCCACTTTGTATCCGCTAATTGCTCGTAAGTAGTAATCTCACGGGGCTTTACCCTATCCTTTGCTGCGATGATGACACGCGCCCGCGTAGTGAGCCCGTACCAGAGGCCATCCGGATGACGGTATTGCGCTGGCACGTTGGCGAGCAGTTTTTCGGTCTTGACCGGCTGCGAAAGATTGGCCTGCACGATGTCGTTGAGTCGCCCAATATCAGCGGTCAGCACCAAGTCTGCCGGGCTATTGCGTCCCTCACGCTTGAGTCTCTCGGTTAAACCGTTTTTTGCGAATATGACATTGACCTTGACGCCGGTCTTCTCGGTAAAGGCGTCAAACAGCGGTTTGACCAGAAATGGCTGCCGGTGTGAGTAGACATTGACGACATCTTCGGCATGGGCCAGCGTTGTGCCCAGGCCAAGCAATATCGCGATGGCGCCTATTATGTTCCAAGAAAATCGGTACATCTTGCCTTCCTAGACTCATTTACGAATCATTCTCATTATTATTATTATTATCATTAACTATCAAGGTGGTGTCAAACCCCTTAGCGACCTCCTAGCAACTAAAGGCGCAGTCGGGGGATTTCAAATCTAGATCGGTTATGACGGTGGCGATGTTTCGCCGCAGCAGTTCATGGGCGCTATAAAACATCATAACGTGAGGGTGCCAGAACTCGCGTACCGTGGATTCTGGCATCCCCAGCTCCAGGTACGAAAACTCACACGTGTACATGCTAGAACACGCCCAGAAGGTCCGTCTGGGCCCACAACCTTCGGTGTATGATAGGCAAGAAATGCACTTGGGTGCACAGCGCGCACCACCTGGAACATCAGCGTGCATGCGCTTACGCACTGGCTGTGGCGTCCCACATATATGATCAGGCCACGTCGCCGAATCTCACGTGCCATAGAAATGGCGACGACTGCACCCCCCGGCCGAATTGAGCACAACCGTCGATAGGTCTGTTGACACTGCCCTGAGTGATGCCAACTGTTCATGGGCCACCGTGCCAGATAGAAAGGCAGTGACACCTTCGACACGAAATTGAGGCTTGTCCCAAGTATCAGCCGTGCATGTCGCTGATACAGCAAGTACCGCAATGGTGGTCAGCCATCTACAGCCGCACACAACGAAACACCTGGCGCATAGGGTCCTCATGGCTGGCAACGATTCTTGCCGATTGGCAACGACGGTGCAACGAGGATGCGTCATTGCTTGAGCTTATCTGGACGTCTGGACTATATTGCGGTTTTCATCCTACATACGTTTGCACACGGCGGAGGAAAAGCACCAACTATGAGCAAGACTCCAGAGGATTTGAGATATACGAAAAACCACGAATGGACGAGGCTGGGGGATGATGGAACCGTGACCGTTGGTATAACCGATCACGCGCAAGATCTTTTGGGTGACCTCGTTTTTGTTGAGCTGCCCGACGTTGGTTCGTCGGTTACCGCCGGAAAAGAATGTGCCGTTGTGGAGTCCGTTAAGGCAGCCTCCGACGTCTATGCGCCGGTCAGTGGTGAAGTGGTGGAAGCCAACGCGGAGCTTGCTGATGCCCCTGAGACGGTGAACAGCGATCCCTATGGCAGTGGCTGGATATTTCGCGTGAAGCCGACAGATTCATCTGAGCATGCAGGTCTACTAGACGCGAAGGCCTACGAAGAACTTGTTGCGGCAGAAGAGCACTAGATATTCCTCGGGCGATCCTGGTCTACAGACTTTTTACGGCGTGGGCAATGAGACTGCGCTACCTACCGCATTCTACTTCTTGCAGGAGAATCAACCATGGCAATCATAAGATTCAAGGATGACCCCACCACCATCAATGGTGAGCTGCCGGCCGTAGGTAGTAAAGCACCAGACTTCAGTCTTGTTGGGCCAGATCTTAACGATGTATCGCTCGAGGACTTTAAAGGCAAAAAGAAACTACTAAACATTGTACCGAGTCTTGACACACCAGTTTGCGCGGCGTCGAGCAAAAAGTTCAATGAAGAAGCAAAGTCGCGAGCGGATACGGTGGTGCTCGTGATTTCTGCTGATCTGCCCTTTGCCCAAACCCGTTTTTGTAGTGCCGAGAATACAGACGAAATTAAAACCCTGTCCCTGATGCGTGGCGATGACTTTGCCAAAGACTACGGCGTGTTAATTCAAGACGGCCCGCTCGCCGGTCTGACTGCTCGCGCCGTCGTGGTGATCGATGAGAATGACAAGGTCAGCTATAC
>CAXMNC010000035.1:0-14742 GCA_964194625.1 Acidiferrobacterales bacterium
TGTCATTGTTTTAGTTTCTGTTGGCGACGATAAGGCGTGCGTTCGCGCTGCGTTTGTTTACGTGCACGCGCGTTTCGCATTGCGCGCATGCGACCGGGCGCGACGCGTGCGTGTTCCTACGTTTGTACGGTATTCGTACGCGCAGCGCTGTGCGAGGGTTCAGGCCTGACAAGATTTGGCGTTTTTGCGGCATCCGCAGGCGAAACGGGCAGCCGCGACAACAACTGCTAAAAACGCAGCCATCGGCAAAACCGGCGCGCGCGGGCAAACGGTCAGCGTGGGCGCGACCTGCTACGCACTGTCTTATTAATAAAGATTACTATGGGTCCGGCGCAATGATTGCCGCTATAGTCGATGCATGCGCAACCGACTTTGGACAACGACGCAAGCCGCCCGGTTTCTGGGGATGAGCAAAGCGTTCCTGGAACGGGACCGCTGGGCCAGTAAGCGTACCGGCCACGCCCCGCACATCCCGTTCGTGCGTGTCGGCAAGCGCAGCGTTCGCTATGAACTGCTGGTGCTTGAAGCCGTTGTGCGCAATGGCACGAAGCGACGGGTAGACCGGGAGCGTTTATTAAAGGTGCACTCAAGATGAGGACCTTTGACCTTCAACAAGCGGCCGCCTTCTTGCGCATGAATGCCGAGACCGTGCGCCAAAAAGCCAAAGCGGGACTGATTCCCGGAGCGAAGCCTGGCAAACGTTGGGTGTTCTTTGAAGCCGATCTTGTTACCTATCTGCGCTCGCAGTACGCTATGCCTCGGCAAGCGGTGCGAGTGACAACTAAGGAGGTATCAGTATGTCACTCTACCGCAGAGCAAACCTCTGGTGGGTGGATTTCTACGCCCCCAGCGGACAACGAGTACGCCAGTCTACTGGGACTGACGCCCGTCAAGCCGCGCAAGAGTTCCACGACCGGTTGAAGGCCGAGTGCTGGCGGCGGGATAAACTCAAAGAACGGCCCAGACGGAGCTGGGAGCAAGCGGTCGTTCGCTGGCTCAAGGAGACGTCTCATAAAGCGAGCCATGGGGACGACAAGCACCACTTGCGCTGGCTCGATCGCCACCTTCGCGGGGTGTATCTCGATGACATCACCCGCGAACGGATCGATCGTATCAAGGAGGCTCGCCAGGACGGCGGTGTTAGTAACGCCACGGTGAACCGAACGCTCGAGACGCTACGGGCGGTTCTCAGGCGGGCGATGAGTGAGTGGGAGTGGCTCGATAAGGTGCCAACGATCCGGATGCTGCCGGAACCGAAGCGGCGTATTCGGTGGATCACCCGGGAGGAGGCCGAGCGCTTACTGGCTGAACTCCCGGCGCACCTGGCCGCGATCGCGCGCTTCAGCCTGGCAACGGGGTTGCGCAAGAGCAATGTAGTGGGACTGCAGTGGTCACAGGTGGACTTAGAGCGCCACGTTGCCTGGGTGCACGCCGATCAGGCCAAGGCGCGCAAGGCCATTGCCGTGCCGCTTAATAAGGAAGCGATGACGGTGTTGCGGGCCCAACAAGGAAAGCACGGGACCTATGTGTTTAGCTATGAGGGCAAAGCCCCGGTGGCACACGTGAACACCAGAGCATGGAAGAACGCCCTTGAGCGTGCCGGGATTGAGGACTTTAGATGGCACGACCTCAGACACACGTGGGCTTCGTGGCATGTTCAAGTCGGCACCCCGTTGCATGTGCTGCAAGAGTTAGGCGCGTGGGAAAGCGCGGACATGGTGAAGCGCTACGCGCACCTGAGCGCGAGTCACCTGGCGGAGCATGCAGAGCGCGTGGCTGGTCCGCATGTGGTCACAAATCGGTCACAGTGAAGGCCAGCAGCAAAGGCTACACGGACGTAACCTATTGAAGTATTGGCGCGCCCGGAGGGACTCGAACCCCCGACAACCTGGTTCCCAACCAGGGTGTCGTTGGACTAACAGTCCAGCGACAGTCCTAAGAACGCAGTGGTTATGCGCGCGCGGGCTAGATGTGTACCGCGGGCTGTGTCGCCCAGAGTGCCAGTTAGTCAACCAAGCCTTTGCGCTCGACATAAACATTATTTGTTTTCAATAACATAGCTAAAAAGCCGGCCCGCGACCCTGGATTTCATAGCGCAGCCGTCACGAGATTTGGCCTGTTACTTGCACGCCCCTAGACCGATGATCTTTCTGTGTTTTGTACGCTTTTACGGAAAGTACCTTAAGGCAGCAACCCCCAACGTTACCAAAGGACCATCGGAGCGGTACCTAGGGTTTACGCTCATGGAGTTGCTGGTTGCGCTTGCGCTCGTGGGTACGCTCGCGAGTATCGCTGTGCCGGCCTACTACAAGTATGTGGATCGGGCGAACATCGTTGATGCCGCGGTAGATATCCGAACGATCGAGCAGATCATCGCGCGGTATGAGGCAAGGGAGGGCGAGCTTCCTGATTCGCTCGCCGACGCGGGTGCTGGCGGCTTTATCGATCCATGGGGCAATCCCTACCAGTACTTGCGTATCGAGGGCGCAGGTCTAAAAGGGAAAGGGGCCCTGCGTAAGGATAAAAAACTAAATCCAATAAACTCGGATTATGACCTCTACAGCATGGGCAAGGATGGCGACAGCAAGAAACCCTTCACGGCCAAGGTCAGCCATGATGATGTCGTTCGCGCCGCCAATGGCACCTTTGTTGGCCTCGCCATCAACTACTAGCCTTTCGCAATGAAAATCGACGTGACATTCCTTCGCAGCAAGGTCGCGCGCCGAATTTTCGTTCTGTTTATCGTATCCGCCCTTTTACCCGTAGCAACTCTCGCGTTCTTCTCTTTTAGCCAGGTAACGACACACCTCAACGAGCAGACAAAACGACACCTACATCAATCGAGCAAGGCCCTCGGTATGGCGATCCTGGAGCGGCTACTGGGGCTAGAAGCCGAGTTACAGATGGTTGCGTTTTACACCGGTTCCGGCGTCTCTGCAGATAAGATCGCCGAGAGCTTCGGCGAACGTTTGCAAAAGCGATTCACCGGTATCAGTCTGGTGACGGACGCCAACCAGGTTACTTCAGTCCTGGGGGACCTACGGAAGCCACCAGGACTCACCAAGGCCGAGTACAGATACATCGCCGCTGGTAAGTCCGTTTTGTCGATCGAGCATCATGATGAGAGTCACCCGCGCATTCTTGTAACCACAGCGCTTAATCCCAAGAACCCAGTCCGTGGCCTTGTCGTAGGAGAAGTAGATACTGTGTATCTTTGGGACATCAGGGATACATTGACGCTTACAATGGAATTCTGTGTCCTGGGTTCGCAATTCAGGGTGCTATTTTGTTCCCACCCTGTACCAGACATCGTTACTAGAACGGCCAAACTCGAACAGGCGCACTCTGCGCTACATGAATTGCCTTGGAGACAAGACGAGGATGATTATTTGGTCAATTTCTGGTCGATCTTTCTCAAGGCGGCATTCTTTGTTCCAGAATGGACCGTCGTTGTCGGCGAATCCAAGTCGCAAGCGCTCAAGGCGCTAACAAGCTTCAAAGAGATTTTCCCGCTAGTCATCCTGATGGCTGTTCTGCTAGTTCTGCTGCTTAGCACCAGCCAAATTCGACGAAGCTTGGTGCCGCTCGAAAGCCTGCGCGACGGTACCCGTAAGATTGCGAATCGTGAATTCGACACCCGCGTCGATGTGAAAAGTGGTGATGAGTTCGAAGAACTTGCCGATTCTTTCAACACAATGACCTTTCGGCTGGGACGGCAATTTGCCGTTATGGCCACCATGGCCGAAATAGACCGGTTGATACTTTCGGCGTTGGACACTAAGCACATTGTCAAAACTATCTTGCTCCGTATGCGCGATATCGTCGTTTGCGACTTTGTTGGTGTGACACTCATTGATGCTGATTCTCCCCGGTCGGGACGAACCTTCTCTGGCATAGACGCCGCTGGTGAACTGACATCATACGATATTGTAATATCGACCGAAGACATACGGATACTTTATGATAACCCTGGGCATTTTAAAATTCGAAATGACGAACGCATGCCCAAGTACCTACAACCGTTAGCGCAAAAAGGCAGTAAATCTCATGTTGTGCTGCCCATCTTTCTCGACGATGAATTGTCTGCATTGATCATCATCGGTTTTATGGAACACACCGAGCTTAGTGACGAGGATGTCACGCAAGCCCGTCGTCTTGCTGATCGAGTGACAGTCGCATTATCCAATGCGAACTGGGAAGAAAAACTATACCACCAAGCACACTACGACCCACTTACCGACTTGCCTAATCGTACGCTCTTGAAGGATCGCCTACCGCAGGCGCTCGTTCGTGCCAAGCGCAATAATACCCAAGTAGCTGTGTTGTTCCTCGACCTTGACCGTTTTAAGTCGATCAACGATTCGCTAGGCCATGCCGCCGGCGATCTTTTCTTGAGAGAAATAACCCATCGCTTGACCCAATGTGTGCGCGCGATTGATACGGTAGCCCGACTTGGTGGTGATGAATTTACGATCATCATCCCCGACATCACGACCGACCAAGATGTGACATCCGATATCATACTAATTGCGGACAAGATCCTTTCGGTTGTTGCGCAGCCATTTATGCTCCATGGACATGAGGTAAGCACCACCGCCAGTATTGGCATTGCGCTATCCCCACGGGACGCGGATGACTACGATGAGTTACTCAAGAACGCGGATTCCGCTATGTACCACGCCAAGTCCAAGGGTAGGGGTAACTACCAGTTCTATTCCCCGGATCTGAACGCGGCTGCGATTGAACATTTGGATATGGAAAACAGCCTACGCCACGCGCTCGACCAGGATCAGTTAGAGCTCTACTACCATGCACAAGTAGAGATCTCCAGCGGTCAGATCGTAGGCGCGGAGGCCTTGTTGCGTTGGTGGCACCCAAGTAAGGGACTCATGCCGCCTGCAAAGTTTATCCCACTGGCAGAGCAGACTGGCCTGATCGTGCCGATCGGCGAATGGGTTTTGAAGACAGCCTGTGCTCAGAACAAGGCCTGGCGAAACGCAGGGCTTGCGCCGATTAGAGTCGCCATCAACCTGGCTGCCCGCCAGTTCTCAGACCAAGATCTTGTACGGAAGATAGAACAAATCTTGCGCCAAACTGGGCTCGATCCGGAGGGCCTAGAGCTAGAGATCACCGAAGGTACGGTCATGGAAGACACAGAGACAGCCATCAAGATACTCAACGACCTCAAGGGGATGGGACTGCAGGTAGCGATAGACGACTTCGGAACCGGTTACTCCTCTTTGACTTACCTCAAGCAGTTTCCTATCCATACCCTGAAGATCGATCAGTCATTCGTGCGTGATATTACCACCGACCGCCATGATGCCTCGATCGTAGCCACTATTATCGGGCTTGGGCACAGCCTGAATTTGAAGGTTGTCGCGGAGGGCGTCGAGACCGAGGAACAGTTGCGTATGTTGCGGTCGAGTCGCTGTGATGAGTTTCAGGGTTATCTCACCAGCAAGCCGCTGCCGGCTCGTGAATTCGAGGCGCTGCTCGAACAAACCGCGTGTTCGACAGCGTCGAGCAAGCGCGCGTCAAGGGCGCGCGGGTGACCCACTGGTCTCTCATCAGGTGGTCGGTGCGTTCTAAGTCCAGCTGTATTGCCAAAAACTCCGGCTAGTTGAGAGGCGACCACCGTAGCGAGAGGTGACTACGAAAAAGGGGACGCAACACTTTTATAGCTCTCCATTCCCTGTAGCAATGTTTTCTATGAACCTAGCCCGAATGCCTCGCACCTTTTCTCATGTACTACCTTTCCCAACTCAAGCAACGCATCATCACTAAGTTCAGGCCGTCGTTTGCGGGCTTCTTGAACGCCGATTTGTAACTGTCTCTCACGTCTCTGAGACTTCTGATATTGGGCCTGCTTCTGACCCAAAGCAGACGCTTGAGCATGAGCTTTCTGGATTTGCCGCGGGCTTCGCGGACGATGTCTGATGACGATTCCAGCTTCAGTACTGACTATTAGCCTGCCCGCTCCGATATATTTGAGGAGCAAAAAGGGTAGACTTGTAGTCTCCATTTATGATCAGGAATTATCTATATGTGGCAACTCCTGCTAGGTCTTGTGTTGTTCTTCGGCATGCATTCTATGTCCATCGTGGCGTTGCCCTTACGCGATAAGCTTGCGGCAAAGAGCGAACTCGGCTGGAAATTGCTGTACGGTGTTATCTCACTCATCGGCATTGTTCTTATGGCAAGGGGCTACGCGGACCTTAGGCAAGTGCCCACGCTACTTTATGTATCGCCCGGTTGGTTGCGCCATGTGGCCGCCGTTCTGTTGTTGCCAACTTTCGTACTGTTTCTTGCGCCCTATTTCCCTGGTCGAATTAAGAGCGCTATAAAGCATCCGCAGCTCGTTGCTGTCATTATTTGGGCCTTGGCTCACCTGTTGGTAAACGGCACACTAGCCGACATGTTGCTGTTTGGAGCGTTCCTGCTGTGGGCCGTTGCAGATCGTATCTCGATGAAGAGTCGAATTGCTCGCCCAATACCCGGTGCGCCTGAATCGAGGGCCAACGATGTTGTCGTGGTTGTGGTTGGCCTGATGCTATATGCAGCGACCGTGTTTTGGCTTCATGAAATGCTGTTCGGAGTAAGGCCGTTCGTCCAATTGCTTTGACAATTAGGGCCGCATTTTTCGCAGCCCGTATCCGTGCTCGTCACACTCATCCATTCCCTAGGCGAGGCCTTGAAGCTTTGACGTAGATGGCGCAGGGGGTTTTCATCTCGGGGGTGCGGTTCCACGGGATATAAGGTTCATCACAAACTCGCATTCGGCCTGCGATCGACTATAAAAGTTATATGGAAGTATTTTCATAGGTCCTTTTTTGGGCCTATTTCATGTCATGGAGGATCGCAGATGAACAGGTACAGATTTCTATTGATCGCACTGGTTGCACTGCTCGCGAACGGTTGTGCCACCGACCTACTGACCTCCGGGCGTGTCGTACTGAAAGATGACAAACGGGTGATCGATGTTAGCTTCAACGATCAAGACCGTAGGCTGATCGATCAGTATTATCGTCATCACAAGAAGCACAAGGGAAAGAAGGTGCCTCCGGGCCTGGCGAAACGTGGGGGTAATCTGCCACCGGGCTTAGCAAAGCGGGATACCTTACCGCCTGGGCTTCAAGGACGTGCCTTGCCGGCCAATCTCGAAGCGCAGTTAACCCCCTTACCCAACACCTACGTGCGTGTGCGAATCGGTGCGGATCTTGTTTTGCTAGATCGTAATACACGAATTGTTTTAGATGTAATTTACGGCGTCGCTAGCTAGCTAATCAGGCAACTAGCGCGTGCGTTCGGTCTGGTACAGCGTCTCGACACCACAGTTTTTGCGCCGACGATCTGATTGGATAAGTTATCAATCGTTCAGACCACCCGATATGCGGTAGCTGGAACAAGACCACAGTGAAATTTCGACAGGTAATTAGGGAAGTGTGGGGGCTAAAATAGACGGCCATTACATCAAAGGAGACTAACAATGCAACGATTTCGGCGATTCGCCAGACCCATCGCTCCTTTCGTGGTGCTTTGCCTGCTTGGCCTAGGCACCTACGTGCCGGCTGCCCGTGCGGCGATCATCAGCACGGAGGCCGTGGTAAACGCGGAGCAAGCGCAGCAGCAACGTGATCATGTCCGTGATCTTCTAAATCGAAACGATGTCAAGGCCTACCTGAGCGCTCGTGGGGTGGATCCGGCCAATGTGCAAGCGCGGGTAGACAGTCTTACTGATGCCGAGGTCCACGGCCTTGCGAGTCGACTTGATAAGCACCCGGCTGGCGGCGGCTTCTTGGGGGTGGCCTTAATTGTATTCATCGTCTTGCTGATAACGGATATCCTAGGTTATACAGATATCTTTCCGTTTGTGGAGGACTAGTCTAACCAAGAACTCTGCTGTTGCATCCGTCATGGTGAGTGCAACGAAAGCTGCATGGTCGCTTCCAGCTATTTGCTTAGCGGTCGGGACACTGCTGACCGTAGGGTGTGCGAGTGCGCCTCAGACCAGCCGACTCTTGACCGCGCCCGGTGGACCGAGACCGCCAGTAGAACTCACCAAAGTCCCGTTCTTTCCGCAAACGGCCTATCAATGTGGTCCCGCAGCCCTCGCCACGGTACTCACCTCGGCCGGCGCGGCCGTCACACCTGATGCCCTGGTCCCCCAGGTCTATATACCTGAACGCCAGGGTAGCCTGCAGCTCGAGTTGCTAGCTGCCTCTCGCCGCCACGGCTTTGTCCCTTACGTTCTCAAACCTCGACTAAACGATGTCCTAAACGAGGTGGCTACGGGAACGCCAGTGCTCGTGCTGCAAAACCTGGGACTAAGCTGGTACCCGAAATGGCACTATGCGGTCGTTGTTGGCTTTGATCTATCTGCGGGCCAGATTGTTCTGCGCTCCGGTCGCGAGGCGCGCCACATCGTCTCATTGCGGGTGTTCGAACGCACGTGGAAGCGCGGAGGATACTGGGCGATGGTAAGCCTGTCACCCGACCGCCTGCCGCACACAGCGGAGGTAATGCCCTATGTGCAAGCAATCCTAGGGCTCGAACGCGTGCGCCGTTGGGATGACGTTAGGGTGGCCTACAAGACCGTTCTCTCTCGCTGGCCGGGGAATCTCGCTGCGCAAATCGGTCTCGGGAACAGTCATTATGCGCTAGATGACCTCCCGCGGGCCGAAGCAGCGTACCGGCGAGCGACTCGGGATCATCCAAACGCTGCGCCAGCGTTCAACAATCTGGCACAGGTCTTGGCAGATCAGGGACGGTTGCAGGAAGCTGAAGAAGCTGTACGACAAGCCGTGTACTTGGGCGGACCCCTGCTTGAGCGTTACGAACAAACGCTCCAGCAGATTCTAGTGCGTCAGCGCAAGGCGGCGGGTGGGCACACCTAGGATTGCCGCGTATTATGCGCAGCGTCGAGAACGGACCACGGTCATGATAAGAATTGAAGTTTTGGGATTCGGGGAGCTGGCTCAACCTTCGCCAAGGCACTTGTCGATGCGGGTGCAACTGTCGAAAAGAAGAAAGGGGGTTAGGTGGCGCTTGCAATACTACATTCCGTGTTAGACATCATCCCGGAAAGCCCATGTACTGACTTTGCCAACACAAGCAACGCATCATCACTAAGATCTGGCCGTCGTTTCAGAAGATACAGAAAAGAAAAGGGGTCAAGTCTAGTAACAAATAGTTACTGTGTTTGGTTCAGCTTCTGCCCATGTACTTCCCTTACCAACTCAAGCAACGCATCATCACCAAAATCAGTCGTTTGCGGGTTTCTTGAACGCCGATCTCTAACTGCCGTCACGGCACAGACGCTATATTAGGTTCGCTTCCGATCTAGTGCGGACATTCGCCGTAAATGGCTGGAACTAGCCAAGAAGAGACATTCTACCGATCACTAGACGACGCGACAGAGGTGATCGACCACGTATTTAGCATCGCGCCCGACCTGGTAGAACAATCCGGAGCCCGCGGTATGTTGCCAGTGCAGACCGACGAAATAGGCCCCGGGTATCTCGGTTACACCGCGCTCGTAGCTCGGGTAGCCACGCTCGCCGAAGATCGGTAGGTCGATCCAACCGAAGTCAAAGTGAAAGCCTGTGCCATAGATAACACTGCTGATGCCGGCCTGCCTGAGATCGAGCGCCGCCGAATCCGATTCCGGTCGCCAGTCAAATGTCTCCAGATCGCTGTTCGGTGCCTCAGTGCCGCTCTTTTCAATGTACTCGTCGATGAGCTCGAGGGTTTCACGACAGTCCTCGTCGATGGCGTCAAGGGTTTCTGAGAGGTCATCTGCGAAGCGCACTTGGTAGCCCTCCGCATCCAACAGACGACCGTGCAACTTTACTCCGTCCAGCGCCAGGCGGCGAAGATCGATGGTCCTTCCCCCGTCACGGCCGGAAAGATGCTCATGGGGTTTGAAGCGGATGGCACGGCCGTCCGGATGCTCATCGACTGGCACCTCGTAGCGGCCAGCATCGACAAGCCAATGGATGATATCGCGGCCCCGGTAGCGACGCGGGATGCGACTTGCTTTGCCAACGCATAGATGGACCTCGCGACCCGATTCGAGCAAATCTTCTACTATCTGGCAGCCCGACTGCCCGCTTCCCACCACTAGGGCCGCGCCATCCGGCAATTGCGTAGGGTTTCGATAGTCGCGGGTATGAAGCTGCAGGATATCGTCGGCGAGCTTTTTACCCCATGCCGGGTAGTTTGGATGCTGATGGGTGCCAACGCAGATGATGACATTGTTCGCCTGGTATAGGCCTTCGGATGTATCCAGGGAAAACCGCCCGTTATTGCTCAAAAGGCCTACCTGTCGAATCTCCACACCCCTGCGAATCGGTAGATCGAAGCTCCTCGCGAAGCGCTCGATGTACGCGATGATCTCATCGCGCAGCATAAAGCCGTCGGGATCGTCACTGTCGTACGGAAATCCTGGCAGCTGACAGTTGCAATTCGGGGTGACCAGGCAGAACGAGTCCCAACGCTGACGCCAGGTATCCCCGATGCTGCCGCGGTCGAGAACCAAGTGTTCCCGGCCAACCTGTTTCAAATGCCAGCTAACCGAAAGACCAGCTTGACCGCCTCCAACTACTATGGTGTCGATATACTTGTTCATCTTGGCCCCATTTTTTTCGATGGGGGATTTCAGAGGTGCCTTTGATCGGGCCCGCTCTGTCGTCCGCATGCTCGATCAATAAGTCGCTCAGGAAAACCCACGTACTGTCTTTGCCAACTCAAGTAACGCATCATCACTTAAATCAGGCTGGGCTTTGCGGGCTGCTTGAACGCCGATTTCTAACCCTCTCTCATGGCACAGCCCTGATATTAGGTCTACTTCCGACCGAGTCTGTGTGAGAACTCCGAAATTTTGTTTAGTGGCGAAATTCTCTCCCACCGAGTCGCACCAATAACGCGGCGCTGAGGATCGTTGGGTTCTGTTTGACGCAAATAAGGATATCGCACTCCCGCTTAGAAAGCTGCGCTTAAGTTTTCACACAGCCTAGACCCAAAGCGGCCATTCGCCCCGCTCGTCGTCGGAATCATAGATTCTGATCAAGCCAGCTCATCAGCAAATTGATGATTGACATCGCGGTGGTGGGCCTCATCCGCGCGGACTACGACGATGACATCGCGCAACCGTGCGTCGGGCGGTAACTTCCAGTAATCAATAGCGATCTGAGGCGCCGGGACGTTGGCGTAAGTACCGTTGTCCACGCCAGCCAGATACTCGGTATAGCTGTAGACCGCTTCCTCTTCGAAGTAGCCCACAATACGGTGCGCGGTCTTTGGCGAGCATAGGTAAAGCAGAAAGAATAAGTTGTAGAAAATGCCTTGGGCGAGCAGAACTAGCAAGCGCTCAAACCGCGAGGGCTGGGCGATGTGCATGAAGGTCATCAAGTGCATGCGTTCGTTCTCCGCCTCCTCGAGGAGCGTGCGGATCCAGCCGCGATCGCTTTCCATGCGACGCAAGGCACGCAGATGTTGCAGAGCCCCAGCGACCATACCTGGCACGGCAGCAACCGTTTCCAGTACAACGGCACGGTGACCATATCGTTTGGCGAAGAACGTGTCGGCGAAGAATCGCAGAAGCTTGGTAAAAGCATAAGCAATCCGATCGGAGAAGTCCTTTGGGTCGTGGTGTCGCTCAAGTGGAGTCGTATCGGACATACCTATGCTCCGGTGAGGTGGCTTGCTCGTCATCTGAGATCACATGCACCATCAGCTGCCTTAACCTGTGATTATACGGAAAACGTGTTTCCGCGTATTAATTTGACTATATATGGCAACTTTTGGGACTGTGAAAAGAACTGTGTAACTGCTTTAGGCTAATTAATATACAGGAGAAAGCAGATGAAAGAAGACTTGAATGACCGCTCATGGCCGAAGGCGGACCTCGCGACGCCATCTCTAGAAAACCCATGTACTGACTTTGTCAACGCAAGCACCTCATCATCACCAAGATCAGGCCGTCGTTTGCAGGCTTCTTGAACGGCGATCTGTAACTGCGCCTCGACGGCATGCTGATATGGTGACCCTCAAGCGGGCGGTGCCACGGTGAGCCGGCCTGACACGCCGTGCTTCTCGATGAGACTTGCCACGAAGCCGCTTGCCTTAACTTCCTCCACGAAGTCGCGTAGGAACGCAGCGCCGGCTTCGCGGTGGAGTTTGGCGCCGATGGCTTGCTGCACGGCGGTGAACTTTCCGTCCAGTATTCGTGCGCCCGGGAGCTTCTTAACTTCGTCGACGAGGCGTGGCCGCAGGCCTGCCAGGGCCTCCAGCTTCTGCTCGACGAAAGTGTCGAAGGAACCGTCGAGTCCCTTGGCCATTACCAGCTCCGCATGCTTGATGTTGTCGCTAAGCCAGAGCTCGTAGGCGCTGCGCGCGGATACAGCGATGCGCACGCCCTCGCGGTCTACCTTGTCGATGCTCTGGATCGGCGATCCCGCCGGTAACAAGTACGTGGCCTCGATCTCCACGTAAGCTGCCGTGAAAGCGATGTGCTTCGCGCGTTCGGGTTCGGCGCCGATGTTGCCGATGTCCCAAACATCTTCCACCGCGGCGTCCGCCAGCTCGCCCGGAGTCTTGAACGGTACGAAATTGACGGGAACGCCCAGGCGGTCGGCCACTGCCCGGGCCATGTCGGGAGAGACACCGTCCGGATCGCCCTCCGAGGTCTCTCCGGTAACCAACAGGAAGTTGGACATGTTGATGCCGGCGCGAAGGACGCCGGTGGGAGCGAGTTCGGTACGTGCTTGCTCGAGCATGAGTATCGAATCCTGGTGTAGGGGACCGATACCGTATTACTGATCCGGGGCAGAGTCCAGATCAGGCCGTGAGCAGACCTCGTGACGCCGTTTCCGGAAAACCCACGTATTGTTTTTGCCAACTCAGGCAACGCATCATCACTAAGATCGGGTCGTCGTTTGCGGGTTTCTTGAATGCCGATCTCTAACTGCGCTTCCACGTACAGACCTGAAAGGCGGCTTGCTCCATAGCGGCAAGGATGTCAGGAGTGGCGTCTGTGGAGGGGGGATGTAAAACTGGTCGCTATGACAACCGGGCCTAAGACGATCGGGTTCATCTCACCCCCAAACTGGGTCGACCCCACGCCCGCCGAGTTCCCGACCGTCTGTGTCGAGTGTGTCGTGACTCAGCAGTACCCAATAACGCTGCTCGACTTCGACGACGTCGCGGCCGTCGAGGAGGAGCTGATCCGCGGCTGCCGGGTGTTGGGCAACATCGGGTGCGACGCGGTTGGCATCGTCGGCACGCCGTTCGGCTGGACGGGGTTCTCGAGAGCCGAGCAGGCGATGGGTCACCGGGAAAGGCTCGAGGCGGCCGCGGGCATCCCCATCGTCTTCGCGAGCGCATCGATCGTGATGGCACTCCGAAGGTTGGGAGCCAAACGTGTCGGACTTGCGTGTACCTATTATTCGAACCTATGGCGCGACCGGTGGGCCGGATTCATGGTCGAGAGCGGATTTGAAGTTGTGGCCCGTACGATGGCCGACCAGCGCCTACGCCCACTCCACGACGAGGGCGACCGAGATCATTGGTACCCGTCCAATGAACTGATTGCGACCTCGGTCGAACGACTCGTGCGAGAATACGGCAACGCCGATGCCATCGTGGTGACTGGGGCCGGCGCCCGAACACTAGCTTGTCACGAGACGCTCCAAGCCATCGCGGCCCGGCCGGTTATTGGATCCGACACGGCGCTTTACTGGGCACTTGCTGCCGCGACCGGCATCGAACTTGTACCAGGACGACTCACTCCCCTCGAGGATCGAGCGCAAAGGTGACCAGCGACGTCAAGCCACGTCCGCTTCACCATCCCAGACATCGATTTGCTGGATAAACACACTCTCGAAAGGCTATGTACTGTCTTTGCCAACTCAGGCAACGCATCATCACTAAGATCAGGCCGTCGTTTGCGGGGTTTTTGAACGCCAATCTCTCACTACCCCTCACGGCATAGACCTGATATTAGGTCTGTTGCCGACCCATTGCAGACATTCGGCCAAGGTGCCAATATCGGCTATCAGCGAACATCTCCGCTCGAATCTAGCGATGATGTCAACGCGACTTCCTGGTACGGAGGACACTGCGATGATCAAAGGTCTTCACCATAATGCCTACCGCTGTCGCGACTCCGAAGAGACCCGGCAATTCTATGAGGGGTTCCTAGGCCTACCCTTTGTGAAAGCCTTTGAAATCACGGAAACGAAAACGGGCCGCAAGACCAGTGTGCTGCACTCCTTCTACCAAATGGATGACGGATCATTCCTAGCATTTTTCGAGGCACCCGATTACCCCTTCGACTTTAAAGATCAGCACGACTATGACCTACACATCGCGCTTGAGGTAGATCACGAGACATTGCATAACATGTTTGCCCGGGGTAAGGCCGAGGGCATAGAGACGCGAGGGATCGCCGATCACGGTTTCGTCCAGTCCATCTACTTCAGAGACCCGAACGGCTACGTGATCGAGCTGGCTGCGAGGACCGCATCAGACGACGTGCCTTTGGCCGAGGCAAAAAGTGGTGCGCGACAGGCTTTGGACGCCTGGCAGACCTCCAAGTAAAGCCACAAGGCTACACGCATTGCCATCAAATTTGTTCAATGCAGATAGTAAGGCGGTTGGTCAAACATGGCGCTCGACCTACACCCAATTCACTCAATGCTGCTGAATTCATTAAGCGAACGGAAATAATCGACTTGATAG